>CANQUN010000053.1 GCA_947627065.1 uncultured Clostridia bacterium
TTACTTTGCCGTCGGCGCGCTTCTTTTGCGGCACTTCGGCAGTGGCTGCCTTGCCCGCGGCGACGATGAGACGGACGCTCTCCTCGGGCTTTGCGCCGACGGCCGCACGGGCCTTTTCCTCGTCGAACATTCCGAGAATGCAGGTGTTCACGCCCGCCGCGGCGGCTGCGAGGACGAGGTGCGCGGTCATGATTCCAACGTCGTTGGAAACAAAGTCGAGGTCGGTTATCTTTGCGCCTATCCGCGAGGTCAGGTTGGCCTTGCCCGCGGCTATCACGAAGAAGGCGGTGCAGTTTTCGGCAAACTTGTTCATGCCGAGTTTATGCACGGCGTCGGCAAGTTCTTTAACCTTGTCGCTGGCGGTTACGGCGTAGACGTGCCACGGCTGCGAGTTGCAAGCCGAGGGGGCGAGCATTGCGGCGTCGGCGATCCTTTGGATCAGTTCGGGCTCCACTTTAGCCGACGGGTCGAACGTGCGGCAACTGTAGCGCGAGCGGAACAGTTCTTCTACGTTTTCGAGATTTATCATAACTTACCTCCGCTTATGAATTTGCAGACTTTATCCGCGTAATCGGTGGGATTTTCGATGGGCAGGCCCTCGATGAGGCGCGCCTGGACAAGCAGGATTTCGGCAAGGTCCTTGAGACGTTCTTTGTCCGAAGCGTAAAGTTCCTCCACCTTTTTGTACACGGGGTGCGCCGAGTTTATTTCAAGAACCTTTTGCGCGGACACCTTTCCGTCCGACCCCGGCATGGCGTTGAGCACCTTTTCCATTTCCACCGAAATCGCGCCCTTGGACGAGAGGCAAACGGGGTGGTTGCCTATGCCCGAAGTGATTCTGACCTCTGCGATCTTCTCGCCGAGGCATTCCTTGATGTAGTCGGAAATTTCCTTGTTTTCGTCCGTCTGCTCCTTGTTTTCCAGCCCCGTGTCGTCGCCCGAGACGTTGCGGAATTCCTTTTCGGAATACTGCCCGAGCATGCGGACGGCAAATTCGTCGATCTCGTCGGTAAAGCACAGCACGTCGTAACCCGCTGCGATGACCGCTTCTGTCCTCGGCAGAACCTTTACGCCTTCGGCCGTGCCCGCCGCCCCGTAGTAGATGTACTTTTGCCCCTCGGGCATGGCGGCGACGTATTCGGCAAGCGTAACCTTCTTGTCCTGCTTTGCGGAATAGAACATGACAAGGTCCTGCAGCCCCTCTTTGTGCGCTCCCCAATCGCTGTATATTCCGTACTTAATCTGCAGACCGAAACTGTCCCAGAACTTTTCGTACCGCTCGCGGTCGTCCTTGAGCATGGCGGCAAGTTCGGATTTAATCTTCTTGTCGATATTCTTGCCAATCTGCTTGAGTTGCCTGTCCTGCTGGATGGTCTCGCGCGAGATGTTGAGGGTGAGCTGGCTGTCCACAACGCCCTTGACAAAGCCGAAGTAGTCGGGCAGCAGGTCGGCGCAGGTTTCGGTTATCAAAACGCCGTCGGTGTAAAGCCGCAGCCCCTTTTCGTAACTCTTTGTATAATAATTGAAGGGCGCGTGCGCGGGAATGTAGAGCAGGGCTTTGTAGTCCACCGCACCTTCCTGCGAATAATGTATTACTTTGAGCGGGGCCTCCCCGTCAAAGAAGGTGTTGGTATAAAATTCGTTGTACTCTTCCTCTTTTATCTCGGATTTGTTCTTCTTCCACAGCGGAACCATGGAATTGAGAGTGTCGGTTTCCTTGTAGGTTTCGGAGGGCTTGCCCTCTTCCTCGCTCGGGCGGAACTTGGTAACCTCCATCTTTATGGGGTAGCGGATGTAATCGGAATACTTGCGGACGAGCGAGCGGACGGTATATTCTTCAAGGAACTTGCCGTAATCTTCGCCCTCGGCGTCCTGTTTGATGTGCAGGATTATGTCGGTGCCCCTGCCCGCCTTGGCAGCGGGCGTTACGTCGTAACCTTCGGCGCCCTTGCTCGTCCACAGCCACGCGTCGTCCGAACCGTAAGCACGGGAGATAACTTCTACCTTATCGCTCACCATGAACGCCGAGTAGAACCCGACGCCGAACTGCCCGATTATGTTTACGTCCTCGCCTTCGCCCTCTTTAAGGTCGGCCTTGAATGCCTGCGAACCGCTCTTTGCAATTACGCCAAGGTTGTTTTCAAGTTCATCCTTGGTCATGCCGATGCCGTTGTCCGAAATTTTAAGCGTGCGCGCGTCCTTGTCGAGGGTTATCTCTATGGCAAGTTCTTCACGGGCAATGCCTAAATTTTCGGTCATGCTCTTGAAGTACAACTTGTCTATCGCGTCGCTCGCGTTGCTTATAAGTTCCCTCAGAAAAATTTCCTTGTGCGTGTAGATGGAATTGATCATGAGGTCGAGTATCTTTTTGGATTCTGTCTTGAAACTTTTCATGTTTGTCCTCTCCTTTGGCAAATTGATTTGTTGAGTGTTAGCACTCTTTGCGTTTGACTGCTAAATTCGACTATATTATATACCCGTGGAAAATTTATGTCAAGCCATTTGATAAAGATTTTCAAAGTAAGGCAAAAATTTTTATAAACATTTTTGGCGCAAGACAAAAATATTTTATATTTATTTTTGGCGCAAGACAAAAATTTTTTGGATTGGCCTGCGGGCGCGGGCTGGTGTGCGGTTGTGGCTGTGTATGGTGCGGGTGTGGCTGTGCGAGGGCGATTGGGTAAAGCCCCGGAGTGTTGGGCACAGTTGAAAGGCCGCCCGAAAGAGGCGGCCCGATGGGTTGTTGGAAGTGAAAAAGTGCGGTTTTTGTGAGAAAAAGGGGACTAATTGTCCTCTACGGTAAGGCCGCATTCGGCGAGGAATGCCGCCGACATGTCCGCCCACATACCCGCGTACGCGCTCATCTTTGGGATGGAATCTTTGGGATAGACCCGTTCGTCGGCGACGGACAGGCCGTGCTGGCCGCAAGAGAAAACGTGCAGTTCAAACTTAACGCCGTTTATCTTGGCGGCACGGGCGACGAGCATTGCCTGCTCGGAATTGACGCCCGCGTCGTTTGCGGTGTGCCAGATGAAAAGCGGCGGCGTGGTCGGGCTAATTCTGCCGTCCACCGAAAGCGAACGCGCCTTTTCGGCAAAGGGCGAGGCGGTTACGTCGCCCCCGACGAGGTTGGGGAAGGTGTCGCCCGCAAAGGACGGGGAGATCACCGCGTAAGAGAGAACGGCGGCGTCGGGGCGGATTTCGTCAAGCGCAAAACCCGAGGCGTCCGCTTCGTTTTTCGTAACCGTGGCAAGGTTACCGCAAAGGTGCCCGCCGGCCGAAAAACCGATTGCCGCCACCTTGCCCGTGCCGAGATGAAGGGCGGCGTTCCTTTTTATGTAAGCGACGGCCATGGCCGCTTCGTCAAGTTGCGCGGGATAGCGTGAGGGCACGCACGAGTACCTCAATATGTACGCGTTGAAGCCGCGGGCGTAGTAGTATTCGGCAATGGGTTCGGCTTCTCTGTCCGAACAGTAGACGTAGCCGCCGCCCGGCAGAACGAGCATGGCGGGGTAACGCCTGTCCTTGGCAATCTCAACGCTGTTCTCGTGCAGGTAGCAGGTCAGCCTGCCGCCCGCGTTCCCTTTCCTCTCCCGAGCAAAGTATTCGTAAAGGTCAACGTCAAACAGTTTCATATCTTCACCTCTTTTTGAAATTGGCGTTTTTTGTGGGAAAAAGGCCACTTATTTGCAAAACGCCGCGGCGGTTGGTTACTTGATCTCGCTCAGGCGTCTGCCCATGAGTATGCCCATTATGGACGCCATCATCAGCCCGCGCGTCCAGCCGCTGCTGTCGCCGAGACAGTACAGACCGCGGATGTTGGTGGTGAAATTTTCGTCCATCTTTACGCGGTTGCTGTAAAACTTGAGTTCGGGCGAATAGAGCAGAGTTTCTGCCGAGGCGAACCCCGGAACGACGTAATCGACCGCCTGCATGAAGTTTATAATGTTTATCATGGAGCGGTAAGGCATGGCGGCGGTTATGTCCCCGGCCACCGCGTCGGCAAGCGTGGGGCGGACGTTGGACTGCGCAAGTTCTTTGTCCCACGTGCGCTTTCCGTCGAGAATGTCGCCGAAACGCTGCACGAGTATGTGGCCGTTGCCCAGCATGTTTGTAAGTTCCCCCACCTTCTGCGCGTAAGCGATGGGACGGTTGAAGGGAACGGAGAAATTGTGTGAGCACAGAATTGCAAGGTTGGTGTTGTCCGACTTTATCTCCTTGTAAGAGTGGCCGTTGACAACCGCAAGGTCGTTGTCGTAATTTTCCTGACTGACAAAGCCGCCGGGGTTCTGGCAGAAGGTGCGGACCTTGTTCTTGAATGGGTGCGGGTAGCCGATGAGTTTGGATTCGTAAAGGACGTTGTTGACGTTTTCCATAACCTCGCTGCGCACTTCTACCCTCACGCCGATGTCCACGGTGCCCGGCAGGTGCATGATGTTGTTCTGCTCGCACACCCTTTCCAGCCAATCGGCGCCCCGCCTGCCCGTGGCGATTACGGTGGAAGCCGCCAAAATCTCAAATTCCGCCTTTCCGTCGGTAACTCGCACGCCGCGGCAGGCCTCTCCGTCGAGGATTATGTTGAGGCATTCGTGCCCGAACAGTATCTCCACGCCGTGATCCAAAAGGAAGCGTTCTATCTCGAGGTAGATGCTCTGCGCCTTTTCGGTGCCCATGTGGCGGATGGGACAGTCCACGAGTTTAAGCCCCGCTTTAATGGCTTTTTTGCGTATTTCTTTGACCGCTTCGCTGTTATTTACCCCTTCTACTTTGGTGTCGGCTCCGAAGTTGAGGTAAATTTTATCGGCGTAATCTATGGTTTCCTGCGCCTTGGCGGGGCCGATAAGGGTGGGCAGGTCGCCCCCCACTTCGTGCGAGAGCGAGAGTTTGCCGTCCGAAAACGCGCCCGCGCCCGAAAAGCCCGTGGTGATGTGGCAGTAAGGCTTGCAGTTCATGCACTTTTGCGTTTTTATCTTGGGGCAGAAGCGTTTTTCTACGGGTGCGCCCTTCTCCACGATGACTATCTTGCTCTTGCTGTCTTTAACTATCATTTCGTACGCGGTGAATATTCCGGCGGGGCCGGCTCCCACGATAACTACGTCTGTTTTCATATCTCTCCGTTGGGTTTCTTGTTTGAAACCCGCTTTGGGTTGGGTTTGTTGAACGTTGCGGTGCCTTGGCGGGTGGTGTTGTGTAACGCCGCCGCGGTGTAGGGCGGTGATGTCGGCGCGCGGTGGTGGTATGTAACGGTGTCTTGGTTGTGGGCGCCGCTTTGATGTTGAGCGGCGGTGCGGCAACCGTTTAATTATAACACAAAGATTAACGTAAATCAACCGAAAATCGGAAAAAAAATAGGGATATTCACTGCGGAAACGGCCGCCGCCCTCCCCGCTGCCGTTACGTGCGGGGCGGATTGTGCCGCCTTACGGTTGGTTCGGGACGTTGCTTGCGGGGCGGGAAGCGATGACGATCGGGCAAAAAATACGGCGACAGGCGGCGAAACGAGCTGGAAAAAAGGCGCGGACATGCGGCGCAAAAGGTGCAAAAAACGGGTGCGATAACCGATGTGAAAAAGGGCATGTTAAAAGGCGGCTTTTGGTAAAAAGCCGCCTTTTTCTCACATTATCCGACGTTTTCGGTTTTTCGGGCGCGGGCGGGGCGGTGATGTTTTCGTCCCCCAAACTGCGGGTGCGCGTGCCCGTTCTGCCCAAAAGGCGCGGGCGGGTCAGCCGCCGTGAGCGGCGGAAAAATCCGAACGGTAACTTATTCGCAACTGTTTACGAACTTTAAGACGAGCACGCCGCCGATGATTTCGTAAGCGAGGGTTACGACTGCGGAGATCAGCTTGAACAACGCGGAGAATACGGCGCCGCCCATCAAGAAGGCGAGCACGTCGCCGAGGAATTCGATCCCGATAGCGGCGATGAGTTCGTAAAGCAAACTCGGAAGGAAAAACATGAGAGCACTCGGGATGAAGTTGAGCACGGCGAGTATGAACATTACGACTGCGGCGAATTTACCCGACGGTCTGTCTATGCTCTTGCCCCGGTTTATGCGGATGACGTTCTTCATGCAGTTGGAGAGCGATTTATAGTACTTGACGTTGAACACGAACATTATTATGGCAAACACGAGCAGTGCGGCAAAGATGACGAAGAACATCCATATTCCGTCGCTTATGCCGCCGATACCTGCGATGAGGCCGAAGATCAGAACTATAAATATCAGCGCGTAGCCTATGCAGGTGAACACGAACCTTATGACGAACGGAACCCTTATCAGTTTGGTGCCCGACGTATTGGGTTTGCGCTTTCTGGCGGCCGCGTAAGATATCCACATACCGATGAGCATGAGGAGCGGGAGTATGTTGGAAAAGATGTTGGTGATGATGTTGCCGCTCAGAAGCGCGAACACGAGGCTGACCGTGCCCACTATGCACAGAACGAGCATGAGCGCGCTGCCCGCCACTTTGTAGAAGGGGTTCTCCTTTTCGGGTGCGGGACGGTCGGAAGCCGAAGGCGTGGGCTGCGGTTTAGGCGGCTCGGGTTTAGGCGGTTCGGGTCCGCGGGGCGGCTGTCCGTAATAAGGTTGTTGCGGTTGCGGCTGAGGTCTCGGTTGCTGAGGCTGGCCGTAATACGGTTGTTGCGGTTGAGGTCTCGGCTGTTGGGGTTGTCCGTAATAAGGCTGCTGTTGCGGCTGAGGTCTCGGTTGCTGAGGCTGGCCGTAATAAGGTTGCTGTTGCGGCTGAGGTCTCGGCTGTTGAGGCTGGCCGTAATAAGGCTGCTGTTGAGGTTGCGGTCTCGGCTGTTGAGGTTGGCCGTAATAGGGCTGCTGCTGCGGTTGCGGTCTCGGTTGCTGAGGCTGGCCGTAATAAGGCTGTTGCGGCTGAGGTCTCGGCTGTTGGGGTTGGCCGTAATATGGCTGTTGCTGCGGCTGAGGTCTCGGCTGCTGAGGCTGTCCGTAATAGGGCTGCTGTTGCGGCTGAGGTCTCTGCTGCTCAGGCTGAGCCTGAGGTTGCTGCGGCTGCGCTTCGGCATGCGGCTCGGCGGGTTCGCCCGTACGTTCGGCGGGCCGGTCGGCGCCGACGGTGGGCTTCAATTCCTGATCGTCCATATATTCCTCCTGAAAAAGTAAATAAAACTTTACTTTGTTTCCGTTATAACAACGGAAATTACCTTTATATAATATAGGAAAACGAAATTGCTGTCAAGCGGATTCGACAAAAAATCGCAAATTTTGCCGTGAATTGTAAATTTTGCCGCCTCGCAATGCGGAATGTGCCGCTTTGCGTTTGGCTCGAGACGTTGCTTGCGGGGCGGAATTTGCCGCCGATGAAGCGAAAACAGGCGGCGACGAAAGAGACGAAACGGGACAAAAACCGCAACGGAAAGGCGGAACAAAAAAAACACAAAAACGGGTGCGGAAAACGATGTTAAAACCGATGTGAAAAAAGGCACGTTAAAAGGCGGCTTTTGGTAAAAAGCCGCCTTTTTCTCACATTATCCGAGGTTTTCGGTTTTTCCGACGCGGGGCGGTCGGGGTGTATCCGTCCCCAAAACCGCGGGTGCTCACGCCCGTTCGGCCCGCAAAATGCGCGGGCGGCGCGGGGCTAAATTTGCGCCACAAACCGCAGACATACACGCCAATTACGACACACAAAGACGTGCATCACATTCCACACAAACGGCCGCGGGCATACGCGCCCGTTCGGCACGCAAAAACGTGCATTACCATTCCCGCAAAGCGCGGGCGGATTAAGCATTACCCCGCACGGCACAGGCCGTCAGGACTGGCTGGCAAACTGGCTGTTGTAGAGGGTTGCGTAAAAGCCGTTAAGGGCGATGAGTTCGTTGTGGTTGCCCTGCTCGACGATGTTGCCGTCCTTCATCACGAGGATGAGGTCGGCGTTCTTTATGGTGGACAGGCGGTGGGCGATGACAAAGGAAGTTCTGCCCGCGGTGAGCCTATCCATGGCTTCCTGAATGAGTTCCTCGGTGCGGGTGTCCACGTTGGAAGTCGCCTCGTCGAGTATCATCATGGGAGAGTTCTGCACCATTGCGCGGGCGATGGTGATAAGTTGCTTCTGCCCGCCCGAAACGTTGCTGTTTTCGTCGATAACGCTGTCGTAACCGTGCGGCAGGCTCCTGACGAAGTAGTCGAGATTGGCGGCCGCGGTTGCGCTGTCAAGTTGCTCTTGGGTAACGTTCTGCTTGGAGTAGACGATGTTGTCCCGCACGGTGCCTTCAAACAGCCACGTGTCTTGCAGAACCATGGAGAACATATCGCGGACGGTTTCGCGCTTCATTGACGAAACGGGCACGCCGTCGATGAGAATTTCCCCTCCGTTGACCTCGTAAAACCGCATTATCAAGTTGACCATGGTGGTTTTGCCCGCGCCCGTGGGGCCGACTATCGCCACCTTCATGCCCGGTTTTACCTTGGCGGAAAAGCCGTGGATGATCATCCTGTCCGGCGTGTAGCCGAACACGACGTTTCTAAATTCCACCTCTCCGCGTACGTTTTCGACCGTGGCGGTCTTGTAACTCTCGTCCTCCTGCTCCTCCTCGTCAAGAAACTCAAAGACGCGTTCGCCCGCGGCGGCGGTGGATTGCAGTTGGTTGAATATCTGGCCGAGTTGGTTGATGGGGTTCTGGAATAGACGGACGTAGACGAAGAAGGAGATGATTACGCCCGACATGTTTACGGGGTCCTGCTTGAACAGCAGCGCGCCCACCACGCAGATGGCAACGTAACCCACGTTGGAGACGAAGGTGTTGATGGGCATCATGAGACCGGAGACGAACTGCGCCCTCCTCGTGTGTTTGTAAAGCGTGGTGTTGGTGGCGTCAAACTCGGCCTGCTTGGCCTCGCCCGCGTTGAAGATACGGATGACGTTCTGCCCCGCGTAACTCTCCTCTATCTTGCCGTTGAGTTCGCCGAGTTCGCGCTGCAGCCTTACAAACAGGGGCTGCGTTCTCCTTACTATAATCATCATGAATATTGCGCTGACGGGCACGGTGGCTATGGCCGCAAGCGCCATCTGCCACTTTGTAACGAACATGGCGATGAGTACGCCCACGATGAGCACCACGCTTTGAAAGAGGGAGGCGAAGGACTGGTTCATGGTCTGGCTTATCATGTCCACGTCGTTGGTAACGCGAGACAGAGTGTCGCCGTAAGGCCGCGAGTCGAAGTACGCGAGCGGAATGCGGTTTATCTTTTGGGAGATTGCCGTGCGGAACCGCCGCGACGCCTTTTGCGTGATTCCCGCCATGAGGAAGTGCTGCACGAAGTTGAGAGAGGCGTTGACAACGTACAGGCAGATTAAAATACCCCCTATTTCCGCTATTTTCGCCATGTCTATGGTAAGGCCCATCATGCTCTTCATGATCTCGTTGGTAAGTTCCATCAGCCTCGACGGGGCTATTATGTTGCACACCGAAGCCATGCACGCGATGATTATGGAAAAGATGAGCACGGGGTATTCGGGCCGCAAGAAGCGGACGAGGCCGCCGATGGCCTTTTTGAAGTCGTTGGGTTTGTCGTAAGCGCCCGCTCCGCCCGGGCCGCGGCGCATGTTTCTCATTCCGCTCATAATCCGAGTTCCTCCTTGGAAAGCTGGGAAAGGGCTATCTTGCGGTAGGTTTCGCACGAGGCGAGAAGGTCTTTGTGCTTGCCCGCGCCCACTATCTTACCCTTGTCGAGGACGAGTATCTTGTCCGCGTCCTTTATGGTGCCTATACGCTGGGCAACGATTATCTTGGTTGCGTCTCCCGTTATGCGGGCGAGGTTCTCGCGCACCTCTCTGTCCGTCTTGTAATCAAGTGCCGAAAAACTGTCGTCAAATATGAAGATTTCGGGTTTTATGTCCACGGCGCGGGCGATGGAAAGGCGCTGCTTCTGCCCGCCCGACACGTTGGTTCCGCCCTGCGCTATGGGCGAATCGTAGCCGTCGGGCATTTCCGAAATGAACGAATCCGCACAGGCGACCTTGGCGGAGGTTTCCATGTAATCCTCGTCCTTGTTGCCGCCAAAGGTTATGTTGTCGGCGACCGTGCCGCTGAACAGCAGCCCCCTTTGCGGAACGTAACCTATGACCGAATGCAACTCCTCCTGAGAGGCGTCCCTGACGTCCACGCCGTCCACGTAAACGGTTCCCTCAGTCGCGTCGAACAGGCGCGGAATGAGATTGACAAGGGTGGTTTTGCCGCTGCCCGTAGAGCCGATTACGGCAACCGTTTCGCCCTTCTCAGCGGTGAAACATATATTTTCAAGAACGTAGCCGTCGGCTTCGGGATACTTGAAGGAAACGTGGTCAAAAACGATTTGCCCGCCTTTTTCGCACATTAACGGGGTTGTTTGGGGTTTGTCGACAACGCTTATCTCGGTGTCCAGCACCTCTTTTATACGGTTGGCGGAAACGGACGCCCGCGGGATCATGATAAACAGCATCGTCAGCATCATAAACGCCATCAAAACTTGCATTGCAAGGTTGGCAAAGGCGGTGAGGGCGGCAAAGTTAAAGGCCTGTTCGGACGTGTTTATGAGGTGTGCGCCGTACCAATATATGGTTAGGGTAATGCCGTTCATGACGAGCATGAGCAGCGGGTTCATGACGCCCATCACACGGGTGGTGAAAAGGTGGGTGGAAGTGAGGCGGGCGTTGACCTGTTCAAACTTTTCTTCCTGATATTTCTCGGCGTTGTAGGCGCGCACGACCCTCAGGCCCGTCAGGTTTTCACGCGTTACGCCGTTGAGCCTGTCGGTGAGTTTCTGCACGAGTTTGAATTTGGGGAAAACTATGCCGAACACTATTCCTATCCCCGCAACCATCGCGACTATCCACGCCGCGGTGGTCAGCGTGAGCGGCACGCTTGTGTTCTGAATGCGCAGTATCGCCCAGATTGCCGTAACTGGCGCGGACACGGCGACGCGCAGCAGCATTATCGTTGCCATCTGAACCTGCTGCACGTCGTTGGTGGAGCGGGTTATGAGACCCGAAGTGGAAAATTTGTCCGTTTCTGCAGGCGAAAACGCGCGCACTTTGGCAAAGATGTCCCGCCTCAGGGCGAATGAAAAATAAGACGATATGTACGCCGCGATGAAGCCGATGACTATGGTGCAGCCCATGCTGCCCAGGGCGAACAGTAGCATTACTCCGCCCGTTTTGAGTATCTCCACCGCGTCGCCGCCCGGCATGATGCTCACTATGTTTTCGGTGTAACCGGCAAGTTCTATGTCAAAGTAGACCTGCCCGATTACAAAGCCTACGAGGACGAGTATGAGCAGCCAGTCCTGCGCCCTCAGGCGCTTTAATAATCCTATCATCTTTGCTGTCCGTTCTCCTTTGCGGCCGTCGGCCGCCTGCCGAAAATGGCTGTTTTTGTGTGTTTTAGGGGGTTTTTGTGGTTTTGGGAATCTTTTGGGACGTTAGGCCCGATACGTTATTATATGCCCGAACCGCGGTTTTGTTTAAGTCGGGTCGGGGCGTTTGCGCTTGGGTTTTGGTATCGTGCGCTGGTCGGCGCATGGGTAGTATTGCGTGGGTTGTGCGGGTCGCTGCGGCGGCGACCCGCACAACCCACGCAATA
>CANQUN010000054.1 GCA_947627065.1 uncultured Clostridia bacterium
AGAGTTACCGCAAGACCATGTGGACGCACCGCCCGCTCACCGATTTCTGGCGGGTTGGCAGGGGATATTCGGATAAACTCGAAGCCATCGGCCTGCACACCATGGGCGATGTAGCCGCCTTTTCGATACGTAACGAGGACAAGTTGTACAAGTTGTTCGGCGTGAATGCAGAACTGCTCATCGACCACGCGTGGGGCTACGAACCGTGCACGATAGCCGAAATAAAGGCCTATAAGCCCCAATCCAGCAGCATAAGCCTCGGGCAGGTTCTGCAAACCCCTTACGACAACGCCAAGGCGCGCCTCGTCGTAAAGGAGATGACCGACCAACTCGTTCTCGATCTCGTTGACAAAAAACTCTTGACAGACAAGATAGACCTCACGGTGGGCTACGACGTCGGCAACGTTACGGAGGGTCCCGACGGCTATTCGGGTCCGCTCGTCGCCGACCGTTACGGCAGAACGCTGCCCAAGTCGGCGCACGGCTCGGTTAATCTCAAAAAGCCCACTTCTTCAACAAGGGTTATTTTAGACGCCGTGAGCGAACTGTTTGACAGGATAACAGACAAGAACCTGACCGTCAGGAGAATGTACGTCGTTGCCGAAAGGCTGGTGGGCAGAGGCTCTGAGGACGAAAAAAGTCCCGTTCAGATGGATATGTTCACCGATTACGACGAGGAAGATGCGCTTGAACAATCCCAAAAGGCAGACATGGAAAAGGAACGTTCCATTCAGGAAACCGTGATTTCGATAAAGAAGAAATTCGGCAAGAACGCCATTGTCAAGGGCATGAACATGGAAGAAGGAGCCACGGCCATGGAGAGAAACAACACGATAGGCGGACACAAGAAATGAAAGAACCTTATTCGGATATAATAGACCGTCCCTACCGTAAATCCACAAAGCATCCGCCCATGCCCGCCATGGCGCGGGCGGCGCAGTTTGCGCCGTCTGCCGCGTTGACCGGCTTTGACGCAGAGATAGCCGAAACGGCGAGACTGACGGACAGCGAGGGAGAACTGAGCGACGACGAAGCCTCTTACCTCAACGAAAAACTCACGGAAATCCTCAGCGGAAAGACCGCGCCGCCTCTCGTCGAGATAACCTATTTCAACCCCGATTCCCAAAAAGCAGGCGGGGCGTACATCACCGTGAGGATGAAGATTGCTAAGATAGACACCTATCTTCGTAAAATCGTGTCCGACGACGGCAGGAGCGTGGATATAGACAGGATATTTGCCTTGGAAACGGTAGAGGAAGAATTTTAACGCAACCGTGCGATTCGGCGGTTTTTTCCCGTCATGAAAATGGCCGACCGTCCTTGCGCCACTCATTCTTAAATGTAAACCGAAAACAGGGTCGTTGAGTAAAACCGCGCCTGTAAAAGACAAACGCCTTGCAAAATTTATAAATTTACCGAGAACGCAAACAAAACCCAAAACAAAGGCAAACGCCTTGCAAAAACAAAAAAGGCATGAAAAAAGAAACCTTTCCGCAAGGTTTCTTTTCAAGTGGTAGCCCCAAGGAGAATCGAACTCCTGTTTTCGCCGTGAGAGGGCGACGTCTTAACCGCTTGACCATGAGGCCGAATGCTTATATATTCTAACACAAAAAAAATAATTTAGCAAGAGTTTTTAAGCATGTTGGCAAAAAAAAGAGTATATTCTTTTTTTCGGCGTTGACTTTAATGGAATCATTTGTTATAATATTACACGAAGCAAGGGGGATAACCGGCCATGTCAGTCAAAAAAAAGGAAGACGTAAGGATAACAAAGACAAAAGCCGCCGTTCGCAAGGCCTTTTTGGAACTCGCTGCCCAAAACAAGATTTCGGACATTTCGATAACGGATATTTCCGACGCGGCGGGTATCAACAGAACGACTTTTTATCTGCATTACAAGACGATTGACGACATATATCAGGATCTTATAAGCGAACACACGTCCGCCTGCCGCGACATCATCGAGTGCCACGTGGACGAGATAATGGAGTTTGATTTTTGCGGCTGCGCAACCGAATTTGTCGATTATCTCGACAGGGAATTCGGCAGGAACAGCGAACTTAACTGCGTGGGTTTCGTCGGTTCTTTCCAGCGTGAGATATGCAACATAATGTGCTACACGATAATGGGGCTTTACAAGGAGAGCGGCAAGTATGCCGTCGTGTCCGAACGCGTGCTGTCGGGCATAGTGTACAGCATAATATCCATAATTACCGATTGGATGTCGTCGGACAGGAGCGTGCCCATCAGCGATTTGTGCAAGGAATTCAGGAACATAATCCTCAACGGAATCAAAAAATAAAGGCTGTATAACTATATACAGCCATTTTTATCATACCTGCATGTGCCGTGAACGGAATAAAGAAAAACCCGCTTATGGCAGGTGGGTGTACTGCCCGTACGAATCTGCGTCCTGCATGTACGTCGGATATCCGTCCGACCAGGCGTTGCATAGCGCAAGGGACCCGTACTCCCGTTTATATATTGTGGATTCCGTATAATACCGTTCCTCGAACACCGCAGGCAATTATATTATAACCGTTATCCGTTAAATTAGCAAGGAGATTCGGCAAAAAAATGAAATTAAAAATTTTGGGAATGTACGGTCCCTTTCCGCCCGAAGGGGGCAGAACGTCGGGATACCTTATAACACACGGAGACACGACGGTGGTTTTCGAGATGGGCGCGGGCGTTTTTTCCGCCCTTTCGGGGGCTGTCGAGCCCGCGCGCGTATCGGCGGTTGTTCTGTCGCATTACCACTTCGACCACGTGTGCGACATGGGCGTTTACAACTATTATCTCGAAGCGTTGTCCCGCTCGGGTACAAGAAAGGAATGCCGCCTTATACTGCCCGACTTTCCGTGCGAAAAGGAAAGGGAACTTGCTTCCTTGAAATATTTCCTTCCCGAAAAGGTCTCGGCGGGGGACAGCGTGGAAGTGGGGGATATCTCCTTTACCTTCTTCAATGCCAGACATCCCGTCCCGACGCTCGGCTTTGCCGCCTGTGCAGATGGGGAGAAATTTGTGTATTCGGCGATATATCGGATGAATTCCTCGCCGCCGCCAAAGGGGCGGACATGCTGCTCATGGACGGGGGAATGGCAGAGGACGCCTACCTCAGCGGAAAGTCTCCGCACGCCTCGGCATCCGCCTGCGCCGCCCTTGCGGACAGGCTGAAGATAAAAACGCTGATAACCCACATCAACCCGTTCACGGGGACGGAGACCGTTAAAAAGATAACCTCGGCTTCCGCTTACGCCCTGACGGCCGAGGAGGGGAAAGAATATCCGGTGAGATGAAAAAACTGTTCAACTACCGCCCGATAGTCTTTGCCGCAGTATCGCTCGCGGGCGGTATTCTCGCTTTCTATCTTTACGCAAAATACCTTATTTTTCCTGCGATTTTAGTAGTAATTACGCCTGTCGTAACAGGTGTTGTTTGCTCGTTGTGCTTCAGAAAAGAGGCCTTTCGTTTCATGCTGACCGCGTTCGGGTGCTTTCTCCTCGCGGCGATTTCTTTCTTCAACATTGCGCTGCGTTTCGAAACTTTCTTTACAGACGCTTCGGGTTATACCGATGTTGTCGCGCGGGTCGCCTCGGTTTCGGCGAGCGGCGACAGCGTTACCTACACGCTCGACAGTGCGGAATTTTTCATCGGCAGAGAAAAGTTCGAAGGGGAGACGCTCTACCTGTACTCATCCGGTCTCGATATCGAAACGGGCGACGAAATAATCTTTACTGCCCTGCTGACGCCCTGCAAGAAGACGGAGGGCAACGAACTTAACATAAACGATTTCACCCAAGGCAAGCGGTTTAACATTTCCTCCGACATCGAGGATATGCGCGTTACCGGGCAGCGGTTCGGCGTTGCCGAGAGAATAAGAAATTTTGTCGTCGGCAGGATGAAGAGGGGCATGGGCGATACAAACGCGGCGATCGCCGCGGCCATGCTGTTCGGCGTCAAGGACGAGTTGCCCCGTACCCTGATTTCCGAAATGCGGTTTGCGGGTATCGCGCACATATTTGCCGTTTCGGGAATGCACGTCGGATTCGTCGCCGGGATAGTGGCTTTCATCCTCAGACTGTGCAAGACAAAGAGAGTGCCCAAACTCATCATTTCGGTAATCGTTGTTTTCCTGTACGTTGCGCTGTGCGATTTTTCGGCGTCATCCGTCAGGGCGTTTCTCATGTTTGCCCTGTTCATGACGTTCAGAACATTCGGCTGGAAACACGACATTCTGAACAGCGTTGCCACAAGTGCCATAATTCTCCTTTTAATCAGGCCGCAGTTCGGATTTTCTTACGGATTCCTCCTGTCGTATTCGGCGGTGGCGGGCATTGCGCTCATGGATAAACCCATAAAGGCCCTTTTCGATTTTCTGCCTGCGCGGGTGTCCGACGGGCTTGCGGTAATGCTCTCTGCGCAACTCGGTCTGTTTCCGCTGTCAACGCTCTTTTTCGGATACTTTTCGCCCGTGTCGCTGGTGCTGAATTTCCTTTTGGTTCCTTTGATTTCCATTCTTTTTACGCTTGTCGCGTTGGCCGCGATCATTTCGGTAATTCTGCCGTTTGCCGAGGTGATATTCTTCCTGCCGGGTGCCATTCTCGGGCTCGTTGCAAATTTCTTTTACTCCGTAAATTTCGCCGCGCTCACGGTAACGGGTTATTTTACGGGAGGAATGGCCGCGGTCTACTATTTCGGCCTGCTTGCCGCCTCGGACGTTATAAATCTCAAATTTGCCGTCAAGGCGGTCATATTCACCCTGTCGATATGTATATTCATCCTCATGTCGCAACTTTTTGCCGCGGGAATATTGTAAAGCGTTGATTTTTCCTTTCACTTATGTTAAAATATTACGGCAGAGAGGTTTAAGGTGAAGTACGGAGAACTTAAACGCAGCCTGGCTTTGGGAACGGAGCCTGTATACATCCTCAGCGGGTCGGACGATTTTTTGCGCAATTACGCCGTCGGCCTGATAAAGGAACGCTGTCTTTCCCTGCCCGAACTCAACTTCACTTCCGCAGAAGGCGCGGAGATGAACGGCGATCGGGCTCAGGAGATTTTCAACTCCCTGAGAAGTTGCCCGTTCATGAGTGAAAAGAGGGTGGTGCTCATAAAAGAATACTATCCTTCCTTAGATGAGATGAAAAGGGGAGACATCGGCGATTACCTCGCCGACCCGACGGAAAGTTCCGTTCTCATAATAAACAACAAGAAAAGCACAAAGATTTTCGACAAGACAGGGGCGGTAAACGTCGTATGCGAGTCGGAAATGCCGCTCTGCCTTTCGTGGATATTCAACATGGCTGAGAAGGCGGGCGTGGAAATATCGAGAGAGGCGGCAACGATGATTGCCGAATACTGCCTGCTCGATTTTGCAAAGATAAACACGGAAACGGGCAAACTCATAGATTTCTGCAAGGATGACGGAAAGATAAGCACCAAGGCAGTGGCCGATTTAGTCCACAAGGACAGCGATTTCCGTATATATGAAATGGCCGACCGTATAGCGTCTGCCGATTACGACAACGCTTACGGTATAATTACCGACCTTCTTGCAAAGAACGAAAACGAGCAAAAGCTGTTCGTAGCCCTGTATTCTCATTTCAGAAGGCTGCTGTTTATTGCCGTGTCAGACGCGTCGGACGCAGAACTTGCCGCACGGCTGGGAATAAAGGAATACGCGGTTAAGATGTCGAGAAAACAGGTGGGCCGCTTTTCCGTAAAAAAACTCAAAAGGATATGTGAAAAACTTTCGGAATACGACGTTGCGTTCAAATCGGGCGACATAGATGTGGGCGACGTCTTGTGGAACGGGGTTTTCAGCGTAATGATAGGAGCGTAGAATGAACTTTTTCGACAAGCTCGGTTCGGCCTTCCGCGATATGGATTATTTCGCGGCCGTAACCGAATTGATCTTCCTTTTCGTACTGTTCTATTTCATAATGTACGTCCTCAAAAAGAACAACGCGGAGATTCTCAACATAATCTTCGTCGTGTTCACGGTCGTAACGGGCGTGATCTTCGTTTGCGTGGACGGGCTGCCCGCCTACGTTTACATCTTTTTCCCGCTCATCTTCGTGCTGTCCATGACGGGTATGTTCTCGATAGAGATAAAGAGGACGATATGGAATCTTGGCACCAAGAACGCCGATCCCAAGCATCAGGACCTATCAAAGGACAAGAACACCACCAAGGAGTGTATCAACGAAATAATCAAAGCCTTGCAGAATATGTCCAAAAACGACATAGGGGCGTTGATAATTCTCGCTTCCGCACCCATACCCAACTCCATACTCGAAAGCGGCGTTTACATGGATTGCGAAATATCTTCCGCACTCATAGAATCGGTGTTCTTTCCAAAGACCCCGCTGCACGACGGAGCAATGGTGATAAAAGGGAACAAGATACTTTCGGCGGGGTGCTTCCTTCCTCTTTCGCAGGAAGTGAACATCCCCAAAGATCTCGGCACGAGACACAGGGCAGGCATGGGAATTACCGAAACCATAGACGTAACCGCGATTATCGTATCCGAGGAGACGGGCGTCATCTCCATTGCCAACGGCGGAAAGATAAAGAGGTACGCGGATTCGGAAATGCTCAGACAAACGCTGGCGCGTTTCTACGCACAGGAAAATTCTTCGGTAAAGAAGGAGGCATGACATGAACGAAAAAAAGACGGCAAAGTCCATACTGTATAAAATATTCGTGCGGAACATAGAAATAAAGATAATGGCGTTTGTAATCGCCTTTCTCGTAACGATTATAATCAACATGAAATAGCCGAAAATCAGGTGTATAAAACGCCTCCCGCCGGTCGATAATTCCGTCGGGAGGTTTATTTATGAAAAATTACATCATACCTGCAACCCGCAGGAACGCAATGCAAGGTATCTTTGACGATTTCGATACCTTGTTCTCACCTTTCTTCGGTGAAACTCCGGTCATGAAAACCGACGTAAAGGAATACCCCGACCACTATCTGCTCGAAGTGGAAGTCCCCGGTATAGCCAAGAAGGACGTGGAAATTTCGCTCTCCGACGGATATCTTAAAATTTCCTCGGTCAAGACCGATGAGAACGACGGCACGCTGGGCGATTGGAAATACCTCAAACGAGAGAGAGCGGTCGGCGCTTCGCGCAGTTTTTATATTGGCGACGTCAACGAAGGGGACATCAAGGCCACCTATATCGACGGGCTGCTTTACGTCAACATTCCCAAATGCACGGAGGGCGCAGACGCCGCCCCGAGGAAGATTGAGATTCACTGAGAATGTTGGCGAACGGAGGGGACATCAAGGCTACCTACACCGACGGACTGCTTTACGTCAACATTCCAAAATGCACGGAAAGCACCGACGCCGCCCCGAGGAAGATTGAGATTCACTGAGAGTGTTGGCGAACGGAGGGGAAACCAAAGCCACCTGCACCGACGGGCTGCTTACGTCAACATTCCCAGATGCACGGAGGGCACAGACGCCGCCCCGAGGAAGATTGAGATTAACCGATTACAGATATGCCTTAAGCCGTTTTTCGTAATTTTCCTCGAGATCGGCGAGTTTTTTGGACAGCGATTCCACGGCGGGGTCGAGTTGTCCTTCCTTTTCGCCGAGTTCGCGGTATATGTCCGTCAGCCCCATAACGGTGCCTTTTATCATCATTTCGGCAACGTGGGTCCGGTTGTCGTTCTTTGCGGCGTTCATCTTGACGGAGGCTTTCAGCATCATCTTCTTCATGGGTCCTATATCCTTGGGCGTAATCTTGTTGTCCTTCATGAAGGAGGATATCTCTCCGATTATCTTTTCATAACCTTCGTATTCGCCCGAAAGTTCCTTTTTCATCTTTTCGTCGTCTGTTTCGGGCAGCAGGTCGGAGATGGACTGCAGCGCAATGTGCGCGTTCTTGTAGAGGTTGTTGAGAGTTTCTTCGTTTATCTTTCTGTTTGTCATTTAGCACCTCGCTTATAAAAAGTTTGCGCGGAGTTTACAAAAAGTATGTAAAACTCTTGACTTTCGGAAAAAAATAATGTATTCTATATAGGAACCGCTCGACGAGGGCTTTTTTTAAGTACGCCAAGGCGTCCCCTTAGTCGGCGAGATTGGACAGGGAGGTAAACTTTATAACCATGTACGCTGTTATCGAAAACGGCTCCAAACAATACAAGGTAGCCGTGGGAGACACCGTCAAATTCGAGAAACTCGCCGCCGAGGTTGGAGACAAGGTGGAATTCAAAGTTCTGCTTTTATCCGATGAAAACGGCATTAAAGTCGGCAACGAGGTAGAAGCCGTCAAGGTGGTAGGCGAGGTTGTCGCTCAGGACAAGGCAAAGAAGATAATCGTCTTCAAATACAAGGCCAAGAAGAACGTTCGCAAAAAGCAAGGCCACAGGCAGCCGTTCACCGCTGTCAAAATCGAATCGATAGGCTGATTGGCAGGGAGGTTTTCAAATGATTTTAATCGGATTATTCGCACATAAAAAAGGTGTCGGCAGCACGAGAAACGGCAGGGACAGCGAAAGCAAACGTCTCGGCGCCAAGCGTGCGGACGGGCAGACCGTTCTCGCGGGCAGCATTCTCTACAGACAGAGAGGCACGCACATTCATCCCGGCGTAAATGTCGGAATAGGCAGCGACGATACTCTCTACGCATTGACCGACGGAGTTGTCAGGTACGAGAGACTCGGCAAGGACAAAAAACAGGTAAGCGTTTACGCAAAATAAAAAAAGCGGTTTGGCTTCGCGCCAGACCGTTTTTGATTAAATGGGAATGCAAGCGGGATCATTTTCCGGTTTCGCCGTCCTCTATGCGGTAAGGTATATCCCGATAAGATTTGAGCGTTTCCACAAACAGGTCGTAATTCTTTTTGGATATCACGACGTTCATGAACGTTTCGTCCTCAAAGAACACCGTCAGTTTGCCGACTGCCGAAAACAGCACGATCTGCTTTATTTTGGAGTAGGAATAGTGGTTTTTTATAAAGCCGAACTTTACGGTGAGTGCCTCTTTGTCAAAGCGGTAGCACGAATCGGCAACGATAGAGGTGATCAGCACCGCAAAGACCAGACTGATGAGTATGGGGAGAGAAACCTGAACTACAGCGATGGTTGAAATTGCATTTTCGGCAACCAAGTTTACTATGCGAATGACGTTGGCTATAAAGCAAGCCACGGCCAGAATGTACCCCGCGACTATAAAGAAAATAAGCAGACCCGAAAACTTATAAGAGAATTTCATTGCGGCTCCTTTGGGATTACCCGATTATATTGTAACACATCCGCCGCAAAAATTCAATCATCTGCACCCATTAACGAGCGTTTATTATGAGTATCCTCGAAATAAAAAACCTGACCCAGACTTATGACGACAGAAAGATATTCAACGGAGCAAATCTTGTCATAAACAAGGGCGAACACATAGGAATCGTCGGCCTCAACGGCGCGGGCAAGAGCACTTTTATAAACATTCTTGCGGACAGGATAACGTGGGACGAAGGCGAGATTAACAAGCAGCCGGGGCTGAGATGGGGTTATCTCGACCAATACGCCACGCTCGACGGCTCGCTTACGGTAATGGAATACCTCAAGCAATCGTTTTCTCACCTTTTTGAAGTGAACGACAAACTCGAGGAAATTTACCGTTCCATGGCAGACTGCGCCTCTCCCGAGGAACTTGACGTTCTTGTCAGAAAGAGCGCGGGAATGCAGGAAGAACTCGTCTCGGGCAACTTTTACGACCTTGAGGCGCAGATCAAAAAGGTGGCAAACGGCCTTGGCGTCAACAACTTCGGGTACGACAGACTCATCGGCGAACTCAGCGGCGGCCAGCGGGCAAAACTCATGCTTGCAAAACTGCTGCTCGGAGACCTTGACATCATGCTGCTCGACGAGCCTACAAACTTTCTCGACTCCGAACACATCGAGTGGCTCACCAAATATCTCACATCCTTCCGCAAGACCTTCCTCGTCATCTCGCACGACGCAAAATTTCTAAACAACGTTGCCCAATACATCGTCAACATAGAGAACGGAATGATAAGAAAGTATGCGGGCAATTACGATAAATTCCTGCTTCAGCGCGACATGATAACCAGACAGTACGAGGAAGATTACCAGCGTCAGCAGGCGGAAATCAAGAGGATGCAGGATTTTATTGACAGAAACAAGTTCCGCGCGTCCACGGCGGGCATGGCCAATTCGAGAAAGCGCATGCTCGAACGGATGACGGTCATGCAAAAGCCCGCCACCGTCTACGACGCCGATTTTTCCTTTCCTTACAGCGAACTGAACACCAAGGACATGCTCGTCGTCAGCCGTCTTGAAGTCGGGTATGAAGGGCCGCTGCTCCCGCCCGTGGACTTCCACATGGCTTCGGATACGAAAATCTGGATAAGGGGCACCAACGGCGTGGGCAAAACCACTTTTCTCAAAACGCTCATGCGGCTCCTTCCGCCCGTCGGCGGGCATTTTTCCTTTCACATAGCGGCAAAGATCGCCTACGTCGAACAGGAACTGACTTTCCCAAATCCCGCGGCCACGGCGACGGAGTATTTCCAGCAGCGCTTTCCCAAGATGAATTACAAGGAAGTGCGCACGGAACTTGCAAAGGTGGGACTAAAAGGAGAACTTGCCGTCAAACCCATAAACAACCTTTCGGGCGGCGAGCAAGTGAGAATCAAACTTGCCTGCCTCAACAACACGCCGTCCAACATGCTCATTCTCGACGAGCCGACCAACCACCTCGACGTGAGGGCAAAGCAAAAACTCAAGGACGCGCTGATAAATTACCCCGGGGCCGTCATTCTCGTGAGCCACGAGCAGGACTTTGCGGGAGAAATATGCGGCGTTGTGATAGACGCAAAGGCCGTTGACTGAAAGCGGCGCGCCGCATATAATAAAACGATATGTCATGCGGCTGCTTTGCG
>CANQUN010000055.1 GCA_947627065.1 uncultured Clostridia bacterium
GCGTTGCGGGTTTGTAGGGTGCGGGCGGGTGTGAGGCGCGGGTTTGGGATTGTTTTGACGGTCGCGGGGTGTGGTGGAAAATCCGACGCGGCGGGAGAGACGAGGTTTTGCGGGGTATGTGCCTACGTTGCCCACCTCAGGCGCGTGCGCGCCAGCCCCTCCTCGGGAGGGGCCAAGGAAAATAAAATGAGACAGGTTCTCCTCGGGAGGGGCCATGGAAAAATAAAGTGGGACAGGCTCTTCTATAGAGGGGCCATGGGAATAAAAGTCCCCTCTGTTCGTTACGGGACTGCACAAGAAAAAACAACATTGCCCACCTCAGGCGCGTGCGCGCCAGCCCCTCCTCGGGAGGGGCCATGAAGAATAAAATGAGACAGGCTCTCCTCGGGAGGGGGCATGGAAAAAAATGAGACAGGCTCTCCTTGGGAAGGGGCCACAAGACACAGAAAGGCAACGCGGCGGACGGGTGGTCGATAGGTTTACGGGGACAAGCGTGTCGTTTGCCCACCTCAGGCGCATACGCGCCAGCCCCTCCTCGGGAGGGGCAATGGGAAAATAAAGTGGGACAGGCTCTTCTATAGAGGGGCCACAAGACTAGAAAGGCAACACGGCGGACGGGTGGTCGATAGGTTTACGGGGACAAGCAGGTCGTTTGCCCACCTCAGGCGCATACGCGCCAGCCCCTCCTCGGGAGGGGCCATGAGAAATAAAATGAGACAGGCTCTCCTCGGGAGGGGCCATGAGAAATAAAATGAGACAGGCTCTCCTCGGGAGGGGCCATGAAGAATAAAATGAGACAGGCTCTCCTCCATGAGATATGGAAAAGGACGGGCATGAGGTATTGTCCGTCCTTGATTTTTAGATTAGTGCCCTATTTCGCACATTATCGGCTGTTTTTAGGAGTTGCCGATGGTTTTATGTTTTTTGGATTAGTGGCCTATTTCGCACATTATCTGGCATTTTGGGTTTGCCGATAGTCTTACGCTTTGGGGTTAAACGGCGGTTTTGTAGATGCGGCGGGGTTTGGATTCGCCCCTGACGACAGAGGCGTCGATAACCACTTTTTCTACGTCCTTGCAGGACGGGAGTTCGAACATGACGTCGGTCATGACTCCTTCGAGAATGGTGCGCAGGCCGCGGGCGCCCGTCTTTAAGGTGATGGCCTTTTTGGCAACTTCTTCAATGGCGTCGTCGGTTATGTCGAGGTCCACGCTGTCTATGGCAAACAGTTTTCTGTACTGCTTGACAAGGGCGTTTTTGGGTTCCTTCATGATCTTGCACAGGGCGTAAGCGTCCAGCCCGTGCAGGCTGACGGTTATGGGCACCCTGCCGACAAATTCGGGAATGAGGCCGTACTTGGTGAGATCCTGCGGCTGGATGTCCGCAAGATAGCCGTCCGAAGCGGCTTCCGCCTTCTTTCTGTCGCTGAGGAAACCGATGTGGCTGACTTCTTTACGTTTTTCGACGATTTCGTCAAGACCGACGAAGGCGCCGCCGAGGATGAAGAGAATGTTGTCGGTATTTATCCTTATACATTCCTGCTGGGGGTGCTTTCTGCCGCCCTGAGGCGGAACGGTGGCGTCCGTCCCCTCTATTATCTTGAGCAGGGCCTGCTGCACGCCTTCGCCCGAAACGTCGCGGGTGATGGAGACGTTTTCTCCCTTTCTCGCAATCTTGTCGATCTCGTCGATGTAGATTATGCCCTTTTCGGCTTTGGCCACGTTGTAGTCGGCATTCTGGATGAGTTTGAGAAGGATGTTTTCCACATCGTCGCCCACGTAGCCGGCTTCGGTAAGGGTAGTGGCGTCGGCCACGGCAAAGGGAACCTTGAGAATGCGGGCAAGCGTCCTTGCGAGCAGGGTCTTTCCGCAGCCCGTGGGGCCCAAGAGGAGAATGTTGCTCTTTTCTATCTCAACGTCGTCATCGCCCTTGTAGTTGATGCGTTTGTAATGGTTGTACACGGCAACGGACAAGACACGCTTGGCCTCGTCCTGCCCTATTATATAATTGTCGAGTTCTGCCTTGATCTGCTCGGGCTTGGGGAGTTCTATTACTTCCTCCTCACCCGATTCGCCCTTGAACTCCTCGAGCATACTCTGGCATATCTCTATGCACTCGTCGCAGATGAAAACGCCGTTTGGCCCCGCTATGAGACGGCGGACGTGATCCTCGTCTTTATTGCAGAACGAACAGCATTTTTTTGTGTTGGTCATATTACCTCCGATTACTTTTTGACTATTATCCTGTCGATGAGGCCGTAGGCAAGCGCTTCTTCTGCCGAGAGGAAATTATCCCTGTCGGTGTCGCGTTCTATCTCTTCAAGCGGCTTGCCCGTGTTGGCGGCAAGGATGGAATTTAAGCGGCTGCGCGTTTTTATGATATGCTCGGCGTGAATCTTTATGTCGCTCGCCTGCCCCTGCGCGCCGCCCAAAGGCTGGTGAATCATTATTTCGCTGTTGGGAAGGGAAAATCTCTTGCCCTTGGTTCCGCTCGAGAGCAGGAACGCGCCCATGCTGGCGGCCATGCCGATGCAGATTGTGCACACGTCGCAGGAGATGTAATTCATGGTGTCGTATATCGCAAGCCCCGCGGTTACGCTGCCGCCCGGGCTGTTGATGTAGAGGGAAATTTCCTTGTCGGGGTCCTTGTTTTCAAGATATACGAGCTGGGCAACAACGGTGTCGGCCACGGCGTCGTCTATCTCGCCCGTGAGGAAAACTATCCTGTCCTCGAGAAGGCGGGAATATATGTCGTAAGCGCGTTCGCCGCGGTTGGTCTGTTCTATTACACTTGGGATAAGCGCCATGTTTTCTCCTTAATCAGACGATTTTATTGTTTGCTTTGATGAAGTCGAAGAACTTGTTTACGACAAGTCTGTCCTCTATTGCGTCCATCTGGGCGGGGGATACTTCCTTGACCAAAGCGTCGTAATCGGTGTGGCTCTCGGCGGCGAGGCGTTCGAGTTCGGCCCTCTTGTCCTCCTCGGTAACGGCAAGGTTTTCGGCCTCGGTAACCGCTTCCAAAATGAAGCGTGCCTTGAGGCCGTTGACTACTTCCTTGCGGTAACTTTCCCTGAGATCGTCTACCGTTTTGCCCATGTACATGAGGTAATCTTCGAGTTTGACGCGGCTGCGGGAAAGTTGCTCGCGCATGTCCTCAACGCGGTCGTCAATGCGGCGTTCCACGAGGGCGTCGGGCAGTTCTACCTCACAGTTTTCGATGAGCTTGTCCAGAATCTCCTTTTCTATCTCGGCGTTGGCGCGGGCCTTGGCGTTGTTTTCCAGCCGTTCGCGCACGTTCTTTCTGTACTCTTCCACGGTCTCGGCGCCCACGGCTTCCTTGATGAACTCGTCGGTCATCTCGGGCAGTTCTCTCTGCGCGATGGCATGCAGGGTTATGGTGAACACGGCGTCCTTGCCCTTGAGTTCTTCCGCACCGTAATCGTCGGGAAATTTCACGTCTATGTCGCGCGTTTCGCCGATGTTCATGCCGACGATTCCTTCTTCAAACCCCGGAATGAACCTGCCCGAGCCCAAAACGATGCGGCTGTTCTGCGCGCTGCCGCCATCAAAGGCCTTGCCGTCAATCTTGCCGACAAAATCTACCGTTACCGCGTCTCCGTCGGCGGCCGCACGGTCGGTTACCTCGGTCTCGCGGGAGCGGGATTCGATGAGCCTCTTCTCCTCGGCCTGAACGTCCGAGTCGGTTACATTATACTCAACCTTGGTGAACTTTATACCCTTGTATTTTCCGAGTTTCACTTCGGGACGGACGGGTACTTCGAGAAGGAGGGTTACGCCGTCGTCGGAAATCTTTTGCACGGATATTTCGGGCGCTTCTACGGGCTTTATGCTCTCGTCTTTAGAAAGTATCTGCGAATAATAACGGGGAAAGGCGCAATTTATCGCATCCTCAAAGAAAATGCTCTTGCCGTAAGTGTTTTCCAAAACCGCTTTGGGAACGTGGCCTTTTCTGAAACCTTGTTTGCTATATTGACCTTTTGTTTTGTTATACGCCTCGTCTATCGCGGCGTTCCATTCCTGCGAGTCAAGTTCAAGGGTGATTTTAAGCGTGCTTTTTTCGCCTTTTTCCACTGAGTGATTCATGTTTTGCTCCTGAGATGTTTATATTTATGCTATGATATTTTACCAAAAAACAATCCAAATGTAAAGTTTTTTAGTCAAACAATTTTACTTTTTCGGGATTTTATAATATAATCTATTATAACCGCTGCTTTTGACCGCTGCATTTTGGTTGCGATTTGCGTGTACCCGGGATTGCTTGACGTGCGTTCGGGATTGTTTGAACGTGCGTTTGGGGCGCGTTTGGATAATGCGCCTCGGGGAGACGTGTGCCGCCTTGGGTGCAAGCAGGTGCAGCGGACGTTGCCGGAACGCAACGCGGACGATGTTGAACGCGCGACACATGATGGGCGGCACGGACGTTGCTTGGATAGTGCAACGGGCGTTGTTGTAACGGGCGGCACGGGCGTTGTTGAAATATGCGGCGCGGAACGGGTAGCAAAATTTGGGAAAATTTACGTTATATTGACCGCGGGTTTTCCGCCGACCGACGCGGAAAGGAAGAAAACGGGCTTGAACCGCGACCACAGCAAACGGCAAAGGCGGGAGATTCGCCGCATAAATTTCGCCGCACAAATAAGGAGAGAAAGATGCCACAGGACGCATTTACCATGCGCATAGCCGCAGACGAACTTGACGCCCTTTTGAGAAACGGAAGGGTCAACCGCATAAGCCAGCCGAACGCCGACGAAGTTATTATGGACATTTACGCGGGCGGGAATTTCCGCATAGTCGTTTCGGCAAACGCGAGGACGGCGCGCGTGTGCACGACGGGTTTGGAAAAGCAGAACCCCAAGACCGCGCCGGGCTTTTGCATGCTGCTGAGAAAGCACCTTTCGGGCGCGGTGATAAAGAGCGTGAAAAACCCCGGGTTCGAGAGGATAACCTTAATCGAGTTTGAGGTTAAAAACGATTTTCGGGAAAGCGAGACGCGGACGCTCGTGTGCGAACTGATGGGGAAATATTCCAACGTGATACTCCTTTCGGGAGACAAGATTCTCGGCACGCTGCGCCCGTCGTTTGGAGACATCAACGTTCCGCGCGTGCTGATGACGGGCATGGCTTACACCCCTCCGCCCAAGCAGGACAAGGTGGAAATTACCGAGAAAACCCGCGTTTTAGGGGGGTTTTGCTCCTTTGACGGCAAGATTGCGGACTTTGTTTCGAGAACGATAAAGGGCGTTTCCGACAAGACCGCAAAGGAAGCCGCTTACGCCTTCTCGGGCGACGCGGAGGCAAAGACCGACGCGGCCAAGGCCGAGGAATTTTACGCGTTCCTGTCCGATTTTCTGCTAAAGCCTCGGCCGAAGCCCTGCACCGACGGCAGCGATTTCTACGCGTTTGACTACAAACTTACGGGTACCCAAAAGTCCTTTTTCCCCTCTCTTCTCGAAGCCGAGCAAGCCTTTTTCGACACCGCCGACACCGAGCGGGAGATGCGCGCCGCGAGCGGCGCGCTGGCCGAAAAACTCAAGAAGCACATCAAAAAACTAAACAAAAAACTGCAAATAATAAATGAAAAGTTAGTTTCTGCGCAAGACGCCGAGACCAACAGGATAAAGGGCGAACTGCTCACCGCTTTTCAGTACGCCGTTCAGCCCGCGGCCAAATCGTGCGTTCTCGACAACTATTACGACGGCACGAAGATCGAGATTGCGCTCGACCCCGACCTGTCCGCGATAAAGAACGCGCAGGCGTATTTCAAAAAGTATTCCAAACAGAAAAAAACCGTTCAGGCGGCGCTGCCGCAAAAGGCGGAGACCGAGGCCGAACTTGCATACGCCGACGACCTTGCGGCCGAACTTGAAAGTTGCAAAAACGTTAAAGACTGCGAGTTTGTCGCCGAGGAAATGCGGGCTGCGGGCTTACTGAAAGGCGGCGCTTCGGGAAAGAAAAAAGAAGCCCCAAGTAGGCCGAAAACCTTCGTTTTAGGGGACTTTTACATAAAAGTCGGTAGGAACAACATTCAGAACGACGCACTGACCGCCGGCGCAAGAAGGGAGGATTTGTGGCTGCACACCAAGGGCTTCCACTCCGCCCACGTCATCGTTGAAACGGAGGGGCGCGCCGTGCCCGACAGCGTTCTTTTGGCCGCGGCCGAGATTTGCGCCTATCACTCCAAGGCCAAGAGCGGCGACAAGGTTCCCGTCGATTACTGTCTGAAAAAGTTTGTGAAAAAGCCGCCCAAGTCCAAACCCGGCGCGGCGATATACACCGATTTTAAGACCGTGCTCGTTACACCCTCCGCCCACGACGAACTGTCGGTAAAACAGTAACCGCCGCGTCCGACGGACGCCCATTGTTGGATTGATCTAACGGCGCTTGGCGGTGGTTTGAGCGGGCAACCGACAAACGCAAAACACAGATTAGTCCCCTATTTCTCACAAAAACGGCCGTTTTGGATTGCGGGAGACTGACATCATACGGTCGTTTTGGGATTGCAGGAGACTAATGTCAAACGTCGATTTGAGCAGGCGCGACTGACGGCGAACGTTGGATTGAGAAAGTGAAAGATAAACAACGAACGCAAAATTAAGTAGGTTGGGCGAGAGCAATAACGATAAGGATTTTGAGATAAAACAACATTAAAGAGTACAGATAGGCGCGCCGCGGATGCGGCGCGCCGAATTATAAATTTATTTAGACGTTTACCCTATCTTTGATTTACAGAGAAGTTTAACCTTTCTTGTGATTTTAAGAGGCTTACCATTTCTTATGTAATATGTCTTTCATGTCAGACGACGGTAGACTTTCTGTCCCCATGCGCCTAACTTTTTAATTGCAAAGATCCACTTTTTAGGATATGATAAACTCGCGCTTGCGGAGATCCACATCATCGTCAAGATACGGCAAACCTCAAAATTGCGGCGGGCCGCTGCGCCACACTGTGCGCGGTAGCCCGCCGCTCTGTTGCTATCTCCCCTGCCCCTGCGGCCCGGGATTTGCGCCCTGCGGGTAGATTGGCAGTTCGAAGAAGCCCGTGCAAATCTCGTGCGTGTATTCCTGACACGGAGGGATCGCGCAATACCCGTATGACGGCACAAGCAGTTCCACTTCCATGACAACCTTGAGTATCACCGTGAGGCAGCCAGATATGGAAAACGTCGTTTCATTGACATAGGTGCCTTCGGGCGAGACGAACGAAGCAACCGCTTCTATCGCGTAAGGCATGACCGACGGCTGCGGAATGAAAAGTATAACGTCCTCGTTTACCGTAAGCTGGGACTTGGCCATACCTTCGACGCCGGCGGCATCGGTGTAAAGGACTTCGATGGGTACCGTTACAGTCGCCTGCACCCTCGCGCAACTCGGTCTGTCCTGCAGACGGTCGACCGAAAGATTGGAAATTATGCCTTGGGTCGTGGTGCTTCGGGCACTCGTGAAGGTCAAAGGATATGTAGGATTTTGCGGATAGAAGTCGTAAAGTTGAACGGATACGTCGTCCTGCTGGCCTTGCATCATACACGCGTCGAACACCCTCTTCACCTGTATGCAGATCTTTTCATTAAGGCCGCTGAGCGGGTTGCCGGTTATCTGACACGGACATCTGTCCGAACGAAAGTTTGAAAAGAATGACATTTCTTCACCCCCTTGTTCTGTTTCATTATATGCCGCAGCGGGCGTTTTATGCCATTTGCCTCAATGCCCGCGCCGCATATCCGTATTATGATATGCCCTGAAAAATTTTTTTGCTTATATACATAATTGTAGTATGGAGAAATTTTGGGTCTCGGCTGTCATTGCTGAAATTTGCGCTGCGGCGGACGTCGGAAATTTAGGAGCGGGGGCGCTGTGAAAATAAGATTGCTTGCAAGAACTTTGAAGAGGTTGGCGAACACAGGTGTTTTGAGAAGATCGGGGAATGTGGGAGTTTTGAGAAGATCGTCTGGTGCGAGTATTTTGAAGAGGCCGGTGGGCGCGGGATTTATAAAAAGATTTACGGTCGGTTTCGCCATTTTGTTTTCAGTGTGCGCATTGGTCTCGTGCGGGCCGAGCAGCCGACAGATTCCCGGCGGCCAAGGCGCGGATTCTGACGGAGCACACGAAGGAATATCTGGAAACCTGTCGGGCGAGGTTGCCGATGAAAAAGCGAGCCAAGCGCCCGATTCGTCCGGCGAATCGGACGGCACACACGACGGCGAATCATCGTCTGAATCTTCCGACAAAAATCAAAAAGTGCCCGAAAACGCGCAAAAACGGCACATTTGCCTCACGTTTGACGACGGGCCTACCCGAGTAACCGAGGACATTCTCGACGTTCTGTCTCGCTACAATATAAAGGCCACGTTCTTTGTTACGGGCAAAAATGCAGAGAAAAATCCCGAAATACTTGCGAGAATATTCGACGAACATCACACGGTTGCCATACACACTTACAGCCATGTTTACAGAGAAATTTACGCTTCTCCCGAGGCGCTCGCGGACGACATAAACCGCTGTTTTTGTGCGATAAAGGGGGTTAATTGCGATTTTGAGCCTCGCTTTTACCGCTTTCCGGGCGGTTCGTTTACGCTTGGCGAAACCCTGAAAAACGTCCCTTCTGCGATGGGGCTGCGATATGTGGATTGGAACGCCGCCTGCCGCGACAGCGAGGTTCGCGGAGCCACGCCCGACGAACTTGCCGCTTTTGCGCGCGCCACGGCGCAAGGAAAAGAACGGGTGATCATGCTTCTGCACGACGCTGCGGACAAGAAAAACACCGCCCTCGCCCTGCCCAAAATCATCGAGGAATTTTTAAGCGATGGATTTTCTTTCGTAAGTCTCGAAAAAGTGTTCGATTTTAGTTGATTTTTACTTTGAATTATTATATAATAGTATAGGTTTTCGGTAATGGTATTGATTTCAGTCGGCGCACGGAGAGGTGGCTGAGTTGGCTGAAGGCGCACGATTGGAAATCGTGTTTACCCCATAAAGGTAACGTGAGTTCGAATCTCATCCTCTCCGCCACAAGGAATCGCGTTTGAACACGCGGTTCCTTTGTTTTTGTGTTGAGGGAGTTGCGGGCGTCGCTTTTGTAACCCAAACGGTGCCTCGCTCCCCTTCCGTTTCATGGATTACCCAAAAAAGAGACGGCTTTGGCAATTTTACAAAATAATTTTACGCTCCGGGAGATTGTCTCGGAGCTTTTTTTATGTATGCCGCCTTGGGTAAGGCCTTTCGGGGTGGGGATGGTAGCACGGTTCTTGGTGAAGTCAACGGAAAAAACTATTGCTTAAACCTCGTATAAGATTGCAGGTCGGACAGGAATGTCCGACTATTTTTTACTCAATTTACGTCAATGGTTTGTCTGTTTTTAGGTTCATTACATGGCAATAGTTTGTCTGTTTTATATCCCTTTCGTGTCAATGGTTTGTTTGGGTTTTTTACTCATTTTACATAAATAGTTTGTCCGACTTTATATCCTTTACAAGACAATAGTTTTTTCTTTTTCGTTGACTTCCCCTCTTATATTCTGAAAATAAGAGCAATGTAACGAACAGTGCTACCTGCCCTTTGCCGAAAGGCTAATCTTATCAAGGAGGCAAAGAGAAATGCCGAAAGAAGAAACAGCAGCAATGAAATACTATCTCAAAGAGTTTGAGTATTTCGACGGAGAGTGTTTTATCACTTTCAACATCGTGTCAATTCATTTTGACCAAAGGACGATTGTGGTCGCCGTTACAGATCGGGGCAAAATCATCGTTATAACTTGCGACTTGTTTGAGGACAAGAACGGTGATCTGTATTTTGAATACGGCCCTATGTTTGACAGAATTGCGGTGGACGATTTCGAGGAGGTAAACGATGAAACTTACGCTTGCTAACATCAGGAACATAAAGCAAAAGACGGACAACCCGCTCACGAAGTATGTCTGCAACTATGTCATAAACGAGTGGAGCGGTTACGACGACAAGACGAACATATTCAAGGACGTGTTGTATCACGGCTGCCAATCGGGTGTTGTAGGAGCTTTGGTGTGGTATTCCCAGACGACCGCATTTTACAAAAAGTACCGCGAACAGATAAACGCGCTGCTTGCCGAAACGATGGACAACACCGGGATATATAATTTATCCGAACTTTTCGGGGAGCGTTGGGACAAGGAAGATCCTCTTGCTACCGATGTCTGCAATCAAAACTTGCTGGCATGGTTCGGCTTTGAGGAAACGCTCAGGAATATCGGTTACAACTTTGAAGCGCTTGAAAATTACATTTAAGGAGATGAAAATTATGAAAACAACAAAACAGGAAAAGAAAAAACAGGCAATCGAGTACATGACAAAGCTGGATATTTACGAGCCGTATATCGAGGGCTTCCGTGAGGACGGCAAGGTATGCTTATTTGAAAACTTCGGAGGCTTCTGGGCTTATCAAGAGCCGGAGCTGGCGCAGAAAATACGGGAAATCGAGGCAAAGCACAACTGCCTTGTGTACGCCGTTACGCACGAATTTACGGACTTTGGCGAATGTTACGACTTCCTCATCGTGACGGATTATCCCGAGGAATGGAGAACGCTTTTGCGGCGTGACAGAAGCGGCTTTTACGTCTTTGCATACGTTTGGAATAAGGACGATGAATGGTGCAGCGAGTTCGGCACGATAGGCGTTCAGAGCTTCGGCGGAGGTATTCGGAGGTGCGCGTGATGGAAAACTACAAGACGATGGCTTACGTTCAATCGCTTAATATCGGGAAAATGCAGCCCGAGGTCATGGCCGAAGTAACTATCTTGAGAAAGGTCGGCAACAACGACTATATAGCCGAC
>CANQUN010000056.1 GCA_947627065.1 uncultured Clostridia bacterium
AACGAGGCAATTTACTATTCCGTAAATGAGATTACACTTGCCATAACGAAGCGGAAGAAGGTATCGTTCACATACTTGACTATGACGAAGCGCATCAGAGAAAGTACCGTAAGGGAGGGCAGACATATAAGGTTAATCCGTTTGCGACGGTAGGCTTCGCAACCAACTCACGCAGAAAGTAATAGCAAGAGAATGTGCGGAGTGGATCAGAGAAAAAGTGAAGTTCCGCTCAAATGTTACGAATAGCGAACTTCAAAACTTCATCTATGTTGAAAGCGGTGCGCAACGTGCCACCTATACGCCGATTAAAGGTTTTACTTCCGTCGATCTTGGCTATGAGAAGAACAATATGCTCTTTCAGGGCATCATCAAAAACGATGATCCGAGTTATCATGGCTCTTTCGAGCTTTTTCCATATTGTTTCTTTTGCTGTGTTGCTTTCTTTTACAATCACGGTATAGACCGTGTTTCCGATTTCCCTTTGATAGCTATATTCCTTCCGTTTCAATTCTCCTTATTTTTGTATTTGTGCAGTTACGATGTTCTCTGGCTGAATGGATAGGTCGCCGTCTGTCCGATGGTAACGCTGACGCTGACTTTCCACAGTATTCTTGATGAGCGAGAAACTCTCGCCGCGCTTCGCCCCATACTTCTCGGATACTTCCTTGAAGAAGTCCTCTTGCAGAGCGGAATAGGACACCAACCCGCCGCGCGCCTTCCAGAATGCGCTATGAGAAAGCAATGGATCGTCTATTTCAATGCGTTGCCTATACATAGGCATATCGTACTTATCGCGCAGTTGAAGTCGGTTGCCCGCTTCGCTTCTGTCATTGCTCATAATCTTTTCTTGCCATACTTCCGTAATGGGAAGATAGTAGACAAAGAGGTTTCGCCTGTTCGACTCTGTTATTATTACTGCGCATATGATGTTCTCATGTGTGCGCAAGAAGCCCACTTTGTTTATGGCGTATTGGTAGCAAACTTTGAAATAGGCTCGTATATCCTGTTCTGAATTGAAACCGTCCCAAAACTCTCTGTTGCCGCCGAATTGCAGACACTCCAAGACAATGTTCTTGCCTCGGTTATTGAATGTTGCGTTCGTAGACTTTATCACTTCGTTCCACGCCTGTTCGGTAGTGGACATTCTCCTTAAATATTCTACCTTGTACCGCTGTTCGCAGTCTTTAAGGTATTCGTCTATGTTCGTAAATTCATTTTTCTTGTGTGCTATAACGGAAATGGTCGCGTGTTTGTCCCGTGGGAACTTCTGTTCTGGCATTCCCATTTTATTTTCGTAATATTTGTAAATCTTGTTTCACCTCCTTTCGAGGGCAGAAAAAACAGCCCTTTGTTCAAGGACTGTCTGTTCACGTTTCGATACTCCCTCTAATTGTAAGCCACGGAAACGCCGAAATTATTAGTCATTACAAGAAAATTTTTTATTTTAGCAACTTTTTGCCCGAAAAGGCTTTGTAAAATTGCTCGATACGCTTGTTTCTCGACTTGGCAAAGAACGGATAAAAGCGTTGAGTGAGGAAGTCGTAAGTAGATATTTTCAGACGGCTTGCGATCTTCTCCGCCGTGGAGTAGATGCTCGTATAAATTTTGTCCGAGTCGTGAAGTCCCGATTGCTGCCGACGGTTCATCTCCGTCATAAGGCGCGCATAGACGGCTTGCACAATGGGCGGTCTTTCGCCGTAATACTCCTCAAAGTGCAAGCGTTCTTCGTCATCGACTGTTTCCTTGTACTTTGCTATATATTTACAATCAAATAACCACCATAGAGAGTTGCGCGAGGGACAGCCCCTTAGACCGCACAGCAACCTGCCAAATGGCAAGGTGCTAATGGCTGAACGATGGGTAATAAGGAAAATACGCTCATCGTTACGATGGGCCTTTTTCGTGCCTCTTGCGGTGAGTACAGGAGGTAAAAATGGAAACCAACACAACGAGAGGGCAAGTTCTTGTCCGCTGCAGCGGTAAGGAAGAGGTGCAGGCGTTCTGCGAACGGCTCGTTCGGAACGGATACCGAAACCCGCAGGGGCTTACGGCGGACAATTACTCTTTCCCCGTAATCGTCGTCGAGACTGAGGAAAAGACCTTTTTCGGCACGAACACGGCTTGTATGGCGGCGGCTGCTTCAAAGGGGATACGCCCCATGGAAATCGCCGCGTTTTTGGCCTCGGGCATTCTCCCCAAGCCATAACAGCAAAATCAGCCGAGGGTTCCGCTCCCGACTGCTTTTCCTGAAATCTGCAATGTCGAATCGGAAACGATAAAACCGAGGCGCAGGGCAAAAGGTGCAAGAAAAGACAACCACACACGGCGATAATGTGAGATTTAGGGCACTTTTGGCCCTTGACTGACCGAAACGATGCGAATTTTGTTAAACCGAATCGGAAAAATCGAATCGGCAACGGCAAAACCGAGGCGCAGGGCGAAGCGTGCAGAAAAAGACAACGATACAACCCGCCCCGACTATCTTATTTTGCAAATTCTCCGAAGGAGGCAACAGATGACGTACATTATATCCGACATTCACGGCGAATACGAGTTGTTCTGCCGTCTCATGGAAAAGATTAAGTTTTCGCAAAGCGACACTCTTATATCCTGCGGGGATATGATCGAGAAGGGCAAACATTCCGTGCGCCTTGCCAAACTTCTCTTTTCCATGAAAAACGCCGTTCTGCTTGCGGGCAACCACGAATATGCCTTTCTCAAATATTATTGGGGGCTGATGCGCGAGGCGACCGATTACGAACTTGTTCTTTGCCAATTGCAGGAATATTTTCCGTTCGACGGCCGACTTCTCGACTGGGAGACGGTGGACCGCATGGAAGCGCTTTGCTATTTTCACGAAACGGCAAGTTACATCTGCGCCCACGCGGGCGTTCCGCTCGATAGAGATGGGCACATTTTGCCGCTTAAAGAAGCCACGCCCGAACAACTCGTTTACGACCGCGCCTTCAAAGAACCCGACGTTCTGCCCAAGGCGGGCAAGTGCGTCTTTTTCGGGCACACGACCTCGATGAGCTTGGGACACGGAGCACAAATCACGCGCTTTCTCCGCGACGGAAAACGGGGGGACCATGTCCGCGATTATTATAAAATTCATCTCGATACGGACGCATGGATAAGTGGCGTTTTAGGCTGTTTCCGCGTTGAGGATTGCATGGAATTTTATGTTTGCAACTGAACGCGGTCGGGTAGAACCGAGGAGTTTGTGAAAACTTATTTCCCCAAGAAAGTACTGTTTTTGTAGGAAATAGGGGACTAATTGAGAAAACGCCGCTACGATTACTCCTTCAACTGTCATCAAAACCACCCGCCGCAATCTCCCCTTCGCCCGCCACCCTTTCAACCGTCCCGCCGCAAAGCAGGCGTGAAGAGCAGTGCCTCGGAATCAAACGAATGTGCGGAAGGATAAAGACGATTTCGGTAAATCTGCAACACAAAAAAGCCGAGGCGGCTCTTGCGGAGCATGGCGCGGCGTTACGGGCGGTATCGGCCAAAACAAAATATCAACAGGTGGAAAAGGCGTAGCGGGCTACGCCTTTTGCATTTGACGTTTTTCTAATATTTTCTGGTATCGATACAATTATGGTAAGAGTCGTAAGGATAAAACGTTTCGTAATCTTGCGAGACCCATTCTGTGTTTCCATACCCTTGCTCTTTCCAAAGAGTGTAGGATTCGTTGCCGATCTTCACGCTTTCATCGGTATTGTAAATGACTATGTCGCGGGTAAAATCGTGAATCACTCTCGGTTCGTGGTTTTTATCATACGTTTCTTTGTCGTATCTTCTTACACTTTTTATTATATCCACAATACAACGGGCAACTGCGGAATATAGAACTATAATACCTTGCAGCCACCATGCGGAAAGATAGTACGGAACGAAGGTTGTCCAATAGATAAAATTCGTAAAGCCGCTTTTTTGGTTGTCTGCCGCAAGATTTTTTCTGTGCCTTCTTATGAAAAGATGCGTAACGTCCAACAAAACAACCGTAAGAATGGCAAAGATAACGGGGGTATAGTTTCCCAAGTTTTCCAATTGCGGTAACAGGCCAATCACGATGTTAAGGTTTGTCAGCGAGACGACAAACAAGGTGAGTGAAACAAGTGAAGCAATGAAAAAGAATGATCCGAAAAAAAGCATAATTTCTCCTTTGCGGGCAAAAAATAAGGGCACCCGACGAGGGGCGCCCGCACGGTGTATCCCAAGTCGTTTGCCTTATAACTTAATTCTCCTCCCGTTTTGATGGATAGGAAAACAAGGATACAACTATGCCATAGCAGTATCCACCATGCGGAGAGGAAAAATTCCCGTTTAAGTTATAAGGCGCTTTTATTGTAACATAAAATAAACTTCCGCGCAAGCCGTTTGCGGCCGATAAAGGAAAAAATAAAAAATTTTTGAAAGGTAAGCGGGCGGCGGTGGCGCAAACGCGGTACAAAGCGGGTATGGGGCGGCTCAAAACGAACGCAAAGCGGGCATGAGGAGTGCGAAAGCGGGAGCGGAAACAGTCCAAAAGGAGAGCGGCGGGCGAGTTTGGTGGACAAAAATCGGGCAGGAAGAGGGGCACAAGGCGGACAGAAGCCGGCAAAAGACAGACAGTAATCAGACAAGAAACAGACAAAAATCGGGCAAAGGACAGACGCAAGGTAGGCTAAAGACAGACAAAAGACAGACAGAAGTCTGGCAATAGACAGGCAGAAGGCGGGTAAAAGAGAGGCGAAGGTGGGCAAAATACGGGCAAAAAAACAGGCAAAAAACAGGCAGAAAACGGGCGGAGGAGGGTAGAAGGGGGAGAAAAGTCGGATTTTTACGAAAAAAAGTCGGGATTCTTCGTTGAAAGTGTCGACTTTTTCTTTTTTGTATGCTATAATATCATAAAAACGAAAGGAGAAGAGCATGGAAGTCTGGGACAAGGTTTTTCCCGAGAGCGACAAAGTGAAGCACTGCAAGGTGCGTTTTGCCAACCGTTACGGCATAACCCTCGTTGGGGATCTCTACCTTCCGCTGTCCGCGGGAGAGGGGAGCAGGCTTGCCGCGGTGGCGGTGTGCGGCCCGTTTGGAGCCGTCAAGGAGCAGGCTTCCGGGCTTTACGCGCAGGAACTTGCCGAACGCGGCTACATGGCCCTTGCCTTCGACCCGTCGTTCACGGGTGAGAGCGGGGGAACGCCGCGTTACGTCGCTTCTCCCGACATCAATACCGAAGATTTCTCGGCAGCCGTGGATTTTCTGTCGGTGCATCCGCTTGCCGACCACGGGCGCATAGGCATTCTCGGAATATGCGGCTGGGGCGGAATGGCCGTAAACGCGGCCGCCATGGACACGCGGATAAAGGCGACGGTTGCCTCCACAATGTACGATATGTCGCGGGTCAACGCCAACGGATATTTCGATTCCGCAAACAGTGAAGAAGCCCGTTTTTGTGCGAAAAAGGCGCTTAATGCCCAGCGCACGCAGGATTTTGCCAACGGAACTTATGCGCTTGCGGGCGGAGTTGCGGACCCGCTGCCCGAGGACGCGCCGTGGTTTGTAAAGGACTATTACGACTACTACAAGACCCCGCGCGGCTACCATCCGCGCAGCCTCAATTCCAACGGCGGGTGGAACGTAACGTCCTCGCTCTCCTTCATCAACATGCCTATTTGCAGTTATGCGGGGGAGATAAGGAGCGCGGTGCTGCTCGTTCACGGAGAAAAGGCGCATTCCCGCTATTTTTCCGAAGATACGTTCAAGAAACTCAAGGGCGAAAACAAGGAGATTTACATCGTCAAGGACGCCGTCCACACCGACCTGTACGACAGGAAGGACAAGATCCCGTTTGATAAAATAGCCGCCTTTTTCGCACATTATCTCGCATAAATGAAGAAATTTACGGCCACTGCCGCGCTTGCCGCGGCGCTTGCGCTTTTCGGCGCGTGCCTGCCGTCGGCTCCTGTTTACAGACCGACGGGCAGCGGCGGAACAACGGAAACTGTCATGTACGTTACGGCAAAAGGAACCAAATTTACGGCCGTGCTCGAGGATAACGCCGCGGCTGCCGCCCTTAAAGAAAAACTGCCCGTTACGATAACGCTTGCGGACAACGATTTTGAAGCGTGGGGCCCGCTCGGTTTCGTTCTCCCTCGGGAGGACGGCTTTATGACGGCGCACGCAGGAGACATCGTTCTCTACAACGGCTGCAACATCTGCATATTCTACGGCTCCAACTCGTGGAGTTACACCCGCCTTGGCAAGATAGACGCCTCGGCGGAGGAACTTGCCGCCGTTTTCAGCGGCGGGGAGACCGAAGTTACGCTGTCGCTGTAGCGTTTTTTGTGAGAAATAGGCCACTTTTTATTTCGCAAAACACGGCAGAAACAGACCGAATCCGTCCGTTTTCGGCGGTTTTTGTGAGAAATAGGCCACTTTTTGGCAAGCGCAAGACGCGGCACGTCAGTACGGACAGAAAACGCAAACGTTACGCCATGCCGGCTGACGAGTTTTACCAAACGGTAACGTTCGGCGCATAAATTAAAGGAATAATAAGGCTACGTCCGCACGACGCGGGACAGGTAAAAAAGACTGCCCCGCACGAAGCGGGACAGGGGAAAGGGAAGCCGTGTCCGCACGGCGCGGGCAAGAGCCGAACGTTGGATTTGAGAATCGGTGAATCGGGATGCACGAAGGACATAGAAAAAGAGTGTACGAAAGATATCTTGACGGCAGCAGAGAGATGAGCGATATCGACCTCGTGGAGCTTATCCTTTTCTATTCCATACCGCACAAGGACGTTCGCCCGATTGCGGAAGAGTTGATTAAAAGGTACGGCAGTCTCACGGGCATTCTCGGCGTTCCCGCGGCCACGCTGATGTCGGTGCCGGGAGTCGGCGAAAAGACGGCGGCCATGTTCAAACTCCTCGGCGACCTTGCCGAGCGGTGCGCCGCGACGCCTCAACCCGCGCCGGAAGCCGCAAACGTCAGCAACACCGTCAGTTATTTCAAGGAATATTTCAAAAACCTCGACAGCGAGCAACTCGTTGTCGCCCTGCTCGACGACAAGGGCAAGATAATAAAAAAGTTTGTGTACGGCGACTCGCACCGCAAGGAAACCACCGTCCGCATAAACGAACTTGCGGTGGAAGTTGCCAAAATTTCGCCCTCGGCCGCGGTCATCGCGCACAACCATTTCAGCGGTGTGGTAACCCCGTCCGAAGCCGACGACCTGTCCACCAAAAAACTCGCCTTCATGTTCAACGTTCAGGGCGTAACCCTGTTCGACCACCTAATCTTTTGCGGGGACAAATTCTTCAGTTACCACACGTCGGGCAGGCTCGATATCATAAAAGAGTCCATCATCAACACCATGATATAAGCGCGTTTGCCGCCCGTGCGGATAACGCTTGAAAAGATTGAGAAAAGGGCATAAGTGCCCTTTTTCTCACAAAAACGGCAACTTTTCGTCTGCGGACAAAAATTTGAGTGCGGATAGGTAAAAAAGGGCATAAGTGCCCTTTTTCTCATAAAGTCCGCACAATTTGCCGCTTTTCCTGTTCGGTCTTGGGATTATTCGCCTGCAAGCGCGTGTGTCAAGACATTCAACCAACCCGTCCGTAAGCGCGAGAGCCGCGGCGCAACCAATCCAACGCCAACTTCAAAATTTCGCCCCGACAAACCCGCTTTCAAACCGCCGCAAAACGCACGGCGGCATCTTAAAGGCACGGCATAGCCGAGTGTAATTCCCAAAACAAACGACAGAAACGACAAAGGACGTATCCAAAGAATACGTCCTTTTACGATGCGGCGGCGCCGCTTGCAATCGAAACTGTGCATTCTCCTTCGATAAGCCGCACCGAAGCGTAAACGCAGCAGGTAACTCCCTCAAAGCTACCTCATGGCACACGAACATATCCGCTTAGTGCTGCTATATCCCTATCCTGACACGGTTCACGGCGGTCCGTTGCATGAGACCTTGTTATCAACATCCCTTGCTGTGCGCAGCCAACCATACGGCAGACCTAAGGAGACCTTCAGCCCCGCTGTAGCGGATTGCGGGTACAGGGCACCGCTGGCTCCCCACCTAGCACAGTGGTAATATTGTATAACAATTTAATAAATTTTGCAACTGTTTTTCGCTTTACTAATTCAATTTTTTTTGGTATTATATATATTTAGTGGGAAATCGGGCTGAAATGCTTAAAGTTTTGGGCAAAACCGCCAAAAAACGACAACCCGCGACAGCCCAAACCAAGCCCAACCCAGACGCGGCGGGTACACGCGGCGGGCGGCAAACCCCAACCCAAGCACGGCAGCGCAAAATGACGCGGCCGACCAACGGCAGCCAAGCGGCAACCCAATCGCGCGCCCAACCAACGGCACCCAAGCGCAACCCGCCCAACAGGTTGCAAAACCGCAACAAGTTAAAAAGGTTGCAAAACCCCAACTAGTTAAAAACCATAAAAGACAAATAATTTTTATCGGAGACAAAATGTATAAAAAGGTAGACGCTTCCCTCGATTTTGCGGGAAGAGAACAGGAGATTCTCGAATTCTGGAAAGAAAGAGACATCTACAAGAAGAGTGAGAGAAAAAACCAAGGCGGCAAGCCCTTCAGCTTTTACGACGGGCCGCCCACGGCCAACGGCAAGCCGCACATCGGCCACGTTCTGACCCGAACCATGAAAGACATAATCCCCCGTTACCGCACGATGAAGGGAGATTACGTCCTGCGCAAGGCGGGCTGGGACACGCACGGCCTGCCCGTTGAACTCGAGGTGGAAAAATCCCTCGGCATAGACGGAAAGAAGGAGATAGAAAAGTACGGCATAGAGCCGTTTATAAAAAAGTGCAAGGAAAGCGTGTGGACGTACAAATCCCAATGGGAAAAGATGAGCGAACGGCTCGGCTATTGGGTGGACATGGACGACCCTTACGTTACCTACGACGACAATTACATAGAGAGCGAATGGTGGGCGCTCCAGGAAATATGGAAAAAGGGTCTCTTATACAAGGGACACAAGATAGTGCCCTATTGCCCGCGGTGCGGAACGGCCCTTTCCTCACACGAAGTGGCGCAGGGATACAAGGACGTAAAGGAAAAGTCGGTGTTTGTCAAATTCCGCGTAAAGGGAGAGGACAAGTACATCGTGGTGTGGACGACCACGCCGTGGACGCTGCCGTCCAACGTAGCCCTGTGCATGAACCCCGACGAGACTTACGTTGAGATAGAGAGCGAAGGCACCCGCTACATACTCGCTTCTGCCCTCGTCGGCAGTCTGTTTGAAAATTACACCGTGATTTCCGAAAAGAAGGGCAGCGACTACCGCGGCCTCGAGTACGAACCGCTGTTCGGCTACGCCGCGGGCACGTTTAAGGAAAAGGCCTATTATGTGGTAACCGACGGCTACGTTACCATGACGGACGGCAGCGGCGTGGTGCACATCGCGCCCGCGTTCGGCGAGGACGACGCCCGAGTGGGCAGAGAGTACAAACTTCCCTTCGTGCAACTCGTGGACGAGAGGGGCCGTTTCAAGGAAGGCACGGGCGAACTCACCGACGTGTTTGCCAAAGACGCCGACAAACTGATAATAAGGGATCTTAAAGAACGTGGGCTGCTGTTTAAGGAACTGATGTTCGAACACAGTTACCCCTTCTGCTGGCGGTGCGACACGCCGCTGCTCTACTACGCCCGCAGCAGCTGGTTCATCAAGATGACCGCCGTGCGGGACAGGCTGCTTGCCGCCAACGCCTCGGTCAACTGGATGCCCGAATCGATAGGCACGGGCAGGATGGGCAACTTCCTCGAAAACGTGATAGACTGGGGTCTTTCCCGCGAAAGGTATTGGGGCACCCCGCTGCCCGTGTGGGTGTGTTCGGACTGCGGCAAAGTCCACGTTATAGGCAGCAAGGCAGAACTCAAAACGCTGTGCGGGATAGAGGGGGACATAGAACTCCACCGCCCGTACATCGACGAGCCGACCTTCCCCTGCGAATGCGGCGGCACCATGCGCCGTGTAAAGGACGTTATCGACTGCTGGTTCGACTCGGGTTCCATGCCCTTTGCGCAGTACCACTACCCGTTTGAAAACGAGGCGCTGTTCAACGAGCGTTTCCCCGCAGATTTCATAAGCGAAGCCGTCGACCAGACGCGCGGGTGGTTCTACACCCTGCTTGCCATATCCACCCTGCTGTTCGACCGTGCGCCCTTCAAAAACTGCATTGTCCTCGGCCACGTAAACGACAAGAACGGAATAAAGATGAGCAAGCACAAGGGCAACGTGGTTGACCCGTGGACGGTGCTCGGCAAACAAGGCGCGGACGCTGTGAGGTGGTACTTCTACACCTCGTCGGCCCCGTGGCTACCCTCGCGCTTTCACGAGGACGCCGTGTCCGAGGGCGAACGCAAGTTCATGGGCACGCTGTGGAACACCTACGCCTTCTTTGTGCTCTACGCCGAAATCGACGGCTACGACCCATCCAAATACAAACTTTCGGATTGCAAACTGTCCGTCATGGACAGGTGGATAATCTCCCGCCTCAACACCCTCATAAAGGAAGTTGACGGCCATCTTTCCCGCTACGAGATATTCGAAGCGGGCAGAAAGTTGGAGAGTTTTACGGACGAACTGAGCAATTGGTACGTCCGCCGTTGCCGCGAACGTTATTGGGGCAAGGAGATGACGGAGGACAAGGCCGCCGCTTACACCACGCTGTACGAGGTTCTGGTAACCGTTTCCAAACTCGCCGCGCCCTTCGTGCCCTTCATGACCGAGAGCATGTAC
>CANQUN010000057.1 GCA_947627065.1 uncultured Clostridia bacterium
GTTCGGTGGGGCATTAGATGCCGCCTGTGCGCGTAATCCGCATGTATTTTTAATCTTAAAGACGCTATTATGCGTATTGGCTGGATATTTGATTTTGCGAGGAATCTTCAATTTGATTGTTCCCAAAAGAGATACTCCAAAATGGTTTTCAACGTTGTCTTTGCTGCGCGGATTTTTTGAGGGCAGCCTGTTTGCCATAATAATATTTGCATTTTTGGAGCCTGTGATGTTCAAGGCGGATATAGATCCAAAAGCGGCGCAAGCTCCGGTATTTTCACTTAGTAAAATTGTAAATTCTGTAAAGGACGAAGGTATGAAATTCGAGATGGATTCAACCACTACGATGGTGCTGGCAATATTCTTTTTGCATCAGTTCATCATATATGTAATAGGGCTTATAAGAATTTCCTCCATAAAGCGGAGCGGAGTTTCGGCGAAGGTTAAGCTAGATTTGCTTAATAACGAGTCCGACCTTTTCGACATGGGATTGTATGTTGGATTGTGGGGAACAGTGCTGTCTTTAGTTATGCTCTCTTTGGGCATAGTTGAGGCCAGCCTTATGACAGCGTACATGTCTACTCTTTTTGGAATACTCTTTACGGCGATACTTAAAATTGTTAACGTGCGTTCGTTCAGGCGGAAATTGATTATCGAATGCTCAAGGCAGGATACCGCCCCAGCTAGGCCGCATTTAGACAGTTAAAAATTTTGGCGCTGGCTTATGAGGTGAGGCGGCGAACGGCCTTAAGTAGTAAACAATCAACCTACTTAAGACCATGACAGAATACAGAAATTTTTCAGACTATGAAACCGCCCTTAAAAGGGCTTTAACCGCCGCGCATGAGGCAGGGAATATTTGCGCTTGCTGTCCTACTCATAAGGCGCAAGGAAACAAGAAAGCGGCATTAAATGAATTTGCGGACTTGCTCGCAAATGTGCCTGAAGGCTTGGCTGTTGTTATCACCATTAAGGTAATGGGCGGCGGTTATAAGAGCTTTCCGCTTTATCGTGGAGAGTTTGACATTTTTTACGGTGTTATATCGGCAGGGAATCGCGCGTTTACTGCGGCAGATATTATCGCCTTATGCTTTGTTAGTCATAGGTGTAGTGTAGTTGGTATGGTTGGGTAAACAGGAGCATTTGGTACGGAGTTTATACAATGTATTCAAGTGTTCTTGCGCCCGAAAGGGCGGGCGCGGCGGTGGCCGCGCCTTTACCTTGTCATAATGGAAACATCTCTCCCCTTGATGATGAGATTTGCCCATTATTACCGCGTAAATCGGTGCCCACTTATTACCGCCGCCGAAAGGTTGAGGTTGAGAACAATATCCGCGAGTTTGCGCGGAAAATTGGCCTGAAATATGGCGGCGATTATATGCGGCCTGAATCTATCCAAGAGGTGGCGCGGGCACATATTGCAGAATTTACGATAACGCTTGCGGGCGCGGGCAGATATGAGCGCGGTCGGCTTTCGGCGGCTTGGGACAAGTTCAATCGAAAGTTCCTTCTTTCCGATTCTGGGCAAGAATTATTCGGCGATTGGGTGAGGGTTTTTGAGTGTCATAAAGACGGCGCACTACATGCGCATGTTATTATTGAGTGCAAGAAAGATTTGCGTAAGTTTGTAAACGGCCGTCCGATTCCGTTTAAACTGCGGCATTATCGTGGGTATATGGCAGTTGACGGCGCAAGTTGCGCCGCTTGGGTTGTGAAATTGCGCGAACGTTTGCGCGGCGGCTTGCTCGGCCGTTATGGGCTTGGCTCGCGGCATACATTCCAGCCGATTTATAAAGGTGTAAACGAGGCGGCCAAGTATGTAAGCAAATATGTTGCGAAATCCGTTATGGAGCGGCCGCCTAATGTAAAGGGTGTGCGCGTTGTGGCGTATTCGCGCGGCTTTGATAGAATGTTGCGCGTTATAGGCTACGATAAGAGCGAGAAAATCCGCTACTTTTCCAAGAAACATCAGTGTTTTAAGTGGCGTTATAAAACGTTTCTGCTATTTGATGTAAATTCGGCGGCGTCGCGCGTTCGGCGTTTGCGATTACGAAAATTCGCGCATTACATAGGTGCGGTCAACCTTGACGATATAAAAAACACTCTCGGCAATCGCTGGGCATGGGATACTTTCCGCGCCGTCAATTCCGTTTGTTTTACTCGGCGTGAATTGCGGAAATTATCAAACTGGGAAAAATTAGCGGCGTTCAAGCATGATTCCGCGCCGTTTCGGCCGCTTATGTTGCGTACGGAAAAGCAAGGTTATATTCCTTGCGAAAGGGCAAATTTTAAGGAATGCGGCACTTTCGAACCTGTCGGTTTTTTACAAGACGGACGCCTTATTTCTTTGGAGCGTGAAAGCCGTTTGAATCGTTTGCGCAAATACAACGCAATCGCGGAAATTCGCGCGAAATTTCACCATAGCGGCGGCGGGAGGCCGTTATCAATTCTATGGAATCGAGAAACGCTTCTGAGGGTATACCGCGCAAGGGTTGCTTATATGGATATGAACGCTTGGCCGCGTGTGCATAGGTTGACGCGAATTATCTCAAGAATGACAAACGTTATCGGCGGTGTAAACGAACGCTTTTTTGATGAATTAAGGCGAATAGCGCAAACGGTGGAATGTATCGGTGAAAAGGTTGTCGTCTCGGTTAGCGGCGGCCGCCGCCGTGTTTGTGAGAAAGTTTTTAAACAAGAGGAATTATCTTATGCAAATGTTAACTAATGAATCATTGGCGTTGCGGTGTCCAGTTATAGAGCCGTTAGAATGGCAAAGGTGGAGTCTGTTTATCGGAGATTATCGCGCGGAGAAACGAACAAGTTTCTTTTGGAATATGTGGATAAGGTCTTTGTCAAGAAACGAGCGTATAAAACATTTGCGCGTTAAGTTATGGGTTAAGGCAAACACTACGAAAAACGAGCATTTTCGAAAGAATTTGCGGTATTTGTGGCGTTTGGTGGATAAGATAGAGGCTAAAATTCCCCTGCGCGTTTGCGTATGTGGACAAAATCAATTATAATTGCGAGCAATGGAAGATTTGATTGATTTAAACGATGTAGCAAGTGCCGATTTTCCCGCCGTTTCTCCGAATGTCATAAAACAATCGTTTAACGGCGGCGTAAACGCGCTTGAGGGGTTTAATCCTGAAATTCACGAAAGTCCGCCGCGCCGTACTAAAAGCGGAGCATGGGCGTTAAAACGCGGGAATAAAAAAGGCTTTATTGTTGGTAAAACGAAAATCGAGCAACAAGCGGCGGCGGCTCAAGAAACGGCGAAAGACATGGAAATAAAAAATACGGAGGGGGAGCCGCCGCCGTCCATTTCTGGGCAAACGGATAATCCGCCGCCTTTAAACATACCGCCGAATCCTGCTGAGGTGGAAGCGCAAGAAAAGGCGGAGGCGGAGCAAGTGCAAGCGGCCGCCGATATGAACGCTTATTCGGCGCAAATAGTTGCTGGCACAATTACAAGTTTGGGCGCGGCGTTGTCTGGATATCAGGCCGATGACGATTTTAAACGCGAATATGCAAAGGCTTTCGAGCTTTGGTTTATGGAAATGGGCGGCGTACAAGTTAAGGCTTGGGTGCAAGTGGCTTTGCTCAGCGGGATATACGGAATGAATGTTGTAAAATCTCGTAAGAAAGAATCGGCCTTAGAGCGTTTTAAAAACTGGCTTGTGGTAAAGTTCTATAATTTCAAAAACCGAAAAAAACGTGCATATGAAACATCTGGCGGAGGCGGAGAGACAAGCTCGGCGGCGGCGTCAGTATAGAGAGTCTAAACGCCGCGCGCGCGGCTCTCTGGCTACTGACGAGAAATTAAACGAGGTTGAGAAATGGTCGCCATTGCTCGGCCGTTATTGGTCAACGTTCGCGGAGCTTAAAAAGGAAATTAACGAAGCTTGCGCCAAATTTTGGGAGCGGCGCAGAATATCAAACAATGCACACTTTAATTCTGGGAATAACAAAAAGCGGAAAAACGTATTTTGCGAAACGGCTTGCGGAGCTTAGCAAACGGCGCGGCCGCCGCGTTATTGTGTTAGACGTTCTGGGCGATTCTTGGCCTTGCGATTATCAGACAAGAGACGCGGCCGAATTTCAGCGAATATTGCAAGCAAATTGTAATTGCGATGCTTACGCTGACGAAAGCGGCTTGTCAATCGGCAGGGGCAAATCTGCGCAAAACGTTGGGTGGCTTGCTACGCAATCAAGACACTGGGGGCATAAGTTGCATTTTATCGTTCAGCATTATTCTTTTCTCGATTTGATGATACGCTCTCAATGTGATGAACATGTTATTTTCAGGTGTTCACAAAAAAGCGCAGAGGCAATCGCGGAGGAAATCGGGCAACCGTTAGCGGCAACCGCGCCGCAACTTGAACAATACTGTTGTTATTATTTTAAACCGTTTGCCGCGCCTTTAAAAATGCGGCTTCAGGGGCAAAAAGTACGAATTTTAAAACGCTACTGAAAAATTTTTTTTTGGAGATGTGGACATTTTTTTTTAGAATCGGCCTACTGAAAAAACAAACTTCATCTTAAAAGAATATGAAACTTCAAACATTCGTAATGACGGCGGCGGCCTGCTTGGTGGCGGGTGTTGCCTTGATTAAGCTTAATCAGAAAGGTTATCTGTAATATGTGGAAGAAATATCTTACAGTTTTTGCAACTGCGGCCGCAATGGGATTTGCGGCGGCGTATGTTGACGGTAAATACGGCGCAAATCTTGCGTACAAACTCATAGGCTCGGAGGCTTAAAACATGAAGACAATGCTTATTACAACTGCGGGCATATTTGCGGGAATGGTAGCATACCGCGCTATGAATTTCTACATAAACAAGTAAACAAGGTAAACAATGGCAAACGCATTTAGAGAGTTAAGACTTATCCGAAATTTTGATTCTGTCCGTTCTGGCGGAATCGCTTCTGTAAAGCTTCCCATAAATATCAGGATTCACCGACTTGATATTTTTTACAAAAACGGAGACACCCAAATGACTACTGAGGCTGTCGATGGAATATTTCTCCAGCACAGACTGAAAGTAGGTGCAAAGGAAATTCGTACATGGTATCCTAAAGACTTAAGGCAGATAAACGCCTCAAAGGGATTGCCGACTTTCAGCGGGGGAACTTCTACGGAAAAGACGGCCGTATATCCGATGTTCTTCAGCGAGCCAAGCCGCCGCACTTCACAGGGAGAGGACGCAACCGCGCTTGCGGCTTATACAAAGTTCGGCATTAACGATTTGACGCTTGAAATCGATATAGCCGCAAGTTATAGCTCGGCCGCAACTACTCCTGAATTATATGCAAGGCTTGAGTATGACTACGTTGTACCTGCGAAAGAGCCTTATTTCATGTTCTGGCGTAAAGGTTCTTTCCCGGTAGCGGGCGCAACTCAAGGCGTATTTAACACAATCGTTCGCCCCGCGTATTACTCGCGTATACATCTTCAGTCTGAGAAATGCACCAAACTTGAGGTTAAGAAAAATTCTCAGGTTATATCTCAGTTCGATAGCCGCGAGGAATACGTCAACGCAATGGCTTTTGACGGCATAGAGGCGCAAGACAATGTATGGTCTATAATCGGAGATGTTACGAATAGAATCGGCGATGTTATAAATATCAGCTCGGCTGATTCATTTGAAATATTCGCAACTACTTCTGCGGCTGAAAACATTGGCCTTTTGTACGAGGAACTGCGCCAAATATCCAAGTAAAGGGGTGTATGTATGGATAGCCTCTGGGATAGCTTGACGGGCTTGTATGACGGATTGACTGATATAGACTCAAGTGTAGTCGATGCTTTTACTTACAATGCGGCAAACTATGTTGACGGCGCTGTAAACGCAGCAACCGCCGCTGTTGCGGGCGCTCAAAACGGCAGAACGGATTATTATATTCAGGAAACTGAAACCGCGTCTTTCTGGGCAAAGTACGGCAACTATGCACTGCTTGGCGGCGCGGCGTTGCTTGCGTTTGTACTACTTAAACGAAAGTAGAAAAAATGGGCTTTTTAGGTTCTATATTTACTGGCGGAGGCGGAATTGGCGGAGATACCGCGCAAGACTTGGCAAGCTCGGCAAGTAGCTGCGTCTCTACTTCTACTGGGACAGTCTATTTCGGCAGTAAAGGAATTTCTAACGGCGTATTGATAGCGGCAATAGCGGCAACCGCCGCCGTTGCCGTATTCATCTTGAGAAAGTAGCATGAAAAAGATTACTATTTCATCAGTTGAGACTGACGCGGATTTTGAACCGTTTTATGCGAAAGTTCCGCGTGTCGACGCAACTTTTTCTTTGGACGAGTGCCGCGAGAATTTCCAAAAGCTGGCAATCAAGGCCGACGGCGAGTTGTGCGGCTGTGTGCTTTTCGATATTAAAGAGGTCGAAAGCAGGCGGATTTTCTTTGTGTCTGTCATGTCAATAGATGTTGAAAAGGCTGGCGGAGATATTGGCGCGGCAGTCTATGAATGGCTTGAGCAAACCGCTAAAGAAAAAGATTGCGATATTTTCTGCTTTGATTCGGCGCGTAAGGGCATGATTGCTTACGCAAGAAAATTCGGCTGGCAAGCGGTAAACATCAAATATGCAAAGGCTTTAAAATGAGTTCTGCATTCGGTCTTTCTGGCTCAAAGCAACAATCTACTGTTACGAATAGAACGGTAACGGCGCAAGATAGCGTTGTGGCTGGCGATAGCTCTGTGTTGCTCAACAATTCTGGAGAGGGCAACATTTATGCGGCGGAGGGCGGCGGCACTGTAAACGTTACAGACGGCGGCGCATTCGAGCTTGTCGGAGATGTAGTAGATAAGGCGGCGGGGCTTTTGGGGAATGTTTTTAATTCAACTTTGGGGCATATCAGCAATTCAACGGCGGATATATTGGAGGCAAACCGCGTTCAATCGCAAGAATCAGCCTTGCTTGCTCAAGAGAATACAAACGGATTAATAAAATTTGCAATAGGCGCGGCGGCGCTTGTCGCGTCAATTTACCTATACAAGAAAGCTTCTTGATATGAAGATTCCAAATACTTTTTATGAAGTGTCCATAGCAAGCGGAGCAACAGAAATTATAAATGTTTCTGGTAGATATTTGCGTGTTGTGGCGTGTCCTGATAACTTTGAAATGCGCATAAACGAGGTAGGCGCGGCCTTTCCTGTTTACAATTCTTTCTATCTGCGTACAGACGATGATTTAAGCCGCTTAACAATCACGAATAACGGAACTTCAACGGGCAAAATTCAATTCTACGTTGCGGCCGATGAAGTGGGAGACAATATTACGTCGAGCATGTCAGTATCTGGCTCTGTCGATTGTGTGCCCGCGCTTAAACTTGTAAGAATTATGCGCTATACTGGCGCGGCAAGTATCAGTTTGGGTACGGTGATGAATCCAAACATGAAATCCGTTATGATAAGAAACGAGGGCATTACCGACTTGTCTTTAGGATATGCAAAAAGTCCCGCAACTTTTACCAAGATAGCGGCTGGCGATACTCTCTGTCTGGATACTCAACCTACTACGGAATTTACCCTTGTTATTCCTGCGAATAGCGCTGTCTCTGTCCTTGTATTTGCATAAAAATGAACGGTTATTTTACAACAAGTGGAAAGCCTCTTACTGGAGAAATTCGCGGAGGTCTTTTTTCGAGTTCATCTCTTCCTGCGGGGTGGCTTGTATGCGATGGCTCGGAACTTGACGCTTCTAAATATCCGCGGTTGGCCGCGTTGATAACCGCCGCCGATGACGGCAAAAAATATCTGCCGAATAGTTTACAAAATGAATCCGTAAAAAGTGTTTCGTCTATTGGTTTGAGAAAGCAAGCAACTATTGCAACTGGAGATAATCCACTCTCAGAAACTTGGAATCTTTTAAAGGTCAAAATGTATATGGTTTCTGGAGTAGGACGTTGTATTGATTATGGGCTAATATTTCGTGTATTTTGTAATCCATTTGGAAATATCGGAGATTCCATAAAATTATATAATTTTTCAGCTCAATGGATAGACTATATAGGCGGATTGCATACTTTTGACGATTCTTTGATATATAAGATAAATGAAATCGGAGATAACTATATTGATGTTTATTCGGAGTCTACTTTTTGTATTGGTGTTCAACCTATCTCATCTGAATATAATATAGGAAACGATGATATTAATCCTGATATTATCGTTTATAAATCTTCAAATGCTCTTATTTCTCCTGAAAATATCAATGTAAACCCTAATTCATCTATTTTTACAGAAATCATTTACGCGTTATGACTTGGCTTGACTTGGTCAGTGGTATAGGCCTGCCGATGCTTGGCTATGCAATCCGCGTTCTTGTCGGTATTCGTACTGACATGGCGGCCTTGCGGGTCTCTGTCGAGGGAAACGGCGTAAAAATTTCTGACATCTCCAAGAAAGTCGAAAATCACGAAAAACGAATCATTATTTTAGAAACGGAAAAAAATGAGCAGTTATGAACATGTATGATACTCTTATAATTGAAAGCGAACGGCGCGAAAAAAGCTTTTTGCGTTGGCTCGGGCTTGTATTTCTTGGCGCGGTGCTATTGTGCGGCGTCTCTTGGCTTAGCGGGTGCGCTCAACTCGATAAGGCCTTTGACGAGGACGGCAACTTGACGCAATACGGACAAGTTGTAATGGGTAGCGCGAAAGGCGCTGTCGAGTCTGTACAATCCATAACGCCCGAACCGTGGAGCGGAATTGTAGGCTCTGTTGCGGGAATTGGCGCGTTATTGGTGCTTGCTGGCGGCAAGGTGTACCGTCTTATCAATCCTAAAACTTCTTCAACTTCTACGGCAAAGGTGTAAATATGGCAAAAAAACAGATAAAACAGGCAAAGAAAGTTTCGGTTGTAAATCCAGCTTCTAAACCTACGGAGCAGGCAAAAGGTTTTAAAATTGCGTTTTCAAAGTTTGGGAGGCGTTAATCATGGCTACAACAAGAAAGCGCCGAACTGGGACGGCTCGCGTCTATGATGACGCTACAATGTCAACGAATTTTCCAAAGTCGCATAAACTTGTAAGGCAATACAAGTTCACTGTGTACGCCGATGGCCGTATAGTAAAAACCGCTATATCCGCGCCGAAAAAAAGAAAAACCAGTAAATCTCGCAAAAGATAGAAAGGCCGCAATATGAGTTGTCATAGTGTTGTATTGGGGTAAATCCTTTACTTGTTGGTGCGATTATAGCCGTTGGCATGGCTGGCGCGGCGTCTTGGGATATTTACAGAAATAAACAAAAAATTGACCTTGTAAACGCCGAAACTGATTTTGAGATTGCTTCCGTGCCTAATCAAACGCATAAATCATATAGAGCAACGGCGGCGGCTATTGCTATTGTTGCTGTAATGTATTTGTATAAGAAAAAGGCGGTTTAATCACCGTCTTTTTTTGATGTTTCTATTAACAATAATTTGTCTTCAAGCGCGTGTTTTCTTTTTTCAGAAACATCTAATCTGTTTTGAAAATCTGTAATTATTTCAAAAAATTCTTTATTTGCTTTTCTTATCGTAAAACTGTTTTGAATGACTCTCGGTAACATTATTAAAAGATATAGAATTTGAAGTATCATAAAGAATATTAAGCCTATTCCTGTTGAACTCTTAGGCCTATTGTATATTCTTACGTTAACATCATTTGCCCATGATACGTCTAAAGCGGCCTTTATCTGTTTTAAATACTCTGCATTTGCTTTTATGTTTGTTTGGGGAATTGATATATTGTCGAGTTTATCGGATATGGAATATTTCATATAGTCTTTAATCTCTTTTTCATATCTCTTTGTTTCCGATATTTCAACGAGGATTGAAAGCATCAAACTTACAATGAAAAAAAGTACATAATAGGCAAATTCAGTATGTAAATATTTTGATAGTATAGTATTTTTCATAGGTTTTAAATTTGTTTAATAAGTGTCTTGTGTAGCTTTTTGTAGTTATTTTCAATCCTATATTCTATCTCGGCAATCCATAAGTTGAGGTTGTTTCTCCAGCCGCCGCAAAAACGGCTTAAATGGCGTTTAAGAAAAGACCAAGCCGCCTCTATGTGGTTTGTGCATGCACCAGTACGAAAATCTTTGAATCGCAAGAAATGGTTTACTGTGAAATGTCGAAATCCGCGCCGCCTTAATCCGTTGTAGGCTCTGAAAGAATCTGTATGTATAACGGCGGCGCGGCTTTCAACATTCCTTTCTATGAAACCGCATAATGTTTCTTCATTCGTAGAATGTACGCGTTCTATCTTTATCTTTCCGCTTGGGTATTCCCTTGCGCCTACAAGGGGCAATCTTTCCCGCAAGGCCGCGTCCCTGCCTTGCAACTCTCCTGCCGCCTTCACCGCTTGCGAGATAGCACTCATCTACTTGTACGACGGCGCCGCTTCCTGCGCGTATTTTTTTTTGCGGCTCTTTTGGTTCTTCAAAGAGCTTGAGTCTTAACTTTCTGAAAAACAGTATGGCAGTCATTCTGTTTACATGAACGATTTTTGCCGCGCCTCTGGCAGTGCTTCCGCTCTCAAATAGTGTCAATAGTCTATTTTGCTTATAGAACGATAATTTGCATCTTGCGACAATCCCTTTCTTTTTCATTCATATAATCTTGCGGGAGTTTCCCGAATTTGTACATAAAAACTTCTTGACAAGTTATTATATGATTATTTACAGGATATTCACAATCTACTTAAGGCGACTTTTCCGTTTTTCTTATCTAAGTCAGTCCC
>CANQUN010000058.1 GCA_947627065.1 uncultured Clostridia bacterium
CGTTGCCCACCCCCTGAATCCCCCTCCTCGGGAGGGGGCAAAGGGGGGATTAAACTCCTTGGGAGAGGGCACCGTAAAAACCTTGCAAAATCAAAAAGCCCCATAAAACGCACAAAAACCCGCAACACGCGCCCACACAGCACTCAACAAATCTCGGGGCGTTAAAAAAGAGAGGAGAAACTCCTCTCTTTTTTGTTTTGTTGTGCGGCGGCCGCGGGCCTTGGTCGGGCCTTTTGTGCAGCCGCCACGGGGCATTAGTCAGACAGTTTGTGCGGGCGGCCGCGGGGCCTTGGTCAGGCCTTTTGTGCAAGCCGGGCACGGGCCTTGGTTGGGTCTTTTGTGCGGGCGGCCGCGGGCCTTGGTCAGGCAGTTTGTGCGGCCGGCCGCGTGTGCTTTTGTCAGGACAGTTTTTCTACCGTTACGGTAAAGCTGCCGTCATCACTCTTGGTTACGGTTACCCTATAACTACCGCTGAAATTGGACCAACTGTAGGTGTTGCCGTCAACCGTGTAGTCGCTGGGTATCATGATGTAGAGCTGACTGTAGCCACCCCCAGAGGTGTGCGTATTTTCTACCATTTCATCTCCGAGGCCTATGCAGTTGCCGTCCTCGTCGACCACTATTTTAACCGAGTAATAATCCTGTCCGTCTTCGTGCGCAGTTTCGACATTTTGGATCGAGGCTGTTTTCTCTTCAACCGAGAACTCGTCTGCCGAGGCAAAGGTTATTACCCAACTGGTTGTGGATCTGGTTATAACAAACGAGTTGTCGCCGTTGGAATTGCAGGAGGGGCCGAAGGCGTTATACGAACTATAAATCTCTTCCCACCAACCGCTCCATTTCTTAAAGCTGCTGATGCTTGTAACCTTCACGCTGCTGCCGTCGTCGGTGTAGGTAAATGTTACCTGATAAGCCTTCTCGTTAGTCAGCGTCTTTTTGCTCTCGGACTCTACGGCAACGGTTATTGCGGTCGGGTTGGCGTTGTCGTTGAGGGTTACGGTGTAGGTAGCCGTCGTCGAATCGCTGCTGACCGTCTTCTTGTAGAAGTACTTACCGTCTTCGTCCGTGTCTCTCGACATGTTGTCGCAAACGAGGTCGTAACCGTCATCTTCAGCGTGCTTTTTGTAGAGCGCGGCGGAGGTGTAACCGGTGGCGAGACCTTCGGTGTAGTGGCTGAGCAGTGCCTTGTAATCGCGGCTTTCGGTGTAAACGGTGATGCCCGTGCGCTTGACCGTGGAGGTGAGGGTGCCGAGATTTACGGTAAATTCGTAAATAGTTCCGTCATCTTCATATTCGCCGTAGAACTCAAAGTCGGTGTCAATTGTTGCGTAATCGTCTATCACGTGGCCGTTGTAGGTAATGTCGTCTGCGGTTACCGTTACATCGGTGCCGCCGTACGCTCCGGGATAGTAATAAGCGTCAACCGACAGGGTCAGGGTTAAGGTTACGTCGCTTCCGCTTTCTTTTACCGTAAAGGTCTGTTCAACGCCCGTAAGCATGTATTCCGTAGAACCCACGGTCGCCTTGGCAGCGTCTGCGGCAAACGTTACTATCTCATCGCCCACTATGATGAACACGGTGTTGGCTCCGTCTTTGTTTATAACGCCGTACGTGCCGTACTCCGCAGCGTAGTTGTAAGTGCTGTAGTCGTCGTCGGTGGTAGTGATGTAGTAGCGGGAAACGCTGTGCATGCCGTTTGCGCCGTCGCTTTCAAAGGCGAGGTATTCTTTTGCGGTTATGCTGAACAGCCCGCGCCCTTCAACGGGGTTGGTGTTTGTTACAAGCCCTTCGATAACGACCTTTTCCTGAATGCCTTCCGCCCAGTTGCGGGTGTAACTGTAAGACTCGAGCGAAACGATTATCTTGACGGGCAAACCGAGTCTCTCCCAAACGTCCGTGCCCGAACCGGGGTAGAACGCGTCGTCGTCCATGTAGAGGACGGAGAGGTTGGCCTCGGTGAGGTCAAGCACCATGACGTCTTCGGATATTTTGTAGTTGTGCATGAACGCGTGGCTGCCTATGTGATTGATTGCAACGAGTTTGGAAACGTAACTGTCGTTACTCATAGAGTTGCAGTTTGCAAAGGCGTAATCGCCTATGTATTCGCACGCGGGCAGGCTGATGTAAGCAAGGCTGGATACCGAAACCGAAGCGTTGCCGTAAACGTAGAACGCGTAATCGCCTATGTAGGTGATCTTGTCGTTTACCAACTCCGTAACCTGCAGGTCGGTGTTGTAGAAGGCGTAATCGCCAATCTTTTCAACGTTGTTGAAGGTTATGCTCTTTATGTATCCAAGGTCGGCAAACACGCCGTAACCTATCTCGCGTACCCCTTCGGGTATCACAAGGCTGTCGATATTCGGGGTTCCCTGATAAGCGTAGAGCACGTTGTCCCTTACGATAAAGGTCTCGGTGTTTACGGTAAACGACGTTCCGTCAACGTCAAAGTAAATCATGCGCTGTCCGTCGCCTTCAAGTCCCACGAGGTCCTCGGTGTAAAACTCAAATAAGCCGTAGGTAACAACGCCCCTCGCGTCAACGTAAACGGCGTTGATGTAACTGCCGTCGTGCTCTCTCAGAGCGCCGAGTTGCAGAATGGACCAGTCGTCGCCCACGTACAGATATTCTTCATCCGTCTTGTAGTAGATGTAAGTGGTTACGCCGTTGAAGGTGTAAGAACTCATCGAGAAGGAGAAGGACTCATCGTCGGATTTGTAAACGATAGCGTCGAGTTCGGCAGAATATTCATATTCGCCTTGGTCATAAGCGTCGCCGTCCGCGCCGTATCTGGTGGCGTGGCCGTGTCCGTCAAGGTAGATGGTTTCTTCGGTCATCGCGCCCTTTTCGTAGAACACGTAAGTTCCGTTGTAATCGTCCCTTATCGCGGCGCTGTCGCGGTTTTCATCCGTAAAGTCAAACAGGAAGGGCGTACGCGAGTTGAGGATGAAGAACTCACCGTTGATCGACACGAAATCGGCGTAGAATATAATCTGGTTGCCGTTTTCAAAGTCGGTCTTAAAGTCGTAATCGCTTGCTATGGGGGAGCCGTCGTAAATTGTGCCTATGCCGATGAGGCCGTAGAACACGTAGCCGCGTCCGTTGTCGTAACTGCTGGTGTAGCCGTCGCCGTAAATCAGGCCGCCGCCCTCAACGCCTATCATAATGTCGTTCTGCAGGGGGGCTTCATCCATGTAAACTTTGACGTAAGAATCGTCCGCCAGTTGTATGGTTGCAACCGCAACGCGGATGATAACGGTTTCGTAACCGGGTGCTTCTTCGTCGTAAACTTCAAAGGTCAGTTCGTACTCCGTCCACTTTCCGCCCGATGCGGGATCCGAGTTGGGTATCATCCAGTAGTCGATCGTCTTGCCTGTGGGGGCAAATTCGCCGTAATCTTCACCGTAAGCCACCATGTCGAAAGGCATGAGGACTATGTAATCGGTGAAGTACACCGAACCGTCGGACACGTAGTAGTAAGGTCCGACAATGGGATCGTCGGCAAATTCAAACACATATTCCTCGCCGTCGCCCTCGGTAAGGTAAAAGTACTTTTCGCCTCCGTCGTAGGAGAACCTGAAGAGCATGCCTTCGCTGTCAACGGCGTCGTACGTACCCGTTATGGCGTCGCTGCCGAACGGGGTGTAAACGGCATGGCTGTAACCGTCGAGAGACAGGGTGGATCCGTCGCCGCTTGCCGAGTTGTACACGGACTCAATGTAGTCGTACATGAGCATGGCTGTTCTGCCGTTGAAATCACCGGGCTTAAAGTCAAATTCAGAGTAAACGCTGAGGATTTCTTCGGGCAGTATTTTCTCGTATATATCGAGGTAGTCTGCCATTATCGCAAACGAATAAGAACCGTCCTCGTTAACCGTAAGGTCGCCGTAGATTACAAATACTTCCTGTCCGTCGCTGAAGAGGGTGATTAACGCCATTTCGGCGTCTTCCGCCACAAAGATTCTCTCAAAATAATCGTCCTGGTCCAGATAAGACTTGTTGATTATTTCAAGTAGGCTGTCTCCGTCGTAAACCGCAACGCTGGCAATCTTGGTGGGGTCAATGGTTTCGCCGTCATCGGCATAATCGTATCCGAGCCAGACAACTATCTTGGTGCCGTCCGCCTTAACCGTGTAAACGGCCACGCAGAAGGTGCCAAAGTGGTCCTCGATGTATTCGACGTCATACTCGCTGTAAGCGTAAGTCTTTCCGCCGTAGCTCAATTCGCCCCACTTGTCAACGGTGATTCCCGCATCTGCGTTCGCGTCGTAGTAGGTGCCCGCTGCCATGGAGGTTTCAATCTTGTGCGCTTCGTTTATCTTGAAGTCGTATATCGTCGTGTCGTAGATATTGCTTTCAAAGGTAAACGTCCCGGGTTCGGCTTCTTTTTCTGTAGAGACGGTAGCAACACCTTCATCCATCAGGGTGTATATTACATCGTCGTCGCTGTCGTCATAACCGAGGACGTACACCTCAGCCTGGTTGCCGCCGTCTATCACGACATAATAGAAGTACATCGCGTGTGCGGGTGCGCTGGAACCGTAAACCTTTGCGGGTCCGTCGGCCCATTCCGCGTAGTAGGGCTCTGCCGACAGTTCCATGTAATAGGGGGGATAATAGGGGCTTGCGCCTTGAGCCATAAAGTAAGTCTCGGTGTGCGATGCAGTATCGGTAAACACCAGCCATTCATAGTAGAAATCGTTTATTTCGGTGTAAGATTCATAGGTGAAACTCGTGCTCCGAATCTCGTACGTGCCGGCATTGCCCTTGAGGGTGGCCTTGCCGAAACCGTCGATAACGAGGTCGTTTTCAGAAGTTTCGAGACCGGTATCGAAATAAGTGCCTTCATATCCGTCGGAAACGTCGTACGTACCGGCGGTCTCCCTGCCTGCAACCGAACCCGCTCCTGCGGTTATGCGGAAGAGGAGGAGCACGTTGCCCGCGCCGTCGGCCAGCTGATAGGACGAACCGTCCGCTATGTAATAAGCCGAGAAGGCGGGGGACACTCTGTCTCCGCTCACGGCGTAAAGGGTTGCGCCGCCAAAGCCGTTGGCGTCCACCATACCGTCGAGGAAGAGCAGGCTGCTGCCGTCGGCAAACGAGTAGAAGCCGCGCTCGGCGCTGTTTTCACGGTTGAACACAAGCGCACCGTCCGAAATACCGAGAGAGAAGTGGAAGGTCTTGCCTTCGGCCTCAAACAGATATTCACCGGTGTAGGGGTCAAGGGTGTAAACGCCCTCAAACGTACCTTCGGGACTCGTGTAAGTAACCTCGTCCTGCGTGCCGAACACAAGCGTTTCGCTGGTTTCTCCGCCGTAATTGAAGGTGGTTCCGTCAATGTCGTCGTAGTAGAAGAAGTGGTCGCCCGTAACCTTACCTTCGAGCATCACCTTTCCGTTTTCGCTAAACGAGAATTTGCCCGTCGCTTCCGAATAGGTGCCCGTTTTCAGTTCGAGCCCTTCACGGTAGAGGGTAATGCTCTCGCCGTCAACGGCAAGTTTGTCGCTTCCGCCAAAGAAGTCTATCTTGACGGGTATCCAGATGGCGTAAAGGGTAATTTCATCGGTTTCGAACACGGAGGTGTCAAGCACGCTTTCCGCCTTGTAAGCGGGCGCGCCGCCCTCTTCAAGCCCGTAACCCATAAACATGTCGGTCTCTTCTGCGTCAAACAGTTCCTCGCCCGTGGGCAGGCGCAGTTTTTCGCCGTACAGGTAGTTGGCGGTGGAGAAGTTCTCCTGTCCTTCAAGACCCGAGACTATGGTAATTACTATCTCTTTACGGGTGTAATAGGCTTCGAACACGTCGTCCTTTTCAAGGGCGGCGGTGGAAATCCTGCTGCCCGGGGCGGTGGTGTCTATGTTGTAGTGAACAACGCTCGTCAGAGTGAGCGGTTCGCCGTAAAAACCCTTGTCCGTCCAGGTGGTAACGTCGTTGCCCGCATAACTTCCGTTAACGTCGGCAATGTGTGCGTTTACGGTGTAGTTCGCGTAGTATTTTGCGGAAAGGCTGATTCCGCCCTCGGGCATGGGGAGAGAGCCAACCGCTTGGTCGCCGTTGTACCAGCCGGCAAATTCAAGTCCTTCATCGGCGTCGGGACTGATGTTTTCGAGAAATGCGCCGAGATCGGCGCCCACGGCAACCGTGTATTCGGTGGCGGAAAGCGTGCCTCCGCTCCCCGCGTCGAGTGAAAGTGTGGCGCCGGCCGCCCATTTAGCGTAATAAGTTCTGTCCTCAGAGGGCATTATGTGCGGAAGTTCCTGCTTATTGCCTGTCAGATCCTTGTTCGTGTACCATCCGTCGAAAACAAACCCGTCCTTCACGGGGTCCGCGGGCAGTTGGCCGGTTATGTCCGTGCCCGACTCTTCAACGATGGAGGCAATACTGTTTCCGCCGTTTGTGTCAAACGTTATCGTAACTTTACTCGGCGAGCATGCGGCGAGGGACGCGGAAAACGCAATGAGAATCGCGCCCATAAGTCCGATAAGCAAACGCTTTACAGATTTTGTCATGTTTAATCTCCTTCGATTTTTAATTTTTCCCTTCTCGGGCGGCGGATTGCCGATGTCCGCTTGCCGTTGAATAGAATAAATTATTATACATTTTATCACATCTGTCATACCCTTGTCAAGCGTATGCGCGCGCATATCAAAAATATATAATAAAAAATTATTATATCTTTTTGTCCTTCCCCGCCGTAACCATTGGGTTTCGTTCCGCCCGTCCGCCCTTTCCGCCTCTTTTGTTTGTGATTTTTATGCGGAATATTTATGATTTATGCAAAAACGCTCCCCGTTTTTGCAGGGAGCGTTTCCGTAAGTTTTTTTGGTTTTTCCTATGTTATCGGCAAAATTTATCAGACTTTTGCAAGCGTGCCGAGGAATTCATCGGTAATGCCGTCGCTGATGTAGCAGGTGCTCAGATCGGCTGAAAATCCGATGTAATAATCCGTCAGACCGCCTATATAGAGGTAGAAGAACTTATCGCACCCGTCGGGTTTATCGCTAGAACTGCTCTTATCTGAAATGTTCTCGGCCGGTTGCCATGAAGCCGCTTTTCCTCTGAAAGAAAAGAAAACGTTTATTTCACCCGTTGTGGGGTCGTAAGTAACCGAGGTGATAGTATCTGTACCAAACAGATTCGTTCTACTCACTTCTCCCGTGTACGTCAGCACGGACGAGGTCGGCTCGCCGAACACGGCGGTTACGTCAACGTCCTTATCAAGCGCCTGCGAGGGGTCAAAACTCTCGCCGTCCGCCGTCTGCCAGCCGCTGAAGGGTTTGCCGTCGGGGTCGGTGGGTGTGGGCAGGTCGGCCGCGTTGCCGCCCGCCGTTACCATAAGTTTAAGTTCGCCGTCCACTTTCACCGTGTAAAAACCGTCGTCCGCCGTCTGCAGATTCACGTTTACGGCTTTTTTCTCGGGTTCGGAGTACCAGCCCTCAAGACCGCCGTTGTCGCTCGCCGTGAGGAGCAGTTTATATGTACCACCGGGAGCCATGTAGTTTATGGCAATGTATTCGTCCGCAATTACCGCCTCAGCCTTGGAAGGAGTGGAAGAGTTGCTCGCCGCGTACCACGCGCTTGCGCTGCCGTCCGCGGTTTCTATGTACCATTTCCTGTTGATCTGCTCCTGCACGTATTTCCCGCTGAAATCGGGCGTTTCCACGCTTTCCGTACGGGTGAATTCGCTGTTTATGGTGGCGTTGTCAACTTCGCTTACCGCTATCGTTTCGCCGTAGGACAGTGTGTAGGTGTAGAAAATCCAGTCGTTGCTGTAAGACGCGAGTATAAGGTTTTCGGAATTGTCATAAAGCATTACGTCCATGTACTCGTGGCAGGTGCCGTCGGCGAGGATGAGAATTATAAATCCAACCGTACCTAAGCCTTCGTCTCCCGAGGTGAAGTCGGCAATGAGCGTGTTGCCGTTTCCGTCCGTCCACCTGCCGGTGTATGCGGCAAGATCAACCTGCTCTTTCACCAGCCACTCTGCGGTGAACGTAACGTCCTCGTTGGCGGTGTATTCCGCGCCTTCGTCGTACAGTTCGTTTTTTATGCTGTCTCTCCAGCCGGTAAAGGTGCAGCCCGGGTCGGCTTCAAAAGTGCAGGGTTTGAGGCGGAACGGCTGGCCCTTCTCTTTCTGTTCTTCGATGTCCGAACCTATCGCATGGCCGCCGTTCACGTAAGTAACGTTTACCATCTGCGCCTCCCACTTTGCAATGAACGTTATGTCGTTTGCGGGCATTACGTACGGGTCGTCGGGCTGGTAAAGCACGTTAACGTCTCCGCCTTTGACATACCAACCCACGAAAGAGTAGTTGGAATAGTCGGGCTTGGCTGTAAAGGTGTTTTCGGGGAGATAGAAGGTCTCGCCCGCCGCGTGTTCTTCGGGGTCGGGTCCTGTGCCTTCGCCGTAACGGTACTGCGTATCGTAAGTTACGGTAAAGGTCTCCGTGGGTTCATCCCATACCGCCGTGAAGGTCATGCTCTGGGTTACTCTGCCGTAAAACTCATTTTCATCGTAAACGTCGCCCTCGGGGTCTCGCCAGCCTCCGAACTCGAATCCTTCAAGCGAGAATCCGTCGGCAGAGGGGAGGGTGAGCGTTATGCCCATACTGTTCGTCATATCTTCGGGAGCGGTGCCCTGCGCGTCGCCTATATCAAAGTGTATGACTACCCAATAACTTGCCTGCAACGTAACGTCGTGGGTTATGGGCGTGTCAAAATCGAATTCCTCGTACGTTTCGAGGTCGAGCCAATAATGGAAGGTCTTGGTCTCATGCGTCGGCGCGGGGTCGGGCGGCGTAACCGTCTCGCCCTCGTTTACCTTAACGGTCGTAAACAACGTCGTGTCGTCGGACATGAAGGTTACGGTGTACTGCGTGGGCTGCGGGTCGGGATCTGGATCGGGATCCGGGTCGGGGTCGGGTGTGTTGTCCGTCCAGTCGGCGGTCATCGTTATGTCGCCCGTAACGGTGTAAGCGGTGCCTTCGGCAAGAAGTTCGCCGTCCGCCAGCCAGCCGTTGAACTCGTGGTTCTCCCACTCAACGCCGACAGGGGGCAGGGTAATGTCGGTGTTCTCCGCCGCGGTTATGGCAGCGGGCGCCGAACCTTCCCCGTCGTAGTCCCCAAGGGTGAAAGTAACCGTATATTGTGTGATTTCGGGGGTTTTTTCCGTCCAAACCGCCTTTACGGTAACGTCGTGCGCGGGCATGGTGTACTCGTCCCCGGGGGCGTAAGACTCGCCGTCTATCTCCCAACTTTCAAACGTGTAACCCTCGTACGTAAACGTGTCTGCGGGGGCAAGGGTAAAGGTTTCGCCCTTTTCGTAAGCGGCCGTCGGGGCTTCGCCCTCGCCGCCGTTCGCGTCGTAAGTTACGTCGTACGTTACAGTAGCTCCCGACACTGTGCAGGCCGTGGCCGCAAACATGGCGAGAGAAACCGCAAATACCAACGCAAATACCGCAAGTAATTTCTTTTTCATCTTGAACTCCTTAAATTTATTTCCGTTTTCGGATGATGACTGTTTATTGATGACCGGTTTTGATGACCGACTGTTGATGAATGATAGATGATTGATTATATTTTATTGTCCCACCGTCGCTGATGATAACAATTATATGCAACTGCTCCACCGTCGCCCGATGGTTACAAAACATATACGAATGTATCATCGTTGCAATTTATTTTCGCCCGCACCGTCGTCCGATGATAAGTATGATTCTGCCCGCGTCATGATGATAACAATTATATATGATGACGATAATAAATATATATGATTATATCACAATGTTTAAGGATAGACAAGCGATTTTCACCACTTTCCGCATAAAAATAAAACTTTTTCCATAAAAGAGGGCAATTATTCACCCCTTACATAAATTTTATTCACCTATACGCCCGAACTCGTCTCGCCTTTTGGTACTGTCTTTTTTTTCTTGGCCCCTCCCGAGGAGGGGCTGGCGCGTACGCGCCTGAGGTGGGCAACCGACCAACCTGTCAATCCGCCCCGCCGCTCTTTTTCCGCCAACGCGTTCAATTGCACATAATAAATTACACTTGACAATTAACCCATGAGAGTGATATATTTTATGTATCCGAAAATAGGATAAACGCCGCAGAAATACGCAGTATAAATGCGTCCCCGTGAGATTCCCTAAAAAACCGCCGCAGAAAATTGTGCAACAATTTAATGCGTCGGAAGAGGAGCGGCAGGCATTAAGGCAAAGAGGTTGTCCCAAAGCAACCTCTTGCGAAATTTGCCTTGCCGCGACGTGTCGCCGCAAGCGAAGTTACGCTTGCAAAAAAAACCGCGAGGAGAAATTGCCTACAATTTATCCGAGCGGAAAGGAGGAGAAAGTGTTGTGAGCATTTCTCTGGCGCATAACAAATGCGTCGGAGAAAGCGAAGTTACGCTTTCTCCGACGCAGTGGTGCCGGTGGCCGGACTCGAACCGGCACGCCATCGCTGGCGGTGGATTTTGAGTCCACTACGTCTGCCAATTCC
>CANQUN010000059.1 GCA_947627065.1 uncultured Clostridia bacterium
CCACATAGACGATGATGTCGGCGTCCGCCCACTTGGCGAGCTGGTGCTGGACGACCGTCTTGCCGCTGCCGAAGGGTCCCGGCACGGCCGCAACGCCGCCCTTTGCAACGGGAAACAGCGTGTCTATTACCCGCTGGCCCGTAACCATGGGCATGGATGGGGAAAGTTTTTCTTTATAAGGTCTGCCCTTTCTCACCGGCCACTTGCGGAGCATGGGGACGGACACGTCTCCCCCCTCCGTGCCGATGACGGCGATGGGCTGGGTTATCGTGTAGTCGCCCTCCACGAGGCTCTTTATCTTGCCGCCGACGCCGAAGGGGACGGTTATGTAATGCCTGACGGCCGCCGTTTCCTGAACGTAACCGAGCCTGTCGCCGGGCACTACCTCTTCTCCTATCTTTGCGGTGGGGACGAAACTCCACTTTTTGGTTCTGTCGAGATTAGTTACGTTTATCCCACGGGAAATCCTGTCTCCGTAATTTTCGACGATGGTCTTTAAGGGTCTCTGTATCCCGTCGAATATACCCTCGATGAGTCCCGGGGCAAGTTCTACGGAAAGGGGTTCGCCCGTGCTTTCCACCACTTCACCGGGGCCTAATCCCGACGTTTCTTCGTACACCTGAATGGAGGCCTTGTCGCCCCTCAGTTCGATGACTTCGCCGATGAGGTTCATGTCCGAAACGCGGACGACGTCGTTCATCTTGCAGTCGGCCATGTTTTCGGCTACGATGAGCGGACCCGAAACCTTGATTACTCTACCTTGCATATTACTTTCCTCACGGGATGAATCCCGAAACATTATTTGAATGGGTTTGTGTTGGCGTATTGGCGCTTTTTGTGCGTTTTAGGGGGTTTTTGGGGTTAGCGTTGGGGTTGGCGTGCGGGCTTTTACGCCCGACCGCTTCCGCGCGTTATTTGAAAAGAATATCCACGCCGAGCGCCCGCTCGGAAGCCTTTTTTATCTCTTCCATGGCGTAACCCGTGGCGCCGTTTTCGCCCGGAATGGCGAGGATTGCGGGGTACGCGCTTTCGTTGAAACGTTTGAGAAAGTCGCCGAGGCTGCCGTAGAGTTCTTCCGTGATGAAGATAACGGCGTAATCCTTGGCCACCGAACGGAGAATTTCCTTGGCCTTTTTCACGTCGGACGCGGCGAACGCGTCCACACCCGCCGCCTTGAACACGAGGACGCTGTCCCCGCTGCCTATTACAGCCGCTTTTGCCATGTTTACCTCCGACCTTTTATTACTGTGATTTTAACTGTGATTTTAACTTTGATTTTAACTGTGGCTGCCGAAGCGCATTCTTGCCGCCGTCTCCTTGGGCGAGAGACGCGCCGCGAGACACACGGCGAGTATACGCGCGTTGGCTATGTCCTCCCTCCGCTTGAAGATGTAGGAGAGGAAGGGTTCCTGCCCTTTCATGTCGTACCGCGTTGGGTAGAGAGCGTGCAGGGGATATTCGTCCGCGTACTTTTCAAACGCGGTGAGCGGGCGGCCGTTTTGCGCGTCCTCACGGGCGGCGAGCACTTGCCGCTTGAGTTCTCCGTTTACGTCCGCCGAACCTTCAAAAATGGCTTTAAGCTGAGATTCAGGCCACTTTCCGCCTTCCACGAACATCTGAGCGGCATACTCGAAGGTATCGCTGCGAAGAAGGGCTGAGAGGTTTGCCGCGTCCGCCTTGTTGGCGAGAATGGCCTTGAGCGGGCCTTTGGCGTAGCGCTTCATGTAGCGAAACAGCGCCTTTTGGAAGACGCAGTCCACCGTGAAACCGTCGGCCTGTCCTGCGGGCAAGGCGAGCGCTTGCGCCGCGGCGGCGTACAGCGGGTTTTCCCTTTTGTCCTTTTTCCCGGCGCGGGGGGTGCCCATGCCGTCATTCGCGGCGGACAGGGTTTTACCCGTGCCGTCATTCGCGTCGGCGGGCGGGTTTTCGCCCATGGCGTCGATGGCCTTTTTTATGTCTTCCGTCTTGTAAAAGCCCTCGGGGGCGAGCATCTTGGCCGCGTCCGCGCCCGCGAGTCTGCATTTGACGAGGGCTTCGGCATTGTGAAAGTCGTATTCGGCAAGCAGAAACCTCTCCGTCGCCTCGCTCGGGGCGTATTCGCGGATGAAGGAATTGACGGAGTTTTCCTCCGCACGTATCAGGGATTCGAAATCGCCGTCCTCGGCTTCGGCATTTGCGCCGAACCCGCCGTCCTTGAGGGCCTTGAAGGCTTCGGCCGCCGTTCCCTCGGCAAGCCTCTCGAGGCGGGTGCCCCACAGAAAGCGTTCCCGCGAGCGGACGACGCCGTTGATGAATGCCACGTCGTAACGCATTTTTACCTCAACCGAAAAGCGCGGCGGCAACCTCGGCCTGCTTTTGCTCTTTGGCCGTGGCGACCAGCGCTTCAAAACTCAGATTCTTGTCGCAAGCGCCGCCTACGAGCATGACCCCGCCCGCGAAACGGCCCGCCTCTTTGGAAAGAACAAGGCCTTTTTCGCACATTATCGGCAGTTTTTCCACCGAGGCGCGGTACTTGCAATTGCCTGAAAGGACGACGACGTCGCCCGCTTCGGCATACCTTTCGAGAAGGCTTTGGATAAACCCGACGTACTCTTTTTCGGGCAGGGAGACGAGGATTTGCAGCGCTTTGTCAAACACGCCGTCCACCACCTTGTGCTTTTGGTCGAGTTCTATCCGCCTTATCTCGAGGCGGGCGGAAATCTCCCGCTGGCGGGCGTTTGCCTCGGCCCTCACGGTGGCTTGCGCCAGACGTTCGGCCGCGCTCTCTTCAGCCTCCCGCCGAGCCTTGGCGGCGGATTCTTCGGCCTTGCGGGCCGCGTCCGACACCGTCCTTTCGGCACGTTCTTCGGCTTCCGAAATTATTTTTGAAACGATGTTTTCCTGACTCATATTATATCATTATGGAAATGACGAAAGAGAGAATGGCGTAGGTTTCTATCATAGCGGGGAAGAGTATGAGTTTGCCGCCGAGGGTCTCCTGCTTGGACACGGCGTAGATACAGTTGGCCGCCGTCTTGCCCTGAAAGAGCGCCGATATGAAACCGACGACCGCCATGGGGAACATCTTGGCAAAGAGCGCCCAGCCCGTGAGGTTGGCGGAAATGCCGAGGATTGCTATGACGAAACCGTAGATTCCCTGCGTTGCGGGGAGAACGACGAGTATCATGACCTTGCTGAACTTTTTAGGGTCCTCGGACAGCACGCCCGCGGCGGCCGTGCCCGTCATGTACAGACCGAGAGCCGAACCCGCTCCGCACAGAATCATACACAGAGCCAACCCGAAAATTCCTATTGCTTGCATTGTGTTTAGTCCTCCGTTTTGCCTTTTTTGTTTCAGGCCGATTTTATAAAAACGCCCGTTTTTGTGAGATTTGGGCGGTTTTTTGGGTTTAACGCACCTTGCCTTGCGCCTTTTGTGGCGTTATGTAAACGTACTTGCGCTTGCCGCCGAGCGGGGCGAAAAGTTCGCCTTCTCCCGTGTAGAAGCGGCCGAAAAATTCGATGTACTGCAGCCTCGAGTCGTGTATGTACGCGCCGAGAAGCCCCATGGCGAGGTTGAAGGCGTGCCCTATTATCATCACGACGACGCCGAGAACGGCGAGCACGGGATTGCCGCCCACGACGAGCAGCAGGCCCTGACCCGAAGCTATCTGCGCGATGATTGCGCCCGACAGCATGAGTCCGTAAAGCCTTGCGTAACTCAAGATGTCCGACATGTAATTGATGATTCCGTACACGGCTCCGAAACTCTTTTTGACTTTGCCGAAGCCCTTTTCCCGAATGCCCGCGGTTGCCGCGCCGACGAGGAGGGACGCGCCCGCGGTTATGCCGCCCGGCAGGACGAGGTAGCCCATGCCGAAGTCCTCTATGAGACCCACGGCGAGAACGAGCATTCCGCCGAGGAATATCGCCCATATTACGCCGAAGAATATGCCGTCCGCGACCCGGCCCTGCCTGAATTCGGCGTACGCCTTGCACAGGTTGCCCGCCATGAGTTGGACGACGCCCATGCCGAGGGCGATGAGCAGCACCGACGGAATGGTTATGCCCGCAAGTTTCCAAGCCGAATCCTTGGCGTCGGGCAGAATTGCCTTGGGCAGGAAGGAAACGGCAAACCCGTTTATGTCGTTGGCGGTGGCGGAAAAGCCGAAGAAGGAGCCGAACAGCGCACCGAAGATGACGGTGAATATTCCGCTGTAGCCTATCACCTTCATCAGACGTTTCATTCCCGTGTCGCGCTTGGTGCGAAGGGCAAAAATGACACCGATGAGCATCATGAGTATTCCGTAACCGATGTCCGCCATGATGAAACCGAGGAATATGCTGAAGAACACCGACATTATTGCGTTGGGGTCAAACTCCCCGTACGAGGGCGGGGTGTACATGTTTGTGATGAACTCGTAGTTTTTGACGACGCGGTTGTTCTTCATCAAAGTGGGCGGGTCGTCGTCCTTGTCCACGGGCACAAACTCGGTGTAGATATTTTCAGAAACCCCCTTTATCGCACATAAAACGGCATTTTGCCCCTCTTTGGGAACGTAGGCTTCCATGACGAAAGCAGCGGCCGTGTGGGGGAATTTTTCCTTGCAGCCGAGTTTTTCCAATTCGAATGCGAGGTAGTCGCCGAGGATCTTGAGGTCTTTGAGTTTTCCGCTCGCGGCGTACACGGCGTTTTTAAGTTCTGCAATCTTCTTTTCGGCTTCGGCTATCTCGCCGTCTACGTCTGCCGTAAGTTCCTCGGCCGTCTTATTCTCGTAAAAAGGACAGCGCTGGAAACCGAGAGCGGCGGCGGACGACAGGATTTCCTCCGCAATTTCGGCGTGCGCGGCGACGAGGGCGGCGACCCTGTCCCCTTCCGACGGGTAGACGCGGCATTCGGCCGCGGCGTCTTGTGAGAGGGCGGCAAACGCCTCTGCCCTGTCCGCGGGAAGGGTGCCGAGCGCTATGACCGCGTGCCTTGTATCCTTGAAAGAATCGAGGGGCGCCTGAACGGCCAAAAATGGCAGAAGTGCCCTTTTTCTCACATTTAAGCGGGTTATCTCGCTGTTTGCGTCGGCGATTCTGGCGGCTGCGCTCTCCACTTCGGCGCACAGCGAAAGCAGGGCCTTTTCCTTGAAAGGCGCCTGCATGAACGAGGTGTAGTCCACGTCGAAGCCGTCTTTGAGGAAGGAGCCGTCTATGTGCTTATCCTCACGGATTCGGGCTTCGGCCTCCTTGGTTATCAGGGCAATACACTCCTCCACCCTGTCCGCCTTGGCTTGTATTTCCGCCTTTTCCTCGGCGGCGGATGGGCATGAAAGGTCGGCCGACACCTTGCAGTCCTTGATTTCGGCAAGACCGGTGGCGGCGAGGGCGTCGAGTATGGCGCTGCGCTCACTTCCAAGTCCTATGAGGCGCAGTTTTGTCATTTCAGCAATCGCCACTTAATATATACCTCGCAATATCTTCGGCGGCTTTTAGTGCTGCCGCCGCTTGGTTTTTGATTTCAGCAATCGCCACTTAATATATACCTCGCAATATCTTCTGCGGCTTTTTCGGCGCGGCCGTCAAAGCGGTATTCATTCTCCGCTTTCTTTTTGCCTTCTTCAACGGCGGACGCGTAATTTTCCTCGGCAAGCGCGGCGTGGGAGGCGAGAAATTCGGCGGTCTGCTGCCGCGACTGCTCCTCCGCTTCGGCCTTTATTCTGCCCGCGCGCTCCTCTCCCTCTTTGAGAATTGAAGCGGCTTTTTCCGAGGCGCTGTGGGAAATTTCTTCTGCCTTGGCTTCTGCCGCAAGTATGGAATTGACAACCTCGTCTATCATGTTATGCTCCATGCGCCGTTGCGCGGTGGCGGCCGCCCTTCGGCCGCCGCCCGAGGGCATGCACCCTTTGCTCGCTGCGCCGAGGGCATGCGCCCTTTTGTCTTTATATATATTCTATCACAACCGCACGAAAAAAACAACCCGTTAAAACCACCTGCAAAAATTTTCCTCGCGTGAAGATTTGCGGGGGTGCGGAAGAACGGGAGAAAGGTTGGGAAAAGGCGCGGGTGGCGGGACGCGGGTGATTGCAATGGAGAGTTTGGCGGAGAAGGCGGGCGGGTTTGAAAATGGCGAGGATTGGGAAAATGGCGGGAGTTGGAGAAAGCGAACGGTTGGGAGAATGGCGGGGGATTGGGAAAGGCGGGGATTGGGAAAAATGGCGGGGATTGGGCGCCGAACAAAAATTTTATCCAAATGGAGCAACCGAGCCGCCTTGGATTGACTTTTAATTCGTTTTGACATATAATATCATTATATATATTATTACACCGTATGGCGTAGCATTGTATATATTATGTTGTATGGAGAAATCCTTATATATACTACAACAGGCGTAACATTATATATTACAACACGTAACATTATATCCGACGGGCGGGGCGGGGAAATTACCCGACGGGAGATTCCTCCCTCTCATCGGCACCGACACAAAAGGTTGAGGTATGGAACAGCAGACTTTGTTTTCAAGCGACAGAGACCTTCCGCTCGCGGCGAGGCTGAGGCCGAGGACGCTGCGCGAGTTTGTGGGGCAAAAGCACCTTATCGGCGAGGGCAAGATTTTAAGGCGGCTTATCGAGAGCGACAGCATTGGCTCCATGATTTTCTGGGGGCCGCCCGGCGTGGGCAAGACCACCCTCGCCCGCATAATCGCCAACAGCACCAAGGCGGCGTTCATCGATTTTTCGGCGGTAACCAGCGGAATTAAAGAGATAAAGACGGTTATGGAACAGGCCGAAAAGAACAAACGTTTTGGCGAAAAGACCATTTTGTTCGTGGACGAAATACACCGCTTTAACAAGGCCCAGCAGGACGCTTTTTTGCCTTATGTGGAAAAGGGAAGCATCGTCCTCATCGGGGCGACTACCGAAAATCCTTCGTTTGAGGTGAACGGCGCTCTCCTCTCCCGCTGCAAGGTTTTTGTTTTGCAGGCGCTGACGACGGACGATCTCGTGGGGCTTTTGCGCCACGCCGTGGAGGACGAACGCGGGTTTGGCGACATGAAGGTGGAAATTTCGGACGAGATACTCGAGGCCATTGCCGTTTTTGCAAACGGGGACGCGAGGACGGCGCTTTCCACCCTCGAGATGGCCGTGCTGAACTCCGACGAGAAAGACGGCGTGTTTACCGTGAGCAACGAAACGGTGGAACAGTGCATTTCACGCAAGTCGCTGCTGTACGACAAGTCTGGTGAGGAACATTACAACCTCATATCCGCCCTGCACAAGTCCATGCGCAATTCGGACGCGGACGCCGCCGTCTATTGGCTGGCGAGGATGCTCGAGTCGGGCGAGGACCCCATTTACATAGCCCGCCGCGTTACGCGGTTTGCCAGCGAGGACATCGGGCTTGCCGACCCGCGCGCGCTGGAAATTGCCGTGGCGGCTTTTCAGGCCTGCCACCTGATCGGCATGCCGGAATGCTCGGTTCACCTGACCGAAGCCGTGGTTTACATGTCCCTCGCTCCCAAGAGCAACGCCCTGTACATGGCCTACGAGTCGGCCAAGCGGGACGCCGTTACCATGCTTGCCGAACCTGTTCCCCTCGTCATACGCAACGCGCCCACCAAACTCATGAAGGAACTTGACTACGGCAAGGGGTACCAATACGCGCACGATCTCGAGGACAAACTTTCCGACATGGTGTGCCTGCCCGAGAGCCTTGCGGGAAGGGAATATTACCGCCCTACCGAGGAGGGTGTGGAAGGGAAATTCAAAACCCGCCTCAACGACATCAAGCAGTGGAAAGAAGAACACCGCAAGAAGAAAAAATGAGCCTGCGGCGTATCGATGTTGTAGGGTTTTGCGCATAGTTAGCCGCAGGGTTTTGAGGCTTGCGGGGATAAAAAAACGCATGAACACAAGTTTGAGGAAATAAAAAGCCGACCGAACGAAGGTTTGAGGAAATAAAAAAACCGCCTAAATCAAAGGTTTTGGCGGATTTTTATTTTGATTTTTACTCTTTTATTACCTTTTTATTTTGCAATCTGTTGCAAAAGTGCCTTAAATCTCACAAATTACGGGGGCGCGGTTTTTTACATCCTTTCGGGGACGGAGATTCCAAGCAAGTTGAGGCTTACGCGCAGGGCTGTGAGCGTGGCTTTTGTGAGGGAGAGGCGGAAATTTTCGGTATTCTTGTCCTCACCTATTATCTTGCAGTCGAAGTAGAATTTGTTGTACGCCTGCGCGAGATCGACGGCGTAACGGGTGATGAAGGACGGTTCTAACTTGTCGAGCGCGGAGAGCAGCACGGACGGGAGTTTGCCTATCTGAACGGCGAGTTCGTACTCCTCGTCGGCGAGGTTTTCGACGGTGAACGGACCGCCGAGACCCACCGCTTTTGCGAGCACGCTTGAGCACCTGGCGCAGGTGTACTGGACGTAAGGCCCCGTTTCCCCGTCAAAATTGAGCACCTTGTCGTAACTGAACACGATGTCCTTTATCTTGTTTGCGCTGAGCGCGCCGAAGATTACGGCACCCGTGCCGACCTGTTCGGCAATCGTTTCCTTGTCGGGAAGGTCGGGGTTCTTTTCCTCGATTATGGAAAGGCATTTTTCGACGCAGCGGTCGATGACGTCCTCGAGGAACACGACCTTTCCCTTTCTCGTACTCATAGCGCCGTCTTCCATGGAGACCATTCCGTAAGCGACGTGGACGCAGTCCTTTGCCCAATCGTAGCCCATGAGTTCGAGCACTTTGAATATCTGGCGGAAGTGCAGATTTTGCTGGTAGGCGACGACGTAGAGGTTCTTGTCAAAGTTGTAAGTGTTCTTGCGGTAGAGGGCGGCGGCAAGGTCGCGCGTGGCGTAAAGGGACGCGCCGTCCGAGCGCAGGATTATGCAGGGCGGCATGTCGTAAGCCGAGAGATCGACGATTTCGGCACCCTCACTTTTTACAAGAAGTCCCCTATTTCGCAGGTTTTCGATGATGGGACCCATCTTGTCGTTGTAAAAACTCTCGCCCGCGTAACTGTCGAAAGAGACGTGCAGGCGGTCGTAAATCTTGCCCACTTCTTTGAGCGTTATGTCCTTGAAGAAGGCGAACAGGGCGTTGGCTTCGGGGTCGCCGTCCTCTATCTTTTTGAATTCGGCGCGGGCGCGGTCGTCAAGCGAGGGGTCGGTTTCGGCCACTTCGTGATACTTTACGTAAAGGCGCATGAGTTCCTTGACTCCGCCCTTCTCCACTTCTTGACGGTTGCCCCACAGCCCGTAGGCGACGATGAGTTTGCCAAACTGCGTTCCGTAATCGCCAAGGTGGTTTATGCCCACGCTGTTGTAACCGAGGAAACGGTAGAGCCTGTAGAGCGCGGCGCCGAGCACGGTGGTGGAAAGGTGCCCGATGTGGAGGGCTTGGCTATGTTTATGGACGAGTAGTCGATGCACACCGTTCTGCCGCCGCCAATGTTGGACGAGCCGTAACGCTCTCCCTTCTCTTCCACTTCTGCGAGGATGTCGGCAACCAGCCGCTTTCTGTTAACCCGAAAGTTGAGATAGCCCGCGGCGGACGTTACTTCCTCTATGTACTCGTCCTTGGGGTAAGCGGCTTTCAACTCTTCGGCAATGGCCGCGGGGGGCTTGCGCATGGTCTTGGCAAGGCGGAAACACGGCAGGGCGTAGTCGCCGAGGTCGGTGGTGGGCGGGATTTCTATCATGCCCTCTATCTCGTCGGGCGTAAGGCCTTGTACTTTTATGTTTGCGGCAATGTGTTTGGGATAATTCATCTTTGCTCCTTTATTATATTTTAACATATTTCAATGCCGTTTGCAAACGAATGGCAATGGGTTTTGGTGTTTTGCGGCGGGCTTTGGTAATGGGCTTGGGCGTGGGGTTTTGGGGGATTCGGGGGGCCGTTATGCCCACCTCAGTCTCACTCCGTTCGACAGCCCCTCCTCGGGAGGGGCCAAAAATAAAAAATTCTTTTTCGGGAGGGGCCAGAAATAATAACCACATTTTTGCGGAGGGGCAAGACCACACACGGCGGCATTTTTACGCGTTGCCCACCTCAGGCGCGTACGCGCCAGCCCCTCCTCGGGAGGGGCCAAAACAAAAATTCCTTTTTCGTTTGCGGGCCAGAAATAATAACCACATTTTTGCGGAGGCGCACGGGAGATTAAAGCGCTTTTTTGCAAGATGCGCAAAATCGTTTGTGTTTATGAAATTTTTATTATATAATATAGAAAGAACAAAGGAGACGATATGAAATTAGGAGTAGTAGGGCTGCCAAACGTGGGCAAGTCCACCCTGTTCAACGCAATTACACACGCCGGCGCACAGGCGGCAAATTTTCCGTTTTGCACCATAGAGCCTAACGTGGGCGTGGTGGCCGTTCCCGACGAACGGCTTGACAAAC
>CANQUN010000060.1 GCA_947627065.1 uncultured Clostridia bacterium
AGTTATGATTATAGCTCCTGATATGTTGTTTGTAAGCGTGGATTGTCTGTGTTGTATCCTTAACTAAATAAAACATCGGGGAAATTCCGTCCGTGTGCTTCTGTTTCGGCAAAACCCTCGCCCCGGCAAACTCTCCGTCTCCGGCGTACCCTATTACGGGGGACTTCCGTCTCGGGCACTCCTCCCGTTCCGACAGGAAGCCCTGTCCGACGGCTCCCGTCTCGCTGCCGGTCGGGTGTGGGGAATAGGGGACGTGTTGCGCTCGATTCGTGACCCCGTCCGCAAAACGGGGATGCCCCGTCCATTTGCTCTCGTCTCGGCAAAATCGTCCCGACGAACCCCGTCTTGGGCATCCACTGTTTCGGCGGGAATCTTGTTCGGGCAAAAACCTGTCCCGTCGACTTCCGTCCCGGTGTACCCGGTGTGCCCCCGTCCGGCGAGAAATCGTCCCAGCGAAAATCGTCTCGGCAAAATCGTCCCGACGAACCCGTCTTGGGCATCCACTGTTTCGGCGAGAATCCTGCTCGGGCAAAAACCTGTCCCGTCGACTTCCGTCTCGGCGTACCCGGTGTGCCCCCGTCCGGCGAGAAATCGTCCCAGCGACCCTGCTGTCCCGGAAAAACCGTTTCGGAACCCTCCCGTTCCAGAGGAACCCTCCGTTTCGGCGAGAAATTCCGTCTCGCTGCCAGTCGGGTGTGGAAAATAGGGTGTATGTGGCGCTCGATTCGTGACCCCGTCCGCAAAACGGGGAAGCCCCGTCCATTTGTTTCCGTCTCGGCAAAACCCTCGCCCCGACAAACTCTCCGTCTCTGGCGCACCCTATTACGGCGACCCTGCCGTCCCGACGGACCCCATCCATGCGCACCCTGTTCCGGGGGGGCTTCCGTCTCGGGCACTCCTCCCGTTCCGACGGGAAGCCCTGCCCGGCAGCTCCCGTCTTGCCGCAGTTCAGGCGTAGGGAATAGGGGAACGTGTGGCGCTCGACTCGTGGCTCCGTCCGCAAAACGGGGAAACCCCGTCCCGGCAAAACCACAGCACCGATGGCAACCCCGTCAAATCGCCCCCCGTCCGTGTGCTTCTGTCTCGGTAAAACCCTTGTTTCGGCAAACTCTCCGTCTCTGGTGCACCCCGTTTTGGCAAACTTCCCATCCATGCGCACCCTGTTCCGGGGGGACTTCCGTCTCGGGACCCCTCCCGTTCCGACGGGAAGCCCTGCCCGGCAGCTCCCGTCTTGCCGCAGTTCAGGCGTGGAGAATAGGGGGCGTGTGGCGCTCGATTCGTGACACCGTACGCCAAACGGTACCCCCGTCCCGGCGGGAATCCCGTCCCAGCGAAAATCGTCTCGGTAAAACCCTTGTTTCGGCAAACCCCCGTCCGGCGAGAAATCGTCCCAGCGAAAATCGTCTCGGCAAAATCGTCCCGACGACCCCCGTTCCAGTGAAAACCCTCGTCCCGACAAACTCTCCGTCTCTGGTGCACCTCGTTCTGGCAAACTCCCCATCCATGCGCACCCTGTTCCGGGGGGGCTTCCGTCTCGGGCACTCACCGTTCCGAGGGAAAACCTTCGTCCTGACGCCCCCGTCCCGACGGCAATCCTGTCCCAGCGAAACCCCTCGTTCCGGCGACCCCGTCTGGAGTGAATCTTACTCGGGCGAAAATCCTGTTTCGGCAAAACCCCGTCCCAGTGTGCCCGATGTGCCCGGTGTCCCCCCCACTCCGGCGGAACTCTCCATCCCGACGGCAATCCTGTCCCAACGCCCACGTCCCGACGGGTAACCGATGAAACCGCACGGCGTGCCCCGCATACGGGTCCGACGGCTCCGATCGATGTCTCGGAAAGTGAATATTTATTGCGTCAAGTCCTCTGCCAATCCCTCGTCAAATCCCCCGTCAATCCTCCGCCAAGTCCTCCGCCAAGTCCTCCGCCAAGTCCTTACGAAAGAACATCTCCAACGGCTCCTGCGGCAGCAAAAGCGCACCGCACTCGGCATACCCGAGCTTACGGTAAAAGAATTGAGCCCGCTCGTTTGCCTGCGTGGACGTCAAAACCTGTCGATGCCCCGCTCTTGCCATTTCCTTTTCCCAAAACGAGACGAGCTTCGTCCCGTTTCCCTGCCCCCGGTACGCATCCAGTACGAACAGCATATTTATGAACGGAATGCTGTCCCAAAAGAACCCGAACCGAAGCCAACCGATGAAGGTTTCTCCTTGATATAGAACCAGGACCCTCCCCGCGGGGAGGATCTTTTTCAGTTCGGACCCGGAAATGTGCCTGTCATGTTCCTGCAGAACGGCAAAATCCTGCAGATCTGCGTATCGAATCATTCCGTTTCTCCACCCCTCCGCTTGCATAAATATAAAACAAGATCGTCATCATTGCGGCAATCGGCATACGGCTCGCAGACCCGATCCCGATACCAGACGCCGCTCCCGTCGGGAACGTATCCTCGCTTGACGTACATTCGCTGGGCGCTTCCGTACCCGCTGTGCAACCCCACGCCGAGGTAGACCACGTCCGCATACGAGAATGCGATCCGCTCCGCGACGTCCAGAAGTCTGCCGCCGACCCCTCTGCGCCGGTACTTCTCCAGAACGGCGAAGTCGACGATCTCCGCATAGCCCCGATTCGCGAACGCACCGCTCTCGGCGTCGGGGTAAACGCTGACGTATCCGGCGACGCTGCCGTTCCATTCGGCGACCAATGCGACGCACCTGCCCTCGGACCGATGCCGCAGACGCATTTCATATTTATTCACCGTCGCGTCCCAGCCCTGCGCAATCTCTTCGTCCGTGAGGATTTGTGCGTCGCTCTGCTGCAAATCCCGAATCAAAATTTCATTTTTATTATAATAGACCATGGCTTGATCTCCGTTTCGCACCGATCAACTCCACGAATCGGTTCATATCCACCATTTCGGGGTGAGCTCCCCCAACGTGACGGTTTCTTCTGTCTCAAAATCCATCAGCACTTCGATTCCCTGATAACGGTCCGGCAGAAGCCGGACCATCCATTCACGGCAAGCGCCGCACGGAGCGCCGAGTTTCCCGTTCGGCAGGATCGAATTATCTTCCCCCCGCATTCGACGGGAGCCGAATGCGCACTGCGGGGCTTGGGGGTGCGAACTTTTCCACGATTTTCTGCTCTGCACGACGCGCAGAGCAGAAAATGCGGCTCGCGGTTGAGCCGTAAGTGGAAAAAAGGAAAATTCGGCGTTCGCAAAAGGCAAAGACTTTTGCGAATTGCGGCACATGACCCCAAACGGTCCTCTCGTATTCTATGTCCCACTCTTTCTTTGCGCCGTCGCCTTGCCCATAAAATAAGGTGAAAAATCAGTCCCGTCGGCGGTCGAACACGCGGTGTGTGGGCGTGTGGGTGTGACTTTGCCTGCAAAACCAAAAAAGAACTTTTTTAGCGGGATTCTCTGTCGGGGTGGCAATTTCCCATTTCGACATAACCGTTTCGGGGAACCCCGTCTCGACGGTGATCGAACACGGGACGGGGGCGGCGCGTGGGGCGTCCGGCTCATGCCTTGCTTGCATAACGGGAACAGTTCCAGCCCCGGCGGAACCCCGGGTCGGGATGACACCTCCCCGTCTCGGTAAAAACGGTTTTGGGCCCCCCGTCTCACCCCCGTCCCGGGGAAACCCCTGTCCGTCGGCGGTCGAACACGCGGAATGGGGACGTGTGGGCGTCTGGCTCATGCCTCGAATGCAAAACTACTAAACTTCGTTTCGACGGCGGTCGAAAGTGGGGAATAGGGGTTTGGGGCATTCGGCTCATGCTTCGCTTGCAAAACGGGAACAGTTTCCGTCTTGACAAAAAACGTCCCGGGGGAACCTCGTTTCGACGGTAAAAACATCGTTTCGGGCATCGTTTCAGGGAAACCCTGTTCCGACGGCAACCCCTATTGGGACGGCAACCCCCGTCTTGGAAAAAAAGTCCCGGAGGAACCCCGTTTCGACGAAAATCTCTGTTGGGACGGCATTTTTTACCCCCCCCCCGCATTTGACGGGAGTCGAATGCGCGATAGGGGGGCTTGGGGGTGCGAACTTTTCCACGATTTTCTGCTCTGCACGACGCGCAGAGAGGAAAATGCGGCTCGCGGTTGAGCCGCAAGTGGAAAATTCGGCGTTCGCAAAAGGCAAAGGCTTTTACGAATTGCGGCACATGACCCCGTACGCAAAACGGGAAAAGTACTGTTTCGGCGGAAACCCTTGCCGGGATGGAGAATCTGTCTCGGCAAGAAATTGTCCCGGAGGGAATCCTGTTCCAACAAATCCGTCGGCGTGTGAACACGGGAGAGGGGGCGCGTGGGGCATGACTTCGTTTGCGGAAAGAACTGCTTCGGTGCGGGGAATCCCTGCCGGAATAGAGAATCCGTCTCGGCAAGAAATTTTACCGATAATCCCCCATTTCAGGGAAATTTTAGTCCCAACGAAAAGTCCTGTTGGGATGTCTTGCATAATTATTACCCCCGCATTCGACGGGAGTCGAATGCGCGATAGGGGGGGCTTGGGGGTGCTGGCACCCCCAAACGTTCCCTTCGTACTCCCGTACCCCTCGTACGCCGTATCACCCGACCACGGAGCCGAGGTCGCCGAACGTGCCGAGGACGTGCCGCTTGACCATCATGTAGTCCAGCGAATCGACCGCCCCGTCGCCGTTCACGTCGGCGCAAAGCTCACCGCGTCCGGGGGTCAGCGCAAAGGTGCGCAGCACCGCCCGCTTGAGCATCATGTAATCGGCTGCATCCACGTCGCCGTCGGCGTCCACGTCGCCAAGCGGATACTCGAAGGGGATCGGGGCGACATAGTCCGGGCTTGCTTTTTTCACCAACTCGTCTTGCAGCAGAGCGACCAGAACGTCGAAGATGCGTTCCTCGCCCACGTCGGCCGCAACGCAGAAACCTCCGTCAAAATACGCGGAAAGCTCGTCGTCGCTGACGGGGATCTCGTAGCTTTCCAACATCCGTTCGACCGCCTCCCGCGTTGCGTCGTCCCGGAAGATGATAAGGAGCTTCCCCGGCAAACGATCTTTCGCGAGCATCTCGGTCACTTGCTCCTCGACGGTCTGCCCCTCCGCGACCGCGAGCATCGCGAAGCACCCGAAAAGCACTGCGGCGCAGAGCAAAATGGAAACGATTTTTTTCATAAAGCCTTTTTCCTCCGTTTTTTGATTTTCTCTGCCTGTCAATAGGATAGAATACCGAAAAGGGAAATGCAAGCGGGGGGGGGGTGATTTTTGGGGAATTTTCTCCAAAATTCGGAAGTTTGTACAAATGATCGGTCACTCTTCCGAAACACTATGTCGCGAATTGTGCATGGATTTGTGCGATTTGCCGAATGGCGGTCTGGCGCCGACGGCTGCATAAATATCGTTTGCACGACGCCACGACCGTACCTCCCGTGCTCTCAGTTCTGACCTGCGTATTTTTCGTATCGGCATTGCTCCGCCACTTTGTCGCCGAGCAGCGTGATCGATTTTTGGGGGCACCGGCTGATGCAGCGGTAACACATGGTGCATTTCCCGTCGCCCACCGCTTTGCCGTTTTGCACGGCAAGATTTCCGGTCGGGCAAAGCGTGACGCACAGACCGCAGCCGGTGCAGTCGTCGCCGATTTTCAACTTGCTTGCGTATCCCGCCGTCCTTTTGTAAAACCACAGCCGTTGTCCGAACAGACCGAGCAGGTGCGAAAACGGCGAAAGCCCTTCTTTCGGAGCCGTGCCGTTTCGGATCTGAGCGGCGGCTTGCCGGATCTTCGCGTCTGCCGCCTCGATCAACGCCCTGTTTTGCTCGACGGAACGTTTGAGCAGCTTGCTGTCGCAGACCGAGTCCGGCATTTTGAGGTGCAGTCCGCCGAGAATGACGGCACCGTGCTTCTTCAGGATCCTGGCGGAGCAGCCTGCGCCGTCGCCGCTGAAGGCGCCCATGGTGGCGACGCAAAAGACCTTTTTGCCCTTCCAGAGCGAACGGTTTCCTTCGATGAACTCCCGAACGATATACGGGAGGTTTGAAAACTGCACCGGGTAGCCGAGAACGACCGTGCCGTTTTCGAGGACCGCTTCCGTCGCCTCGGCGGATTCCAACGGGATCGCACTGGCGGACGGGTCCAACAGCCCGACCAGCAGCTCCACGCAGTGCTTCGTGTTGCCCGTCCCGCTGAAATAAAGCCCGATCATTTTCGTTTGACCTCCTTCCGATGCGTCAGGTGGATCCCGATGTGACCGACGCCGAGGATAACGGCGGAGAGGAGCAGCCAGATCAGTTTCCCGTAGATGCCGAGCAGCAGAAACGCCAGCACCGGCAGGGTCGCCCCGGCGACGGGAATCCCGAGAAAACTGCTGTAAAAATCGGACAGCCTTCTTTCACTGCGGAAATACCGCACCCACCAAAGCTCGTACAGGAGCATCGGCACTACGGCGGCAACCGGCCGCCAAGCCCATGCGCAGAAGCCGTGCCAATTCAGATCGGAAAAGCAGAGCGCACAAAGGCATGTCGAAACTTCTCCCGACCGCTCGAAACAAAGCAGTATGCGGTTTTCGCTTTGCGATGCGTATCCTTGCGGTTTCCGGCTTGCCCAGAGGATGTTGGAGAGGAACAGCAAATGCAGGAAAAGAAGCCCTGTGTAGGAAAATCCAAAGTGTCCCATCGTGATCCCCCCCGTTCGGTTCCACAGCAAGGACGGCAGACTCGTCGTTCGGAAACGTCTTTGGCTTTTGCGTGTTGCGGCACATGACCCCGAACGTTCCTCCCGTGTTCCGTGTCACGCTCGTGTTCCGTTTGCCACTCGGTTTTGCGTCGCCCTGCTCATAAAAATGCCCGGAAAAATGTAAAAATTCATTCCCGCCGCCGGTCGGGTGCGGGGACGGGGGTGTTTGGGGCATCCGGCTCATGACCTCGCACGCAAAACGGGAAAATTCCGTTCCGCCGGAAATCCCTGCCCCGACGGCGGTCGAACACGGGACGAGGGCGTGGTCCTTCCAGCAAAATGGCAAGAGTTCCCGTTCCGACGAAAAAAACGTTTCGCGGAAGTCTGTTCCGACGGAAATCCCTGTCAGGATGGTGAATCTGTCCCGGCAAGAAATCGTCTCGGCGGGAATCCTGTTCCGGCGAATCTCCTGTCCGCCGGCGGTCGTACACGGGGCGGGGACGTGTGGGCGTGACCCTTCCCGCAAAATGGCAAGTGTTTCCGTTCCAACGAAAACCGTTTCGCGGAAATCTGTTTCAACGGAAATCCCTATTGGGACGGCATTTTTTTATTCCCCGCATTCGACGGGAGTCGAATGCGCGATAGGGGGGCTTGGGGGTGCTGGCACCCCCAAACGTTCCCACCGTACCCCTTCGTCCCCCACCGTTCCTCTCGTGCCCCCCGTATCACCCGTCCACAGTGCCGAGGTCACCGAACGTGCCGAGGACGTGCCGCTTGACCATCATGTAGTCCAGCGAATCGACCGCCCCGTCGCCGTTCGCGTCGGCGCAGAGCTCGCCGACCTCGGTCAGCTTGAATGTGTGCAGCACCGCTCGCTTGAGCATCATGTAATCGGTCACGTCCACGTCGCCGTCGGCGTCCACGTCACCGCGAAAGAAGAACTCGCCTTCATCGACCAAATGGATGATGAAGTTCGGACGGACGGTCTCCACCAACTCGTTTTGCATCAGGGCGACCAAAACGTCGAAAATGCGTTCCTCACCCACATACAGCGTGTACGAAAGCCGAACGTCCTGCGAGATGAAATCCCAGTTGCAGCGCAGAACCACGTTCGGGTCGGTCGGGTCGACCAAGATGCCGGTTTCGACCAGCATCCGGTCGGCTTCCTCCCGGGTCACGCCGTCGCGGAAGTTGACCACGACTTGCCCCGGATTCCGTTCCTCCGCCAGCATCTCGGTCACTTGGTCCTCGACGGTCTGCTCCTCCGCGACCGCGAGCATCGCGAAACACCCGAAGAGCACTGCGGCGCAGAGCAAAATGGAAACGATTGGTTTCATAAGCCTTTTTCCTCCGTTTTTTTGCGTTTTCTCTGCCTGTCAATAGGATAGAATACCGAAAAGGGAAATGCAAGCGGGGGGGGGTGATTTTTGGGGAATTTTCTCCAAAATTCGGAAGTTTGTACAAATTGTCGGTACTTTTCCAAAACCCGATGTGACGAATTGTGCATGGATTTGTGCGATTTGCCGAATGTCGTTCGCTTTTGTCGATCCTAATAATTATTCGCCATATTCGACGGCGGTCGAACACGGGGGACGTGGGTGTTTGGCTCGTGACTTCGATCGCAAAACGAGAAAAGAAACTGCTTCGGTGTTGGAAATCCCTGTAAAGACGGAAAAACCACATCACGTCAAGAAATCGTCCCGGCAAAACTGCTGTCCCGGCACAAAACCGTCCCGGGGAAACCCCTGTTCGCCGACGGGTTGGTGTGTGAAATGGGGGACGTGGGTGTTTGGCTCGTGACTTCGCCTGCGAACGGGAAAAAGCACTGTTTTAGAGGGATTCTCTGTCGGGGTGGCAACTTACTATTTCGACGAAAACCGTCTCGGGGAAACCCCGTCTCGGCGGCGTACAAACACGGGGGAGGGGGCGCGTGGGGCGTCCGGCTCGTGTTTTCGCTTGCAAAACGGGAGAAAACTCGTTTCGGCGGGAAACTGTCTCGGCAAAATCCTGCTTCAACGGCAGACCCCTGTTGGGGCAATTCGCATAATTATTATTGCCCCCCTACATTCGACGGCGGACGGGTTCACGGAAAGCGGACGAATGTGCGGAAGGCGGACGGGTGCGCGGAATGGGGGCATGGGTGCTTGGGACATGGGCGCTTGGCTCATGACTTCGCCCGTCAGGCACTCGGCTCGTGACCCAGTCTGCCAAACGAAAACAGTTCCTATTCCGACGACCCCCTGTCGGGACGGCACACATAATTATTCCCTCGCATTCGACGGGAGTCGAATGCGCACTGCGGGGCTTGGGGGTGCGAACTTTTCCACGATTTTCTGCTCTGCACGACGCGCAGAGCAGAAAATGCGGCTCGCGGTTGAGCCGCAAGTGGAAAATTCGGCGTTCGCAAAAGGCAAAGGCTTTTACGAATTGCAGCACATGACCCTGCACGCAAAACGGGAAAAGTACTGTTTCGGTGGAAACCCTTGTTGGGATGGTGAATCTGTCCCGACAAGAAATCGTCCCGGCGGGAATCCTGCCCCATTGAATCCTCTGTTCAACGCCGGATAGGTGCGGGGAATACGGGGAAAAGGGGACGTGGGAGTGTTCGGCTCGCGACCCCGTCTGCCAAACGAAAACAGTTCCTAATCCGACGACCCCCCTGTCGGGACGGCACACATAATTATCACCCCCCGCATTCGACAGGAGTCGAATGCGCGATAGGGGGGCTTGGGGGTGCTGGCACCCCCAAACGTACTCCTCGTACTCCTCGTACTCCCGTACTCCCGTCCCCCCGTACCCTACTCGACCTTCACGCCTCCGACCCAGACGGCCTTGACGTTGAACAGGCTGTCGAGGAGCATCAGGTCGGCGCACTTGCCGACGGCAATGGAACCGAGCTGCCCGTCCAGCCCGGCGGCACGCGCAGGGTTGAGGGACGCGAGACGGGACACGTCGGCGAGCGGGTAGCCGCGCAGGAGCAGGTTGCGGAACCCCTCGAACAGGGAACAGACGCTCCCGGCGATGACGCCCTCCTCGGTTTGGCAGAGCTTGCCGCGAACGATGCGCTTCTTGCCCTCGATGACGTATTCGCCGTCGCCCAGCCCCGCCATACGTCCGGTGTCGCTGACCATGACGACGCCGTCAAGCCCCTTGGCGCGGATCGCGAGATCGACCGCGACCGGGTCGTTGTGGACGTAGTCGCAGATCAGCTCGCAGACCAGTCGCTCGTCGGTCAGCGCCGCACCGACGACGCCGGGGTCACGGTGCTTGAACGACCGCATCGCGTTGAAGAGGTGCGTGA
>CANQUN010000061.1 GCA_947627065.1 uncultured Clostridia bacterium
GGGCGCTCGGGGACGCTTCGGATGACAACAACGCCCCCTTCACCCTTTCCGTCTCCCGCGGGGAAAAGGTCTACACGCACACGGTGGTCATCAAAGACCACCAAATCGTCGTGTCTGCCGATACGAGCAACGAGACCCACACCCTCACGCTCACGACAAGGGGGGCTTGATATGGCGCTGCACAATCTTAAAATCACCGTGGTAGACGGTGGCAAGCCGACCGCTGGCGTGTTTGGGGGCGGCGGCTCCAACAACGAGGGCGGCGGCGAGGAGCAGAGGGGCGGCAAGTCTCTCCTCTACAAGGTGCTCAACTACAATCAGACGGTGCGGGACTATGTGAAGCAGAACACCTCCGCGACTACCTTCTTCGCCGTGCAGCAGGGCATTTCCCTCGCCAAGCAAGTGGGGCGGGAGTTCGTCAACTACTACGTCAGCGATATCGGCAGGGCGAACGGCGACAGCAACTACCAAGCAATCGTGAACCGTAAGATAGAGGTCGCGACGGACGTTCTCGGCATCGGCACAAGCGCGCTCGCGGGCGCCGCAATGGGCTCCGTGGCGGGTCCGATAGGCGCGGCGGTGGGCGCGGTCGTGGGCGTCGTCTCGCAGGGCGTCTCCCTCGGCTTCAAGTACGCCGAAAGGCAGAGAGCTTACGAACATGAGATTTTCCAAGAGAACACCTCGCAGGCGTACCAACTTGCGCGGGCAAACTACACCGCGCTCACGGGGAGGGTGAGATGAGATACTATTGGCGCATATTTTTATGGGAAGGCGGGCACAAGACGGAAGAGTATACCAAGTACACCAACGCCCCCATTTTTCTCGAAGATAAGCTGGACGAGACCCTCGACAGCGGCGAGGTCATCCTTACCGGAATGCCTATCGCCTCAAAGTCGGCTTTTCCGCCGAAAACAAAGTTCCGCCTCGAACGCTATGCGAAGCGGGACTTTTCCGATACGCCCAAAACGTGGGATATGATCGTCGAACACGACGACGTGGAGGAGTACACAGGCGCGCCCTCGCTCTGCACCCACCGCGTGCACCTCATTGAGGCGTCGGCGGTGGCGCAGGGTATGCACGTTGATAATATCGCGCTGACATACGAATTGCAGGACGTCGATCTGAACTACAAGGTGACAAAGGATGACACAACGATTCTTGGAAATAGTGGCGTGAAACCACCTACTGGCGGCTCACACTCCCCGACCGTTGCTTGCGAAACTTGCGAAAAGGATGTAAGTAAGATTGACGGGTCCGTATACACATTCAAAAACACCTACAAATATGAGTGGGAAAACCTTGATAGTATTAAGAAACTTTTTGTAAATCTCGATGCAACAAAAAGCCATCATATAGAGTTCAACCTTCCAAAACTAATTTGCTATGGGTGCAGGGAGGAGGGGAAATGGTCTAATCTATTCGAGATGAATGCGGCGTGCTTTATATATCGAGTTAAGTATAGACCAACCGACGGGGCTGGTCATCAATCGGAACTCGTAAAGGCGTATTATGTCGGTCCAACGTATATCCCAGAGTGCGATGACGACCTCTATAAAAGCAACGGGAAATCCGTTTGGCTCACGTCGTGTTTTAGTGGGGATGGAATGGAAATCGCATACGGAAGGAACCTTTTTAGGATATCGAAATTTAGACAGCATCTTGATTCGCTCGTCTCGACGGATGCAACTGAGATTGCCAGTGGAAGCCTCGTTTCGTTTGACACAATTCCACTTACAGAGGCAGAAGTCGATGCTGGATGGAAAGATAGATATGACATTTGTTTCCTAGCGAATCCAATGCATATAAGTGGAATGATCGAGTACTATCGGGCAACCGTCTATTGTCGTAGAGACCATAATACATCAGGCGGCGCCTTTTTTGAACTTTCCTTTGTTGAACAGGATAAAATCCAATGCCCTAAACTCGATACAATGTTCGAAGTCAGTTTTTTCTGCACGAATATGTCGGAAACGGCGGAGGGCGGGCCATTCCTCATGAAGGGCGTCAAATACTCCTGCTACGACCTTTTACAGCGGACTCTGCTCACACTCGATACACAGGTCATCGATAATTCCAAAGAGGGACTGGACGGCTTGCAAGACCGCTATCCTATCGTTTTGAGTGAGAACTGGGCTGGACGCCTCAAAGCCGCGAAGATGCAGGAGACGATATTCGAGGGGAAGAACCTTTGGGAAGTGCTCATCCAAATCGGCTACTACCTCCACGCAATTCCCTACCTCGAATTTGCGACGGACGGGACAGACCGCTTCGTGCTCGCCTTCCGTCAGCTCGGCGACACGAGGACGCGGGCAGACACGAACACCAAAATCACCGTGTTCAACAGCCGAAACCTCTCCGAGTACTTCACGCAATACGACAGCTATGTCACCAACCTCTTCTCGCCGCAGAACGAGGTGGACGAGTGGCTCGTTCCGAAAACGAGCGACAACACCTACCTCGTCTCGAACAATACTGCGGAGCTTCACACGAGCAGGCAAATCGCCGAGATCACCGCGTTCGATATCACCTACAACGGTCGTACCGAATCTGCGCTCGCGTATATCTTCGAGGAAAGCGTCTATCAAATCCTCACGAGCGACAACCCCCAGCGCATAAAGCCCGCGAAGGGAAACGCGATCTACTACAAAATCGGTTCAAATGTCATCGGGGGGCTCAACTACGTCCCCCCCGAAAAAAACGGGGGTACATACTGGCTTTCCCTTCAAGAGATATGTAGACGTCTATTTGGGACAGACGATAAACTTAAATACAACGATCTATCCTTCCATGTTCGGTATCGGACGCAGGACGAGCTCCGCCTCTCACAGATTCGCCCCGATGTTCAGAACTTCATGCGAAATTCTTCCTATGAGAAGTACCCGCACCATGAGCAGTACTACGGGCAACAGGACAAAATCATCGACAGCGAGCGCTTCTCTGCCAACCTCTTCGGAAAGCTCATCCGCGTGGGGAACGCTGTCTATCAGCGGCAGGAGCTCGTGCGGGACTATGGAGGAGAAAAGGAAAGCGGCGACCTTGTCGAAATCGGCGGCGAGGCGTACTACGTCACGGCGACCGAGAACGAGTACTATCCCGACGTCATCCTGCAAAAGGTGACGTACTCGAAGAACTTCAACCAGCTCTCGAATATCGTTACCATACCAAGCGAGCCGCGCTTCTACGAGGTGAGCGAGCGGTCGAAAATTCGCCGCGAGGTGCGCCTCATGGACTTCTTGGAGCTCTCCACGACGGAGCCTTCTCGGGCGGCGGCTCCTCGGTATCTCAACGGGGCAACGTGGAAGGCGTTCATCTCCGCGCTTCTATTCAACAAGTCACAGGTCACGCTTCCCAACTTTGCCTACACGAGGTTTTCGGCAGATATGGCTCGGTATCACGTTGGCGCAAATAACGGGCACGTACCAAGCGAGAGACTTTTTCCGTCCAGCGAGATTGTAAGGACGGGCGAGAATGACGTGCAGCCAAAAGGCGCGAGCGACCACGCAGATTGCATCTCTTCCTTGCTCTTCTTCCCCCTTCATGACGGTATCGTTTTTGAGTGGGATATGGAAGACAACTTCAAGGCAGGGGACTACATAGACCGAGACGTGAGTGGGGATGCGAACGGGGTCAATGAAGCATACATGGCACAGCAGTCTCACCGCTACGTCGACGTCATGGGACGCGCCGATCTGTTCACCTTCCGCCTCTTCCGAAAGACGGACTGGACGCACGAGCAGGCGCAGAAGCTCCCTATGGCGGTCATCACGCCGAGCGAGAGCGACTGCATCGCCTATCTCCCGTCACCGTATACGATAGGGCTTGACAAGGACAACCGCGAGGAGCTTTCCTTCAATTATCAGATAAACCTTCTGCACCGCCCGACCGAGGATGACGCGGAGGACTTCATCACCTTCCCGAACCTCTTCGGGCAAAAGGAAAGCCCGCTCAAAATGTGTTTTTTGAACGAGCCGCAAAGTCTTTTCAATGAAAATGTCAGCATGACGACCGCAAGCGTGGTCGCGGATGACGTGCCGTATTCTCTCATAGAGAACGCGGAGAAGAATGCGATAGAGGTGCGCATCACCGAGCCCTCAGGGGTCAACCTCGACGAGGTGAAGGCAATCGTGCTCTACCAAGTGGACGAAATCGGTGGGAAATATGCCTATATCGTCAAGAATGTGCAAAAGCAACCGAACGAGAGGAAGCTCCGCTCTTGGTGGATATCCCCGAAATTCAGCGACTAATTGTATATCGGAATGTCTGCCTTATTGACTGCATACTCCGAGAGCCAATCTTCATCGTAATGGAGCCGATACGAGAAATTGCAACGATAGAACGTGACCGTCTCATCTGCATTCCTCTCGATATAGGAACAGCTCACCTTGTAAACATGGAATATCGGCTGGTAAAGCTCCCAGTCCGTTCCCGTGTACTCAACACTCCAAACAGCATAGTAAAGGGCAAGAGATGAGAGATCGTTATATGAAAAACAGAAGCCCGTAAAATCAACGCCGTGGAAGCTGTCTGCGTAGATATTTGCCTTTTGGTATATCGTCCGAGCGGGGTATCCCATTTCCGCCTCGCGTGTTCCTACGTCAGAATAATCTACGATGAAGCTCCCGTCTGCATCTTCTTTGAAGGTCTGCTCCGTCACGTTCGCGGTATCGACGTTCATGAAGACGCCGAAGCGCTCGTCTGGGTGGTGCGGAGCAAACCCGAAGTAATGGTGCCCCGTTGTGGTCTCCTCGTCGGTGACTGGAATGTACTTTACTCGAATGGTCTCTGCGGGAGGCGTCTCGGGCGTCTCTTCCCCGCAACCGCAAAGCGTAAATAGAAGGACAAAGAGAAAACCGAGGATGACAGTGCGATTTTTTATGTACGACAATCTCATATCACTACCTCCATAGGTGTGATAATTATACTAAAAACAGACACATCGTGTCAAGCAAAAAAAAGGAGGACTTATAAATGGAAAAAAGGCAGCATGCGCTCCGGAACATAGCCTTAAAGCTGAACGTCAGCGGCACGGCTGAAGTTTTGGAGGAGCAAAGGCTCTACAAAGGTAGTTACGGGTTTATCAAATTACAGGTCTATGCGCCCAAGACACAGAATACGGAGGCGCCCGTACTTTCGGCATACTGCACAACCGTGGACGAGCTTGGGCGTGAGAAGATCAGCACGCATAACTACCGCCTTCTGTATGTCGGGGAGTTCACGCTTGACGGGCTTGGGTATCTCCTGTTTGAACGGTATCTTCCGAAAGAGTTTACGGAGACTGTGACGCAGCCGAACGGACTGAAAATCACCCTGAACTACAACGACAGCGCACCGGCGAAGGATGAGGCTGGGAACGTACTCCTTGACGACAATGGTGTCCCGAAGCGTCACGCGACTGACTTGCTTGTGTCGAGCCGATACATGACGACGGTCTACCCGGGCGGGTGGAACGACGAGAGCATGGAGCTTGAAATAAACGATTCGGAGGCGGCGCAGATTGCCGATAATATGCGCAATATAGCCGATCTTAAAACCGAGCTTAACGCCGTCAAGACTACTGCTAACAATGCCATGCCAAAGAGCGGCGGCACATTCACGGGCGCAGTCAAGTGGAATAATGAAGCCTTACAGCAAAAATCTGACATGGATTACTTTTTGGGTGTTGCCGATCCGCCAAAAGAAGGTGCAGAAGGGCGAACTTGTTATGCTACAGCCGAACAGGTGAGAAACGTGCTCGGGGTCGATACAGCGCAAGCGGCGGCTGAAAAAGCGCAGAAAGCGGCAGATGCGGCACAAAAGACAGCAGACAGCAAATACACCAAGCCGAGTGGCGGCATACCCTCAGACGATTTGTCGAGCGAGGTGCAGGCGTTACTCGACAAGTTAGGGACGACGGTACTGCCCGCAGATATTCTCGAATTACTTGAGGGGAAAGCGGATAAGGCCGCGCTTGATAACTTTGTAACGTTGGATACCGAACAAGTAATAACGGCTACAAAGATGATTTCAGACGATTTAATAACTTCGGGCACAATTCTGAAATCGGGTTCGGTGCAGGTAATTCATCTGGACGAATTTAATGATAGCGATAAAGCCGTTTCTGCAACTTATTACGGGGACAGGATACGGTATCAAAGCGCGGACGGCGGGAATTACTATTTGATTTTCCCCAAAAAAGAAGGTATTTTTGCGCTGACATCGGATATTCCCGACGTAAAAATAACCGACAGCGGCAATGGTAACGCCGTAACTGCAATCACGGCAAGCGGCCACACCATAACCGTTACAAAAGGCGCCACGTTTGCTACCACTGCCGAACTCAACGCAGTTGCGGGCGCGGCGATACCCGCTTCCGAAAAAGGCGAGGCGGGCGGCGTCGCTACCCTCGATGGCACGGGCAAAGTCCCCGCCGCACAACTGCCGTCTTACGTTGATGACGTTCTCGAATACGACAATAAAGCAGGTTTTCCCAAAGATGGCGAGGATGGCAAAATCTACATCGCCAAGGATACCAACCTTCAATACAGGTGGAGCGGCTCGCAATACGTTGAAATCTCGTCGTCGCTCGCGCTCGGCGAGACGGCAAACACGGCATACGCAGGCAACAAAGGCAAGGCGAACGCAGACGCAATAGCCGCGTTGCAGGAAAGGGCAACGGCCATTGAAAAAGATAACACCACGCAGAATGCCGCAATTAAACAGGCACAGGCCACGGCGGACAATGCCATGCCGAAGAGCGGCGGCACTTTCACGGGCACTGTCAAGTGGGATAATGAAGCCCTTGTTGAAAAGTCAGGCATGGATTACTTTTTAGGTGTTGCCGAGCGGCCGAAAGCGGGCGTAGAAGCGGAAACTGTTTATATTACAGCCGAAGATGCAAAAGCCGTGCTCGGGGTCGATACAGCGCAAGCGGCTGCCGAAAAAGCGCAGAAAGCGGCAGAAGCGGCGCAAAAGACGGCAGACGGCAAGTATTCCTTGCCTGACGGCGGTATACCCGTAAGCGACTTGGCAGGGGGCATTCCCGCTTCAAAGATAACAGGCCTTGCAAAGGTCGCCACGAGCGGCAGTTACAACGACCTGACGGACAAGCCCTTCACCGACGAGGAATTGTCGCTCCCCAACGGGACTATCAAGGCCAAGGCGTTCGTTACCTATGACGCGAACGGGGCAGAGGGCACAAGGTACGAAAACGGCCGCGTAATCGTCCCCAACGCCTCGCTCCCCGCACTTCCGTACACCGTGTCTTTTCCCGCAAAAACAGGCACCGTCGCTCTCACTTCGGACTTAAACGGCTACGTTTCCAAGTCCGCAGGCGGGGACGTAGACGCTTCGGTCAACGTCTTGCATTCAGAGAATAAGAACGGATTCGGCGTGTATTTCGGCGGCGGCGTAAACGCTGTCGCGCGCCACACGATATACGGCAACCACGAGATTACATACAACCCCGGCAGCGGCACGGGCGTACCTGTCGAAGATATTATCATAACCCTGCCTTCAGGCGCGGGCACGCTCGCTCTCAAAGAGGACATTCCGTCTCTCGACGGCTACGTCAAAAAGACGGGCAGCACCATGACGGGCGGCCTCGTGCTCATGCCTACAAGTTCGGCTTCGGGCGTGAACCAAGGAATGTATGGCATCGAACTGAATATTGACGCGACAAACGGCACGGCGGGTGTCCGCGTTCACCCCGATGCCGATGAGAATGAAACTTTCAGTTCAAGGGCTTTTGCCGTATACAAGGCCACTAAGATAGTAATCACAAACACGAGCGGTGAGGTGAACCGCACCTTTAAGTTCCCCACGAAAGACGGTACGTTTGCCCTCACGAGCGACATACCTGAAACACCCAGCATCTCTGCCTCTACGACAGGCAATGGCAACGCCATAACTTCCATCACCGCAACAGGCCACACGATAAGAGCCACGCGCGGTCAGACCTTCGCCTTAAAGACCGACCTTCCCGATTTGAGCAACATGGTTACGACCGACACAGAGCAGAATGTAACGGGTAGAAAGACTTTCCAAACTCCCACCTCGGGCGGGACGCTATTCACGGGTCAAGGCAACTCGGGCGCTGCGGACATTACCGTAGAAATATCCCCTTATTCGGGGAGTTCCCCGTCGAGCAATATGTACGGTGTCGTTGTCGCAAACGGCCCGTACAGTAAAACCACCCATCGTGGGGCAAATGCTACGGCGGTGTTCTACCACAGTGGAATCAGGTTTTACAAGGCCTCTGCTAACAGCGGCTACGTTGACTTGACTTACGACGGGACGCCCGTAAGTTCTGCCCCCGGCGGCAGAATGGCGCTTAAAATCCCGAACAAGTCGGGCACGCTCGCCACACTGGACGATATATCTTGGGCAAACATCTCTGGCAAACCCGATATACCCGATACTTCCAACTTCGTAACAATTGACACGGCGCAGCACATAAAAGGCGAAAAAACGTTTGACGACAGGCTGTGGGTTACGGACGGGGAGAGTAAGTCGGTTTTAAGCCACAGCGGACTTGGCTACCAGAATGCAAACGGAGACCAGTTCTCTTACGCATTCCCCGAAGAGAGCGGGACCCTTGCGCTGGAACATCCTACCTACACCTTCGCTTATGTGAAATCCGACAGCGACACAGAGACTATAAACAAGAACAACAACGTGTTTATGTCCCTTGCGACGGATTTCAAACAAGCGCGGAATATAAACTACCCTGCGCTTATATACGCAACAAAAGAGGACGACAACGGCGACATTTCGCGCATGACCCCTTTGTATAACTTGCAAGCAGCGGCTTTAAGCGGGGATATATCCCTCATCTTTAAGTTTGGGGAACACGACTTCTGGCGTGCGAACTTCAACATGCGGACGGGGAGTTCGACTTACGAGAATCTGGACAATTACCTGCCGCCGCTCCACATAAGTTTGGTGAGCGCACACGCAGAGGAATATCGGGAACCTGAGAGGTTTGAGGGCGTGATTCCATATATAACCTCGCAGTTCTTGATTGCCGACACATTGGATTTACGCCCGACTGACGAAATCGTTTGCGCAAAGTGGAAGCTGAAAACTCATAACAATCCCAAATACGCAAATAGGACGAGGAAAAGTTCTATCGCAAAGAGAGTTGTAGAAAGCAGACCATTCAGTGCGATTGCGACAAAGAAAACGGTAGGCGGCTATAAATTCGACTTGGAATGGGGGATAGACTCCTCCGAGTGTCTTGAAAGGGGTTACTCCTACGGTTATAAATGGGAGCGCCTTATGTTTTGGATAAGGAGGCCGAACGAGAACGACAGAGGCCACAATTATCACAGAGTGTCAAACATCATAACCGTAAATTATATGAGAAAATTCTCCGAACACCGCCAGCACGGTATGGTGCAATTGCTTTCCGAATAAGCAAAAATAGGGAAGTGAGTCGCGTCAACTCGCGTTAGTGAGGAACTTCAAATCGCGTTAGTGATTAGTGTTCACTCGCTTCCCTTTTTTAGAAAACAATTAACTTCACATAGATATTTCATCGAGGAGGGCGCAACAATGGCAAAAAATAAAGGCAATTCTGGCTGAGTTGCCACATGAACAAGCAAAAATTGGGAAGTGAGTCGCGTCAACTCGCGTTAGTGAGGAACTTCAAATCGCGTTAGTGATTAGTGTTCACTCGCTTCCCTT
>CANQUN010000062.1 GCA_947627065.1 uncultured Clostridia bacterium
AATGTGCATCCCGAGCATCAGGCAGTTTTCGTCGAGTGCGACCGCCCACTCGTCCTTCGGGAACGTCCGCGGACAGGGACAAACCACCCCGTTCGGCAGTACTTCATGGGCAATATACCCCGTTTCGGTGGATTCGAGCGGCGAAGTGACGCGCACCGCAGACGGGTCCGAACGGGACTGCGTCAGACTGCCGTCGGCGGCCAGTCCGTGCGCCCCGCGTAGCAGCGTGCGGTATTCGCCCGCCCGATTCCGCAGGACGAGGAAGTCCGCCGAGAAGCGTTCCGGCTGAAATTTCAGCGTGTGGAACAGGAACATACATCCGCCTGCGCACAGCAGGTTCCAGTCACGCAGAGATATGCCCCACGAACCGTGTTCTTTTGTGTAGGAATCTGTGTAGCCGACGTACGCGCCGACATTTTCCGCGTTCAGGTCGGCAGGCGGCTTGCGCACGGTCAGCGTGTAGGCGAGCGCGACGGTCACGAAAAGCAGGTCGACCGCGCCCGCTTCGACGTCCGGCAGGTCCAGCAGGGTCGGCGCCGAAAGGTGCGTTTCCCACGGCGGACGCGCCTCGGTCAGGTAGCGACGCAGGAGGAGCGCCGCCGCATTCATGGACGGATTGCTTTGAATTCTGTCTATCAATCCACGCAAAAATGCTTTGAGCGGTGCGAACCATTTGCCGCCGTCTCGCAGGTGCGCGGACACCGCGTCGTTCACGGCGGCAAGCTCCGCGTCGGTCAGAAGCGGTCGCGTCGGGTCGAGCGGTCGTGCGGCGAACAGCGCCGCGAAGTCCGCCGGCGGCTCGAACGCGAGGCAGGGACGCAGATCTGCGAAGTCGATGTGCATGGTCGGGACCTCCTTTGAGAACGTTTGTTTGGTGTTGGTGGGTTTTGTGGAGAACGTTTGTTTGACTTTTTGAAGTCTTGAATAAAAACGTTTGGTTTCGGTATGGAACGTATGTTTGGTCTTGATGAAGTTTCGGAAAAGAATGTTCGGTTTTGGCACAGAACGTTTGTTTGTTTCCAACAAAGAGCGTGTGTTCCGCGCCGTGGAACGGGTCGATTTACCGTTTTGCGTTTGGGGCGTGCGGGACGTTTTGCGTTTGGGAATGCCCGCAGGTCGTTCCGTGTTGGGGAACGTGCAGGATGTTCCGTGTTTCGGGGCGTGCGGGGCGTCCCGCGATCCGCCGACCGTTTGGAAGCCCGTCGCGGTATTCGCCGCAACCCGTTTGCAGGACGTGCGCAAGACGTTCACGGGGTGTTTGCGGGTCGTGCGCGAGATGTGCGCAAGACGTGGCGACACTTGCAATTCGCTGCGACCCGTTTGCGTCATATGCACAACCTACTTGCGAGTCGTTTGCAAGACGTTGCGTCCGGTTTGTGATTCATTCGCGATCTGTGGCGACACTCGCAATTCGTCGCGATCCGTTTGCGGGACGCTCGAATCCTATTTGCGAGATGTTTGCGACCCGTTTGCGTCCTGCTTGCGCCCCACTCGCGACCTGTTTCGCCTTTCGGCGGCTCGCCGTCGGTTCATTTTCAGCTTTTGACAGTTTGCAACCAGCATTCAGGCGAATTTCTTCGCCTTTCGGCGATTTACTGCCCGCTCGCCGCCCATTTATTTGCACCTTTCGGCGGCACGCCGCCCTTTGCCGGTTCGGCGTTCCACACGTTTCTTTGTGACTTCCGGCGACCCGTCGTCCGCTCGTTTGGGTATTTCGGCGAAGCGCCTTCAATTCGCTGCGGCATACCGCCCGCTTGCCGTCGGTTCGTTTTCGCCATTTAACGGCACGCCACCCGTTCGCCGTCGGATCGTTTGCGGTTTTCGGCGATTCATCGTCGGTTCGGTGGAGCGCCTGCGGTTTTTTTGACGGCTCGCAACCCGCTTTCCGGCGAATCGTCTTTGCCTTTCGGCGATACGTTGCCCGCCTATTTTCGGCTTTCGACAGTACGTTGTCCGCTCGTCGGCAACACATTTGCGGCTTCCCGGGGGTCGCCCGTGGCACATTTTCGGCTCTTGGAAACTTGCAACTTGCTCACCGTCGGTTCGTTTGCGGTTCTCGACGGAGCCTGCAGGTTCAACGGTTCACCGCCCACTTGCCGGCAGATCACCTTCGGCTTTTGGCAGCTCGAAACTCGCTCGCCGCCCCCTCCGTTTGCACCACTCAACGCAAAAACGGCTCGCAACCCGTTCCCCGGCGGATCGTTTTAACGCGGTGCGACCCCCACTACTCGCTCGTTCGCGGCTTCTGCGGTCGCCGCCCGATCACCGGCGAATTGGCGTCTTTCGACGCCTTGCCGCCTGCCGCCGTCCGCGCCCCTTTGCCGGCGCAACGGATGCACGCCCCGTTTGATGCGGATAGTGTACCACATTTCCCGGTCGCTGTCAAGTGACGCGAATGTAGAATTTCCTGCTTAGAACGCCTGTTCGTTTCGTGCAATATGACGAACCGATTGTGCGCGAACAAATGGTCGATTCCTGCAAATGCGGGGAAATTCGACGGACACGGTCTGCACTATTTTGAGACGCCGGCGGTCGTGCGAAATACAATTTTCAAACGTCACGCGTGCGCACGAGCGAAAAAACCACCCCGAAGAAAAACAAATTGGTATATGGAAGTAGTAGTCGTAGTAGTAGGCTCTGTGGAAATGTGGATAACGTTCAAAAATTGAGCGATAGAGCCATTTTTCGGGGGTCGACCGTGTGGACAACCGTGTGGACAACCGTGGGAAAAGTGCCGAGTTTTCCACAAGTTGTCCACATGTTATCCACATTGACTTCGCCAAACTGCGGCGAGACGTAAATTTTGAGGTACACTTTTTTCAAAAAGGAAAGTTTTACATGATGGGATTTTTCAGTATACTCGAACGAATCAGAACGTGCGTTCTTTTTGATGCACAGAGGAGATGCCAACGACTGCTCTTCTCGCGTCTTGCACGGAACGTTTGTTCAGCGCCTCTGCACCCTATGTGCACTCCATCCGGACCTTGCCGCACCTCGCCGGAACGTTTGCCCGCACGGCAGGGGAAGTGCGGGGCGTTCGTGCGGTGCGGAAAGGTGGGAGCGCCCGTCTGTTTCGCCTGCCTGTCTGGTAAGCGGTTGACATAATGCCGTGGATTGACGGTTCGGTGGTGGGAAATTGGGTGACAAAGCATGGATGGAAGGTGCGTCATGTGCGGTCCCGGCGCGAAACCCCGGGGCGGCGCAAGGGTGCGCCGCGTGGAAGGAATTCATGGGAGTTGATTGGGAAAAGGGACGAAATTTGGGAAAAGGGACGAAGAAGGGGGCTTCGCGTGAAATGGGAAGCGGGCAGTGGTGAGTGCAGAATGAAAATTTTTTTATTTATGACGTGTGCCCGTGGGGGTGTGGTGTGCGGTTTACATAATGCCGGATATTTGACGGTGCGGTGTGGAATGGCTGCACGGCGGACGGGTGTCAACGGCGTGCTGTGTGTGAGACACTGGCACAAAACCCCGGGGCGGCGCAGGGGTGCGCCGCGTGGAAGGGATCCTCGTGAGTTGAAAGGGTATAAAAGGGACGAAGAAGGGAAATTCGTGTGAAATGGGGAGCAGACGGTGATGGTGCGAATGGTGGATTTTTGGTGGTTTTTGCACGGGAAAGACTGGGGCGTTCTTCTTGACAAGCAGTTGACATAATGCCGAAAATAGGCGGTGCGGTGGGGAGGCAGCACGGCGGACGGGTGTCAGCGGCGTGCTGTGTGCGAAACGCTGACGCGGAAAGATGAAACCGGGCGTCGGCGCGGTAAGGCGAAGCGGCGCAGGGGTGCGTCGCGTGAAGGAATTCGCGGGAGTTGATTTCATCGGAATGAAGCCCATAATCCAATTGGAACAAATCTTTCAAAAGAGAGAATCCCACAAAAGAGGTATTCCAAAAAGGGCCCCCAACAATGTCTGTGTTCCTTTCAAAAGCGTCGGGAAAGCTCTGCAACGCTGGCACGGTAAGGCGGGGCGGCGCAAGGGTGCGTCGCGTGGAAGGGATTCACGGGAGTTGATTGGGGGATATTATGGAAAAGCGATGGGATGTTCTTTCATAAAACAGAAGATGCACGACCGCAAAGTGCCTTTTTTCGAAAACCGCAGGTGCAAGACCCCGGGGCGGCGCAGGGGTGCGCCGCGTGGAAGGGATTCTCGGGAGTTGTTTGGGAAAAGAACGGGAAAGATTAGGGAAAAGCAAAGAATGTGAAAAAGAGCAGATGCCGGTGTGTTTATAAATTTTCACCCCCGAAGTCAACGGCAGTTGACTTCGAGATAGGGGGACTTGGCGGCAAACTCAAAACCATAGGCGAAAAAATGGGGCGGCGCAAGGGTGCGCCGCGTGGAGGGGATTCGCGGGAGTTGATTTTGCGGGAGGAGTGTAAGGAGGGCGTAAACCGATGCAAAGTGCAAAGGGGCGTAAACCGACGCAAAGTGCAAGGGAGCGTAAACCGATGCAAAGTGCAAGGGGGAGTAAACCGACGCAAAGTGCAAGGGAGCGTAAACCTCACCCTCAAAGTCAACGGCAGTTGACTTTGCAATACGGGGGCTTTGGTGTGCAGATGCACGGGACGGACGTGGGGACGTGGACGCGAAACTCCGGGGCGGCGCAGGGATGCGCCGCGTGGGGGGATTCGCGGGAGTTGTTTGGGAAAAGAACGAAAAGAATCAAGGAAGGGCAAAGAGTGTAAAAAGAGCGGATGCCGGTGTGTTTATAAATTTTCACCCTTGAAATCGACAGGGTCGATTTTGTGATACGGGAGGGACACAACCGCACGAGGTAGACGGGAGCTCTAACCGCAGGTGCAAGACCCCGGGGCGGCGCAAGGGTGCGCCGCGTGGAAGGAATTCATGGGAGTTGATTGGGAAAAGGGACGAAGAAGGGGCTTCGCGTGAAATGGGAAGCGGGAAGTGATGGTACGAAGGTCGGATTTTCGGGGGTTGCCTATGTTCAGCGCAGGAAGGAAGGCAGGAACGCCCTTCTTCGTGTTCCTGTTTGGTGTATAGTTGACATAATGCCGGGAAATGGTGGTGCGGTGTGGAATGGCTGCACAAAACGAAAAAGCAGGTATGTATGGCGGACGGAAAAGCGGGACGTGTTCTGTTGTCGGGCTGGGATGCTAATGCGCTGGGGGCGTTAAGGTGCGGACGAGGTGCCGGCATAAAAAATTCTTGGGCAGCGCAGGGGTGCGCCGCGTGAAGGGATTCGCGGGAGTTGATTTCTTGAAAAAATGAAAAAAGTGCGATTCGTCCCCCTCCTGTTAGGTCAATGGTCGGTTTGCATAATGCCGTCAAATTGGTCACAACGGAGAATATGGGTTTTTTTATCACCGCACGGGGGGCATGGGCGCCCGTGCATGAGAATCACAGGTGTTTTTTTCGCCTCTGCACGGGGCGCATGGGCGTTTTTCCAAACGCAAGCGCAAAAAAATGGGGCGGCGCAAGGGTGCGCCGCATGGAAGGGATTTGCGTGAGTTGATTTTGCGGGAGGCACAAAAAGAGTGCAAGGGGGCGTAAACCGATGCAAAGTGCAAGGGGGCGTAAACCGATGCGAGATGATAGGGTGTCCATTTCGATGTGCAAGGCGTTGGCACAAATACATGAAGGGTTCGCGTGAAACGGAAAGCGACCAGTGGTGAGGGCGTAGGACGGGAGATTGCCTTTCGTCCTGCGGAGCGCGGTGGTGTGGACGGCATAAAAAAGGACTTGATTAAGTATCAAATCCTTTTTCGGTGTTATATGCAATTGTTTTTTTGTTTCAAAAGCATACCGGGTCGTATCGCGTTTCTATATAACAGGATGATTCTAAATAATCGGAAAATATTGCACTTAATAGACCATTTTCGTCTCCCCAACAAACGTCGCCACAGTTGTTTCCGTCTACTGTAATTATATAGTCATCGTGAACTTCGAGAGCGACCGCCACATGATTTTCAAAATATATGAGATCACCGACACGAACATCTTTTATTGTGAAGGTCCCTTTTGGAAGGGTTCGGTGTCCCCAAAACACTCCAAATACAGTATTTGAAACCATAGCAGCGAAACCCATGCAAGCATCTGCGGAGCCATATCCGTCTGTTACACCCCAGCCCTCAAAATCGTCTTGTTTTATCAAGTTTCCCCAAGCATCATATCTCGCATCGTAATAGGTGTCGCCGTCCCACGAAGACCCATGGGGATAGATCTCTTTGAGTGCTATGATTCGACGGTACACTTCCTCCTCGTCGTTTACCGGTGGTGCCCAATAATGGTAGTATTCGTTATCGACCAACCATTCCCCACAGCGATTGCACGGGCGTTCCTTGATTCCCGGTTCGGAATACGAACATTCTTTGACGTTTCGTATTGTCCAATAGCCCATTTCATGTCCCGTCGCGGGGACCTCGTTGTCCGTGTAGCTGTCGCCACAGGAACACTCGTGAAGGGTGTAACCGTCCTCGGTGCAGGTGGGGTTTATGATCGTTGCTGCATATTTATGCGTGTGCACCGTTTGGGAGGGGTTGTCCGTATTGCCGGAAGTGTCAACGCTACCGCCGTTTTCGCTACCTTCGGCGGGCTTGCTGCTCTCGCTGTTTTCAGCGGGTTTGCTCGACGTGGACGTGTCCGAACTCGTCGCGCTCGATTCCGTGCCGTTTGACGTGGAAGCGGACGACGTGCCGTTCGCGTTGGACGATGCGTTGGATGTGTCTCCCGACGTGGAGTTGTCTGCGCTGGACGATGCATTGGATGTGTCGCTTGACGACGTGCCGCTCGTGCCCACGCCTGACGTGTCTTTGTTCGTACCGCTCGTGCCCGACGTACCGCTTTCCGCAGACGTTTCGTCCGTGCCGGACGTGCTTTCGGCGGACGTTCCGTCCGTGCTCGACGTGCTGTCCACGCTCGATTCCGTACCCGTTTCCGCGACGGACACGCTCTGATTGTCCCGATCGCCGCCCTCGGAACTGCTCGCCCCGTTGTCCGCATCGTTCGCACACGCCAAACACAGCAGTGCAATCACCAGCACCAGTGCGAGGATCATTCTCTTTTTCATGCCGTGACCGCCTCCCCACGAAAAAACATTCTATCACCCTTCACTATACCCCTTTTTCCCGCCCCTGTCAAGGGGGAAAAGGCGAAAAATGTCGCCACGGCGCGGGCAGAGGGGCGAGGGGTTGACAAATGACGGCATATGTGGTATACTGTCCCCGTATATGTAAAATGGGGTAGTATAACAGGGCAATCTTCCAAGGGTCCGCATAGAAATCCACATATATATCCCACCCCCAACGAAACAAACCTTCATTAGCACGTTTGAAAAGCACGGCGACGCTGGTGCGGAAATGCGGGGCGGCGCAGGGGCGCGCCGCGTGGAAGGGATTCTCGTGAGTTGATTTCGTGGGAGACGGAGATAAAGCCTAAAATTGGATGAAAGAGATAAAGTCCACACACGAGAGATAAACCCTACAATTGATATAATGCTCAAGACGCACACAAAAGCGATCAAGCACAAGCGATAAAGCGACAATTCGATTGAAGCAAACCCCACAAAAGGAACACCCCAAAAGGGACAACTCCAACACGGGGGGCAAACGACCCCCAACGAACCCAACAAACCTACGCATACCTATACAAACCTACACATACACCCCACACCACGGGGGGGCGGGGAAAAAACACGCACAAACCCCAACGAAACAAACCTACATATACGTATACACCTACACACCCCCCACCACGGGGGCGGGGAAAAACCACGCACACACCCCACAAAAGGAACCCCCCAAAAGGAACACCCCAAAAGGGACAACTCCAACACGGGGGGCAAACGACCCCCAACGAACCCCAACAAACCTACGAAACCCATACAAACCCACATATATTACAAATATTACAACCCCCACACCACGGGGGCGGGGAAAAACCACGCACACACCCCAACGAAACAAACCTACATATACGTATACACCTACACCCACCCCACCACGGGGAGGGCGGGGAAACCACAACGAAGCAAATACACCCAAACGAAACGCACACCCTCACAACGACCCCACAAAAGGGACAACTCCAACACGGGGGGGCAAACGACCCCCAACGACCCCCAACAAACCTACGCATACCCATACAAGCCTACACATATACCCCACCACCACGGGGGACGGGGAAAAACCAACGCACACACCTACACGCACACCCAACGCACACACCCCAACACACACCCCACCCCACGAAAGGAATGTCCATACCATGTATCCCACGAACCAAACCACAAAAACCGCTCCGTCGGTCGGGTCGCGAACGCGGCTGACCGCGTTCCTGCTCGCGTTGCTGCTCGTCTGCGGCGCGTGGACGGTCCGGGCGAAGGCGGAAGGCATCGATTATTCCGGTCTGTCCTCGCTGAACCGCTGGGAAACCGTTTTCCTGCGGACGGTCATGTCCATCGCCCTGAAGGACGGCTACGACAACGGCGTGCTCCCGTCCATCACGGCGGGGCAGGCGATCTACGAAGGCGGGAACTGCTCCTACCCGATCTCCATCATCGCCCAGAACCATTTCGGCATCAAGGCGTATGCCAACTGGGGCGGCAAGGTCTTTCTCGAGCCGACGAACGAGCTGTACAACAGCTACGCGGACGCGGCGATGCTCAACGACGCCTCGACGCTCCGTTCCGGGCTCTGGCGTGCCTACGACAGTTGGGAGGAAGGCATTGCCGACCATTCCGCCCTGTTCCACGCGGAGAGCAAGTACGAGGACGTCCTGGCGGCGGAGGACTACGAGGAAGCCGCCTACGCCATCCAGGAATCCGGCTACGCGGGCAACAGCAGCACCTACGCGGAAAGGCTGATCGGCTTCATCGAGAAGTACGGGCTTGACCAGCTCGACGAGGTCGAAGCGGACGAAAACGGGGTGTTCGGGATGATCATGGACCGTTCCCGGGTCCAGCTGGACGTCGGCGGGACGGTGACGCTGCAGGCGAACGCCTACCCCTCGACGTCGGCGAAGCTGGACGTGCGGTGGTCGAGCGACCGCCCCGAGGTCGCGTCGGTGGACCAGAACGGCAAGGTGACCGCGAAGCGGCAGGGGTTCGCCCTGGTCACGGCGGTCTACAACGGCAAGGAAGCCTGCTGCGTGGTCGAGGTGGACGCGAACGTTCTGGACCGTTCGGCGACCCGGCAGGTCTACCGTTCGCCGGATCTTTCGTCCCCGTCGCTCGGGAAGCTGAACCCGGGGCAGCCGGTCAAGGTCATCTCCAAGGAGGTCTACACCGGACCGGACGGGACGCGTTTCTACGCCGTCTCCGCCAGTCCCGCGACCGCCGACGGGCAGCCGGTCAGCGGCTACGTCAAGGTGGACGGGCTGTACACCGGCGGAGAGGTTCGGCTCGCCGTCGGGACCGATCGGACCGTCCTCTACGCCTCGGAGGGGGACGAGCAGACCATTCCTT
>CANQUN010000063.1 GCA_947627065.1 uncultured Clostridia bacterium
CATGTCGGCAGTGCGTGTTCGACAACCCGCGCTCGGGTATAGCCGGCAAGGCCGCTCCCGACATGTTTGAAGAACAGATGTACCACATCATCCGCGCCTTCCACGTGGCGGGCAGGTGTACCGACTGCGGAGAATGTTCAAGGGTGTGCCCGCAGGGCATTCCGCTCCACCTTCTCAACCGAAAATTCATAAAGGACATAGACGAACTTTACGGCGAGTACAAAGCCGGTGAGGACGACGTGTCGCCCGCACCCCTTTTAAGGTATGAAAAAGAAGATGCCGAACCTTCCGTCGTTTCGGATAAAGGCGGTGAAAAATGACGTATAAAATCCAAAAAAATCAACTCGGCGGTCTCTTTTCCGCCATTGCCGCAAAGCAGAAACTCTATCTCCCGTGCACATTTTCGGGCAAGACCGATTTCGCCTTGTGGGGAGAGGACGCGGCCTTCGATCTTGACACGTTAAAGACGGTTAAGTCCGCAAAGGAAGTTTTCTTTCCCCAGTGCGAGGACATCGTTTCCTTCGACACCCGCGGCGGCAACCTCACGGTTACAGAAGCGGAGAGGGAAACCGATGATTTCGTCGTGTTCGGCGTGCGCGGGTGCGACGCGGCTGCCTTTTCCATACTCGACAGCGTGTTCCTCTCCGAACCCGTAGATACCTTCTACAAGAGCCGTCGCGACCACGGCACGGTGGTAACCCTCTGCTGTTCCCGCCCCGAGGAAACCTGCTTCTGTTCGGCCTTCGGCATTGACGCCGCGGCCCCTTCGGGAGACGTTACCGCCATGTTCTCGGGCGACGTACTGTATCTCACCCCAAACACGGAAAAGGGCCTGAATCTCACAAAATCGGTGCAAAACCTGCTCGTCCCCGCCACCCAAACCGACGAGAAAGAGCGGGCGGCCGAGGCCGAAAACATACGCAGAATCACCGCCTCGCTTCCCCTCAAAAACCTCGATCTTTCGGGCTGGGGAAAGGACGAACTTTTAGAAAAGTTCAATTCTCCGCTTTGGAAGGATCTGTCCCTCCCGTGCATAGGCTGCGGCGCCTGCACCTTCTCGTGCCCCACCTGCCAATGCTACGACATAAGGGACTTTGACAAGGGCAACGGAGTGCAGCGTTACCGTTGCTGGGACAGTTGTATGTACAGCGACTTCACCATGATGGCGCACGGCACGCCCCGCCCCGAAAAACTGCAGCGTTTCCGCCAGCGGTTCATGCACAAACTCGTGTACTACCCCGCAAACAACGGCGGAACCTTCGGCTGCGTGGGCTGCGGCAGATGCCTCGAGCGGTGTCCTTCGGGCATAAATATAGTAAAGGTAATAAAGGCCTTTGGAGATAACGACAGATGAAAGACATGCTCATACCGTCGGTGGGGATAATCACCGACATAAGAAAGGACACGCCCGACGTCAAGACCTTCCGCGTGGTGGCAGAGGGCGGCGGCAAGTGCTTTGAACACATCCCGGGCCAGTGCGCCATGCTCTCCGTACCCGGCGTGGGAGAGGCCATGTTCTCCATAACCTCCTCGCCCACACAGCGCGATTACATGGAGTTTTCCATCAAAAAGTGCGGCTGCCTCACAGAATGGCTGCATTCGGTGGAAAAGGACGCAAAGATAACCGTGCGCGGGCCTTTCGGCAACGGCTTTCCCGTGGACGGCGAACTGAAGGGCAAGAACCTCGTGTTCATAGCGGGCGGCATCGGCCTCGCGCCCCTGCGTTCGGTCATTAACTACGTCCGCGCCAAGCGCTCGGATTACGGCAGGGTAACCGTGGTTTACGGCGCCCGCTCCAAGGACGACTTTGTGGACTTTGAAGAGATTGAAAACGAGTGGAAGAACGAGCGGGACTTTTCCGTCCACCTCACCACCGACCGCCCGCAAGAAGGTTGGAACGGCCACGTCGGCTTCGTGCCCGCCTTCGTCAAGGAAGTGGGGCTTGACCCGCACGACACCGTGCTGCTGTGCGGACCGCCCATCATGATAAAATTCACCCTCTCCGCCCTCGTAGAAATGGGGTTTGAACGCACGGGCGTTTACACCACCATGGAACTGAGGATGAAGTGCGGAATAGGCAAGTGCGGCAGGTGCAACATAGGCGACAAATACGTCTGCAAGGACGGGCCTGTTTTCCGCTGCGACCAGCTGGACGAACTGCCCGCGGAATATTAAAACCACCGCGACCGTTTGGATAATCTGCGGCGGAATATTAAAAAACTGCTGCGACCTGTCTGATAATCTGCGGCGGAATATTACCCCACCGTGGCCTGTCGGACAAAACCGCGGCAGAATACAAAAACCCCCTAAATCCCACAAAAACAGGACATTTACCATGGAAAATTTCGTTGACGTTTACATTTTCGGAAAGAAGTACGCCGTGCCCTCGTCGCTCACAATAATGGGCGCTATGGAATACGCGGGCTACCAACTCGTGCGCGGCTGCGGCTGCAGAAACGGCTTTTGCGGTGCGTGCGCTACAATATACAGGATAAAGGGCAAGCAGGAACTTCACGCCTGCCTCGCCTGCCAGACGCAGGTGGAGGACGGAATGTACATCGCAACCCTGCCCTTCTTTCCGCTTGTCAAAAAGAATTACGAACTGCAAAACATGAAACCCGAGGATTCGGTCATGCTTCAGTTATATCCCGAAATCTACGCCTGCGTGGGCTGCAACGCCTGCACCAAGGCGTGCACGCAGGGTCTCAACGTCATGCAGTACATAGCCTACGCCCAGCGCGGCGATTTTGCCAAGTGTGCCGAAGAGTCCTTTGACTGCGTAATGTGCGGCGTGTGTTCGGCAAGGTGCCCCGCGGGCATATCCCATCCGCAGGTCGCCATGCTCGCCCGCAGGCTCAACGGCAAGTACATCGCCCCCGAAAGCGGCCACCTTCTCGACAGGGTAAAGGAGATTGCCGAGGGCAAGGCCGACGGCCTCATCGAGGACATCATGAACAAGCCCCTTTCCGAACTCAAAGAACTTTACAACAAGAGGGATATAGAAAAATAAAGGAGAAAAAATGTACACACCCGAAATGCTCCGTTCGATCCAAAAGGTCGAAGCAACGAGACAGAGCCGCCTGCACGCAGAACTTGCCCGCATGAGCGCGGACGAAAAGGAAGAGGTGCTCAAAGCCTTCCACCCCGATTACAGGGAGGAAGGATTCACCACTCTTTCGGTAGGTCCCAACAAGGGAGAAAAAGTCCCCGTGGAACTTGCCGCCGCACTTCAGGGCAAGAGCCGCGTCATCGGCAAAAAGATAGATCTTTCCAAACCCGATTACGATACCGACGTGCTGGTCATAGGCGGCGGCGGTGCGGGTTCTGCCTGCGCGATAGAAGCGTGCAGGGCGGGCGCTTCCGTACTCGTCGTAACCAAACTCAGAATCGGCGACGCCAATACCATGATGGCAGAGGGGGGGATTCAGGCTGCCGACAAACCCAACGACAGCCCCGCCCGCCACTATTTGGACGCGTTCGGCGGCGGACACTTTGCCGCCAAGCCCGAACTTCTCAAAAAACTCGTCATGGACGGGCCCGAATGTATAAAGTGGCTCAACGACCTCGGCGTGGAATTTGACAAGGAGCCCGACGGCACCATGATAACCACGCACGGGGGCGGAACTTCGAGAAAGCGCATGCACGCCGCCAAGGACTACTCGGGCGCGGAGATCATGCGCACGCTCAGGGACGAGGTGCTCAACCTCAACATCCCCGTCGTAGACTTCACCGCCGCCATCGAACTCATAAAGGACAAGAAGGGGAGGGCGGCGGGCGCCGTTCTCATGAACATGGAAACGCACGAACTTTACGTCGCACGCGCAAAGACGGTGGTAATCGCCACGGGCGGGGCGGGCAGAATGCACTATCAGGGCTTTCCCACGTCCAACCATTACGGCGCAACGGCGGACGGACTCGTCCTCGCCTACAGGGCGGGTGCAAAACTCCTCTATCCCGACACCTTGCAGTACCACCCCACGGGCGCGGCCTATCCTTCGCAGATATTCGGCGCGCTCGTTACCGAAAAGGTGCGTTCGCTCGGCGCCCAACTCGTAAACGCCGAGGGCGAGGCCTTCATGAACCCGCTTGAAACGAGAGACGTCTCGGCTTCCGCCATCATCCGCGAATGCACCGAGAGGGGAAAGGGCGTTGCCACCGCTTCGGGCTGCGGCGTCTGGCTCGACACGCCAATGATCGACATGCTCGGCGGCGAGGGCACGATAGAAAAACGCATTCCCGCAATGATGCGCATGTTCTCCAAATACGGAATAGACATCCGCAAACAGCCCATCCTCGTCTATCCCACGCTGCACTACCAGAACGGCGGCATAGACATAACGGCGGACGGAATGTCGTGTGTGGAAAACCTGTACGTCGCGGGCGAAGCCGTCGGCGGCATTCACGGCAGAAACCGTCTCATGGGCAACTCTCTGCTCGACGTCGTGGTGTTCGGCCGTAACGCGGGCAAACAGGCGGCGGCAAAGAGCAAGGGCGTAACGCCCGCCCCGCTCACGTTAGAGCACGTAAAGCAGTTTGAAAAGGAACTCAAAAACGCGGGGATATCCGGCGGAAAAGAGTCGCCCGTGCTGCTCCCGTCGTACGCGAGAAAGTTTGAATAATGTGCGAAATAGGCCGCTTTTGCCTCATTTCGCCCCTCGACGTTCACCCTCAAAACCAACCTTACAAACCTCACCAACCAACATCAATTTACCAAAGAGCGGTTTAATATGAATGATTTGCAAACGCTGCTCGTCAGCGTACAGAACGTAATAGACATCAAAGGCTTCACGGCCGTGCTCGTCGGCGTGTTCCTCATCGCCGCGCTCGGCTACCTTCTCGGCAGCATACACGTCAAAGGCGTGTCGCTGGGGGCGGCGGGCGTGTTCCTCGTGGCAATACTGTTCGGCTACCTGTTCACCCTCAAGGGGCTTGACGGCAAGGACATCCTCAAATACTTTTATATAAACGGAAACTCGTCGTCGGTGTTCACGGCGTACAAGAACGTGCAGAACATCGGCCTCGTGCTGTTCGTAACATCCGTCGGCTTCGTCGCGGGTCCCAACTTCTTCCACGACCTCAAAAAGAACGCGACTTCTTACGTTTTGATCGGCGTCATAATAATAGCCGTCGGCGCGCTGCTCGCCGTGCTGTTCACGCTGATACCGGGCATAGAATCCGAATTTTCGGTCGGAATCCTGTCTGGTTCGCTCACGTCAACCCCGGGCTTCAGCGCCGCGCAGGAAGCCACGACCGAAAAGGCGCTTGTCGCCCTCGGCCACGCCATCGCCTATCCCTTCGGCGTCGTGGGCGTGGTGCTGTTCGTGCAGATAATCCCCAAGATGCACGGCGTGGACATCGAGTTTGAACGCAGGAAGATTCACGACGTCCACAGCGGCGAACACAGGGTGGACGGGCAAAAGTTGTTCGAGGTCGACCACTTCGGCCTCTTCCCGTTCTCGCTCGCGGTTATACTCGGAATACTGCTCGGTGCATTGACCATTCCGCTCAGTTGTTCGGGTTACGACGGCGCAAAATTCAGCCTTGGCAACACGGGCGGCCCGCTCATCGTCGCGCTCATAATCGGGCATTTCGGCAAGATCGGCAAACTCTCGCTGCGCGTGCCCGACAAGACGGTCAAGACCTTCCGCGAATTCGGCCTCATGCTCTTTCTCATCGGTGCGGGCGTTGAAGGGGGCGTTTCGCTCGTCGGCGAAATAACCGCCTCCGCATTCGGTCCCATGATAATCCTCTACGGCTTCATCGCGGGCGTTGTAATGACAATGTTGCCCATGGTCGTCGGCTTCGTGTTTGCCAAACGCGTGCTCAAAATCTCGCTGTTCAACAACCTCGGTTCCATCTGCGGCGGAATGACTTCCACACCCGCGCTCGGCTCTCTGATAGACGCCGCCGGCACCGAAGACGTCGCCGGGGCTTACGCTTCCACTTACCCCATCGCCCTCGTCCTCGTCGTCATCGCCTCCAACCTCATAGTAACGCTATTGTAAAGAACCTGATAATAACGCCCATATCAACGCCGACGGCCAACCTCACCGTAACGCTGATGTAACCGCCACTGTGCTCAACTTGATTTTAACGCTATTGTAATCGCCACTCTTGGCCCCTCCTCGCGTCGTTGTTTCATTTTATTTTCTTGGCCCCTCCCAAGGAGGGGCTGGCGCGCACGCGCCTGAGGTGGGCAGACCCCAACAACCCGCCCGCCACTCCGCTCGGCGCACCAAAGCGAAAAGTGGCCCGAATCTCACAAAAAACGGGGATTTTACCTTTTGGCAGGTCTCCGTTTTTCACTTCCGCACACACAAAATCCGCCCCGTTGCGGGCACAAAGGAGAAACTCATGACGCACTGTATGAAACTCGTCCCCTGGGCGTTCGCCGCCGTGGCAAGCGGAACAAAGACTGTCGAAATGCGCCTGTTCGACGAGAAGAGGGCAAAGATAAAAGCGGGGGATACCGTCGAATTTGAAAACACCGAGACGGCCGAAAAAATCACCCGCAAGGTCGTCGGCCTCACCCGCTTTGCCGATTTCGCCTCGCTCTACGCGCACTATCCCAAGGCCGCGCTCGGCTACTCGCCGTCTGCCGCCGCAGACCCCGCCGACATGGCCGCCTTCTACCCCGCCGAAGAAATCCGCCGCTGCGGCGTCCTCGCCATCGAACTCTCCCCGCACTAACCCGCCCCGCACATGTGATTTTCGGCTTTCTGAATAATCCCGCTCGTTTTCTCGCCTTACGCCGCCTTACGTTTTCCCGTACCCGTTCGGGAACAAACTCACCCACCCGTTCTTGGCACCTTTTTGGGTCATTGTCTCAGTTTTTTTGGCCCCTCCCAAGGAGGGGCTGGCGCGTATGCGCCTGAGGTGGGCAGAACTCAATAACCCGCCCGCAACCCTTTTTTCCTCGCCGTCATCGTCCACCAAAAAACGATAAATTTTTTATAAAGTTAATAGAAACTTAACGTAAAGTTATTAAAAAGTTAATCTACAAATGTTAAAATATAGTCGTAAACAAAAAGCCATTGCCCCTTACTTCTTTATATATTCCTTTCAACAGGCCGCGGTCGGGTTTTCCCGCCGCGGTTTGTTGGTTTTTCTAGCTACCCACCCCGATATACTCTGCCATTTTTTCAGGCTATTGTTCCGCCACCGTTCCCTTCCTGATATCCAGCCTTTTTTTGCCGCCAACTCAAATGTGCTCCGTCACCAACCCTTTTCGGATATCCGGCCTTTTTTTGCCGCCAACTCAAATGTGCTCCGTCACCAACCCTTTTCGGATATCCGGCCTTTTTTTGCCGCCAACCAAAATGTGCCCCGCCACCGTTTCTTTCCTGATATCCGGCCTTTTTCTAACTGCCCACCCCGATTTTTTCACCGTTTTCTCGGACTTTTATTCCGCCATTTTTCCCGCACAATGTGCAATTCACCGCTCAATTCGTTTGAGTTGCGGGCGGATTTGTTGTATAATATTATCGGAGACAAGATTATGGACATATACGCCATAAGCGATTTGCACCTTTCGTCCTGCGACCCCAAGCCGATGGAAGTGTTCGGAGCGCGCTGGGAAAACTACATGGAAAAGATAACCGCGGACTGGCTTTCCAAAGTCGGACCCGACGACATCGTGCTGATAGCGGGCGACATAAGCTGGGCGATGAAACTCGAGGACGCCGTGTGCGACCTCAACACCATTGCCGCCCTGCCCGGCAAAAAAATTCTGATACGCGGCAACCACGATTATTGGTGGAACGGCATCACGCGTATCCGCGCGGTTCTGCCCGAGGGAATGTTCTGCCTGCAAAACGACTGCCTGCGCTTCCCCGGCGTAGTCGTGTGCGGCTCGCGCGGCTGGGCGGTGGAAGGCAGCCCCGACTTTCACGAACAGGACAGAAAGATTTACCTTCGTGAAGCCGAGCGGCTCAAACTCGCATTTGCCGCCGTCAACCGCGAACGGCAGGAGGGGGACGCCGTGATCTGCATGATACACTACCCGCCGTTCAACGTCAGGCGCGAACCGTCGCTGTTTACCGAGATATTCGAAAAATTCGGCGTAACCGCCGTCGTCTACGGCCACCTGCACGGAAAGGACTGCCGCAGCGACCCCGTGGTCGTCAAAAACGGAATCAAATATTACCTCACGTCGTGCGACAGGGTGGATAACTGCCTCGTCAAGATAATGTCGCTCGGCACGGGGGAGGAGGCAGAATGAAAGCCGACAATATTCAAAACGATAAAACCAAGCAAGACCCTGCACGTGAATGCGGGTTGAACCAAACACCCCAACCCGAGGCCCGTCAACACGACGGTGCGGCACAGCAAACCCCGCAAGCCGCAACCACTGAAACTGCAACCCAACAAACCGCAGCCCCGCAGACCGTGGGGCAGAAGGCTGCCGCCTATTTCAAAGGCCTGCCTCGCAGGTGGTTTATAGAAGCGTTCACGGGAATGGCGCACGGCCTGTTTGTAACCCTCATCATCGGCACCATTCTCAAAACGATAGGCGGGCAGATAATAGGGGACAACACCGTCGGCCGACTGTTCGTGCTGTTCGGCAACGTTGCAAGCGTCCTGATGGGCGCGGGGATAGGCGCGGGCATCGCCCACCGTCTCAAAGCGCCCGCCCTCGTCATGCTCTCGGCCATCGCCGCGGGCTTCATCGGCGCTTATGCCGAACAGATGATAGGGGCGACCGTCGCTTACAACTCCATGTCGGTCAGACTCGACGGCACGCTCGAAGGGCTGGCTCTGTCTCTCGCCGCGGGCAAACCGGGCAACCCGATAAGCGCGTACGTGTGCTCGCTCATGGCAACGGAAATCGGATTTCTGGTCGCGGGCAAAACTCGGCTTGATATACTGATTGTGCCGATAACCTGCGTTTTAGGGGCTTTTTTGGGTTGCTTCGTCTCCCTGCCCTTCATATATCTCATCGCTCTGTTAAGCCGCGGAATCGCCATTGCCACGGGCGCGGTGCCCTTCGTAATGGGTGTCGTCATCGCCGTCGCCATGGGAATGCTGCTCACCCTTCCCACGTCGTCTGCGGCAATCTGGGTGGCAATCGCCTCGGCACCCGCTCAGGGCATGGAATACAACATGTACCTCGCGGGCGGCGCGGCCGTCGTCGGCTGCGCCTGCCACATGGTGGGCTTTGCCGTCATGTCGTTCAAGGAAAACGGCTGGGGCGGCCTCGTCTCGCAGGGTCTGGGCACGAGCATGCTGCAGATTCCCAACGTCATGAAAAAGCCCATTCTGTTCCTGCCCCCCGTAATC
>CANQUN010000064.1 GCA_947627065.1 uncultured Clostridia bacterium
AGGAATAAGACCTTATACAGGCATATATCTTTATGCCAAATGGATCGAAGCGAATAAAAAATAGGAGGATATGAAACCCTGTTTGTTTCCGATGCGTTAAATTATTTCATAATTTTCCGCGTCGGTGTTTTTGGGGTTGCATTCTCCTCCTTTCCGCTCGGATAAATTGCAGGCAATTTCTCCTCGCGGGCTTTTTTGTAAGCGTAACGTAGATTTCGCCTCGCGGGTTTTTAAGCACAATTGTGTTTTCTCCGACGCTTGGTTTTTATTAAAATGTATGTGAAAGGCGGGCAGAGGGTACTCTGTCCGCATTTTCGTGTCGCCCATGAGGGAGAGTGTAGTTGTTGTTCATCACGCAAAAAATGCTGTATGGATTTTAAGCATTTTGCCGTGAAAACATGATTATGATATTTGTGATGATGTGATTCCCTCCGATACACCTTGAATTATAATATAAATTCTGTAATTGTCATCTTCATCTTTAATGCCGTCCTCTCCGCCCATGTACTCGGCGCCCCAGGCTTCTGTCTTATCCGCACTGACACGCATATATTTGATCTCGCCAGTGGGGCTTACTTCTGCATAGGCATACCAACAGTCTGCTCCTTCCATCATTTCAGGATGTCCAAGGATATAGGAAACAGCCAATCCCTTGACGGCACGCATATTTCCTTCTTTTACCGCATTTTCCGTTTGTGTGTAGTTGTAGTTGTTGACAATTTTACCCAGAAGTCCGCATGAAGAAAAACCGAAACATAAGACGAGGCAGCACATAATCAAAATTACTCTTTTTATAATATATACTCCTTTTGTGTAACTGTTTTGATTGTAACGCATTTTTATTCTATTTGCAAGTAAATACGCAAAAAATATTGACTAATTCCGACGATTTGCCGATCTGCGGATTGCGGCGGTTACCACACGAAGTGGGCGTCGGTGGATTCGCCGTTGTCTATGATGAGGTCCTGCCCGGTCATGGATTTGTTTATCACGGTGAGAAAGTATATCCATTCGGCAATCTCCTCGGGCGTTGCCCATTTGCCGAGGGGGGTGAGGACCATTATCTTTTTCCACTTTTCCCCGTCGTCCATCACGGGACGGTTGAGTTCGGTGGTAACGCCGCCCGGTGATATGCTGTTGCAGGTCGCCTTTTGCCCGGCAAGGCGCAGCGCGGCGTTCTTCATGTAAGAAACCATGCCGCCCTTGCTTGCGGCGTATTCTGGAAATTCCGCGCCCGTGGACGCGCTTGCCGAAGCGACGAACAGCACGCTTTTTACGGCATTGCCGAAGCCGTACTTTTCGGTAACCGAAATAGTCCCCTTGAGGTTTACGTCTATGTCCCTGCCGCTGTTCTGCACGCCCGCGTTGTTTATCAGTATCTCAACGCCGGGGATATCGGGGAGAGGACCCGCGGAAATGTCGCACACGACGTGGCTGTAACGCGGGTGGGAGAGCGACGCGGGTCGGACGTCAATGCCCGTTACGTCGTGCCCTTCAAAGAGGAATTTTTGGGCTGCGGCCTTGCCGATTCCGCATGAGGAACCCGTTATCAAAACTTTCATGTCCGCTCCTTGACCGATGCGTCGGTTCGGTTTATTCTGTCGAGATATTCCTTGCCCGTGCCGTCCTTTTGCCAACGCCTGACCACGCGGTAGCCGAGAGGGGAGAAAACGGCCTCTACTACAAGTTCGGCAACCATGCCCGTGGCGGCGCAGGTCAGGCATTGCGTTATGGACCAACCGAAGAAATTGAGGCTTACGATAAGAGCAAATATCAAGTTGTCGGCAAATTGCCCCACGGCGGTGGAAAGGTAAGTGCGGCAGGCGTAAGCGCCAAATCCGTCGGGGTTCTTGCGGAAAAGTTTGCCTATGCTCCAATTTGAAAAATTGTTTACGAATGCCGAGGCGATAAAGGCCACCGTGCTGCCGAACAGCACGTACCATGTGCCCCCGAAGGTAGAATCGAGGGCTTGGTTTACAACCTCGTTTTCGCCGTAATCGTAAAAAGCGCCCCACGTTCCCGGGATGAGTTTTGCAATAAACAGCACGAGGCAGGCCAGCAGGTTGATGGCTATCGCCGCCACGGACAGGGTGGTTGCAGCCTTCGGCCCGAAATGCTTTGTGAGAATGTCCATGCACAAAAAAGCCACCCAGGAGACGATTATCCCGCAATCGAGGGCGAGCCAATCAAAGGGTAGGTTCAGGCTTTTGTTTGCGAGGAGATTCATCGCAAATACGGATAGAATAAATAGGGAAAAGAGAAGTGGAGGAACGGATCTTAAAAGAACGACCGTATCCTGAAAATAATTCTTAAAACGCTTCATGAGAAGCCTCCTTGTTTTTTAAGCACTCTGTGCCCTTCCGCAACGGCGGACCGCAACTGGGATGGTTTGGCAAGGAACATCCCGTCGCTCTTTTGTTATTATAGCATGAAATTCGTTTGCTGTAAAGCGATTTTATCAACAATCCGCCAAATCGAAACCCAAAACGCACGGGAAACCCGAGGAAATTACCCATGACGTTTTCGTTTGACAATGCGGGCGGCATGGTATATAATGAAAGATAATCCGTCATGCGCGATGGGTAATCCGTCATACACGGCGGACAATCCGTCATACGCAGCGGGCGGATGGAATACATTATCCCTCGGAGAAATTATGGGATTTGCCGATGTTGCCGTAATCGGTGTCGGGCTTGCAATGGACGCGTGCGCGGTTGCGATATCCAACGGCCTGAAGATGAAAAAATTCAATATCCGTCAGGCGTTTGGCGCGGCGTTGATGTTTGCGCTGTTTCAGGCGGTAATGCCCGTCATCGGCTGGGCGGTCGGCATTCAGTTCAGCGGTTATATAGACAAGTTTGACCATTGGATCGCTTTTGCGCTTCTCGTTTTTCTCGGGGGAAAGATGATAGTGGATTCTTTCGGGAAAGAAAAAGAGGACACTGCGGGCGGGCTTGGCATAAAGCGGCTGCTTGTTCAGGCCGTCGCCACGAGTATAGACGCGCTGGCCGTGGGCGTAACTTTTTCGTTTTCCGACGTGAATATATGGATTTCAGTTCTCATAATCGGGGCGATAACGCTCGTGCTGTCCTTGCTGGGCGCGTATTGCGGGTTCAGGATAGGAACGAAACTTAAAAGCAAGGCGGAAATCTTTGGCGGCATTGTCCTTATAATAATCGGAATAAAAATCTTGCTCGAAGGTTTGGGCGTCATTCCTTTTTGAGGTAAAAATATGAAAGTAACCGTGATAGGTCCCGGGAGATGGGGTTCCTGCATCGCATGGTATCTCAATAAAACGGGGCACGAAGTGTGCCTTTACGGCAGGCCCACGTCCTCGGCGATGGGTAAATACCTTGCCGACAGAAAGGGGGATTACATAACTCTCCCCGAAGATATAGTCCTTTGCACCGATCTTGCCGAGGCCGTCAAGGACAGAGAGGTCCTGCTCATCTCCATTCCATCGCAGGGGCTTAAAGGCCTTGTGGACGAATTGAAGGGCGTAGGAGTCAAAGACGGGATAATCGTGCTCTGCATGAAGGGTATAGACGTGGAGACGGGGGAGAGGCTTTCCGTAATAGCAAAAAAAGGCCTGCCGTCATGCCGCGTGGCCGTCTGGCTCGGGCCGGGGCACGTGCAGGAATTTTACAGGGGAATACCCAACTGCATGGTGATAGACAGCGAGGACGAGCAGCTCAAACATTATCTCGTGGAAAATTTCACGAGCGAACTCATACGTTTTTATTACGGTAGGGATCTCGTGGGCAACGAGATAGGCGCGGCCGCCAAAAATGTGGTGGGAATCGCCGCGGGCATACTCGACGGGCTTTCTCTTTCCACTCTCAAGGGCGCGCTGATGTCGAGGGGAGCGAGAGAAATAGGCCGCCTCATCAAAGCGATGGGCGGCGATGAAAACAGCGCTTACGGGCTGTGCCATCTCGGCGATTACGAGGCGACAGTGTTTTCCGAATTCAGCCACAACAGGATGTTTGGAGAAAAACTCGTCAAAGGCGAGAAATTCGATTGCCTTGCCGAAGGGTGTTACACCGTAAAAGCCCTTGTCAAGATGGGTGATGAACGCAACGTTGACCTGCCGATATGCAGGGCCGTGTACGACGTGATATACAACGGCGTCACGCCCGAAAAGGCCGTTGCGGGTCTGTTTACGAGAAGTATAAAATACGAGTGATTATCTGCCCGTGGAGCCAAAGCCGTTGCCCCCGCGTGCGGTGTCGGAAAGCGAATCCGTTTCGGTAAATTCGCATTTGAGATAGGGGGTAATAATGAGCTGGGCTATGCGTTCGCCGCTCTCGACCACCGCGGGAGCCGAAGAATGGTTGTATAAAACGACTTTCAGTTCGCCCCTGTAATCGGAGTCGATAACGCCGACTTTGTTTGCGGGGGCAAGCCCTTTTTTGGTAGCAATGCCGCTTCTGGCGTACACGAGTCCCACGTAACCGTCGGGAATCTCAACGGCAATTCCCGTGGGCACAATCACGGTTTCCCCGGGCTGAACGTCTATGTTGTCCTCGGTGGCGGCGTAAAGATCGGCGCCAGCCGAGCAGGAGGAACCGTAAGTGGGGGTCTTTGCGTAAGGGTTCAATTTCTGTAATTTAATATTCATAAATTCTCCTTAAAGATTCGCCAATTCGTCGAATCTCGTTATTATATAATCTGGTTTATACTCTCCCAATGCGGGGAGTTTTTTTCTGTTTATATAGCAGGTTTTGTAACCGAATGCCGCCGCGGGTATATCCGCGGTGAGCGAGTCGCCCACCACGAGCGCGCGGCTCTTGTCAAAGCCCGCAATGTTCGCTTCCACAAAGTCAAAAAAGCGTTTGTCGGGTTTTCTGCAGCCGATGACGGATGAGAGAAAGCATTTTTCAAAATAACCCGCAAGCCCCGACGATTTAAGCCTTTTTTCCTGTATTTCGGCAATGCCGTTGGATATTATGAAAAGGCGGGCGCCAAGAGACAGCGCGGCAAGCGTCTCCCTCACGCCGTCGTCAAACACGTCTCCGAAGAGGGAAAGGTTGCTTTCGTACGCTGCGGAAAAATTCTCGGGTGCATCGGCGGAGCGCGTCTTTTGAAAGAACAGCCCAAACCGCCTTTCCCGAAGTTCCGTCATGGTAATTTTACCCAATTCAAACGCTTTCCATAAGGAGTGGTTGATGTCTTTGTAAGTCTCGTAATCCCCGTCGCCGCTTTCGTACCCGAAGTCGGAAACCGTCTTGAAAAAGGCCTTTTTCTCGGCGGCGCCGAAGTCGAGGACGGTATCGTCGGCATCTATGAGATAAAAATCGAAGCGCATATCCGAATTATATCACAATTCGGGCTTTCGCGCAAGCATAAAGCGCGGAATGCGGCAATAAAATAGAATATAACCAGATGGAGGTATGTGAGATGTCGGTTCAACCGAATTTCGAGGAACGGAACTTTTCGGGAGAGGGACTTGCCGTCAGGCGTACGGAGGTCGAGTGCAAGATAAATCCCGATGAGGAAATAAAAAAGGTGCTTGCCGTCAAGGGAACGGCTTCATCCGTCGGCGAAGAAATAACGGACGGAGAGATACGCTTCAGCGGCAGGGCGGTGTTTCAGATCGTTTACGAGAGCGAGAGCGGAGCCTTGCGCAAGACCGAATGCGGGGTGGAGTTTTCCAACAAGGCGGAGTGCGACGCCGCGGGCATAAGATATGCCGATTATTCCGTTTCGGACGAAGAGATTAAGTTTGTCAACGGAAGTTACGTCGTCAACGCGTCCGTCACCACCGAAATAGTTACCGAAACGACCGTCCGCGCGTCCGTGTTCACGGGAGGAGAGGATATTCTTTGCGATTATGAAGACAAAGAATTCTCCTCCGTTGCGGGCTGCGGCAGGGGCGTGTTGCAGACGGATGACGAATTTGAACTTAACTATCCCGTCAAGGATATCGTGGCGCATACGGAAACCGTGAGCCTTACCGAGGTGAAGAGCGGGCTTGGCGTGGTTATTTTGGACGGAACGGTATTTTTGTCCATGACTGTGTTGCAAAACACCGAAAAAAATGATATAATCAAAGAGAGTAGGGGCGTTCCGTTCAGGCTCGAGTTGGAAATGCCCGCCGCCTCGCCCGAAATGCAGGCCTACGCCCGCGCGGCCGTGGCAAAAAGCGCATTCAAAGTGGTGGTCGACGAGGAAAAGAATTCCAGCACGGTCATCGTGTCCGTCGATCTGGACGCGTACGCCTGCGTTACCCAAACGCACACGGAAAAATTCGTGAGGGACGCTTATTCTCCCATCAACGAACTTGCCGTTACGGTTGCGGATTTCACGGCTGTTTCGGCAACCGCGGGGTACTGTATAAACGAGCGCGTTTCGGGTAAAACCGACTTCAACGCCGACGGCAGAGAAGTTGTTGCAGTCATCTGCGAGAGGGTGGAAGGCGTCAGCGTAAACGCGGAGAACGGCACTATAAACGGCCTTTTAACCGCAACGGTAATCTACGATGAGCAAGGTTCGCTCGCGGGCGAACGTGCCGTCATGCCGTTTGAAGTGCCCCATCATTCAAGAGCGGCGCCGTGCATCTCACCGTCGGGGTGGAGAGTTTCAATTACCGCGTCAGGGCTTTTGCCGAATTCGAGGCCGTGCTCAGGATAAACGTGATGGAGTGTTCCGAAGTAAGATTCCACGCCGTTACCGACATAACCGTCGGTGCGGAAAAGACGCCCAAGGACAACGCGATAAGCGTTTACATAGCGCGCGGAAACGACACGCTGTGGGAAGTGTGCAAGGAACTTGGCGTAAGCGCCGAAAAGATAGCCGAACTCAACCCCGACGTAAAGTTCCCGCTCTGCGGAAGCGAACGCATAATAGTGTACAGAAATATATAAAATAAAAATTGCAAATGAAAAGCGTAAAACGTAAGGTAAACGGAAAGATCAATTTAGGACTGAACGTATGCGGTCGGGAGGGTGAATTTCACTCTCTCGATACGGTCGTTGTAGCGATTGATCTCAACGATTCCGTTACCGTACGCCCGCGGCGGGACAAGCGCATTACCCTTAACGTCAGAGGTTACGGCGCGTACATTCCCGAAGCCGACAACAACGTTTACCGCACGGTTGCCCGTTTCATGGAAACGTACGGGACGAACGGAGCAGACGTTACGCTTGAAAAGAACATTCCCGTGGGGAGCGGGCTGGGCGGCAGTTCGGCGGATATAGTTGCCGCCGCCCTTGCCATGGCCGACGCTTACGAAACCGAAGAACAGCCGCTGCCGCTCATCCGTTCGTTGAGTTCGGACGGAGAGTTCTTGCTTGGCGGGGGCGCGGCCGTGCTTACGGGGAGAGGGAGCGTTGCAAAGAGATTCGCCCTTGCCAATCCGCTGTACATTCTCATTGCCATACCGCAGGATTCGGTTTCTACGGCCGATGTTTTCAAGGAATTTGACAAGGGTGGATATCCCGCCGTCGGCTTCGATTCTCAAGCCATGGAAGGCGCCTTGCAAACGGACATTTCCGCGTACGGCAAAAGGGAAGTGTTCAACGCGCTCTACGCTCCGTGCGCCGCGCTCAACCCGCGCGTTGCCAAGTTGTACGGGCAGTTGCTGTCTCTGGGTCCGCGCCTCGTTTCCATGAGCGGAAGCGGCAGCGCCGTGTACGCCGTTTACGACACGCCAGAGTTGTGTGCGTGGGCGGCTTCCAAACTCGGCGTTGACGTTATAAAGTTCTGCATTAAAACGGCGGGAGAAAATCCGCCTTGGGGAGGGAGAGCGTGAAGGAGAGGACGTACGTCGCAATAGATCTCAAATCCTTCTACGCTTCGGTCGAATGCGTCGAACGCGGGCTTGACCCGCTGGACGTAAACCTCGTGGTGGCGGACGAGAGCAGAACCGAAAAAACGATATGCCTCGCCGTTTCTCCCGCGCTTAAAGCGTACGGCATTCCGGGCAGGGCAAGGCTCTTTGAGGTCGTGCAGAAAGTTTCTGAAATCAACGCGGCGAGAAAGAGGGCGGCAAGGGGCAAACTCAACGGAAAATCTTCAAGTTCCAAGGAACTTGGCGAAAATCCTTCGCTTGCTTTGGACTATATAATCGCGCCGCCACGGATGGCGCATTACATGAAATACAGCGCGGCGATATACGAAATATATCTCAAATACGTCTCGCCCGAAGATATCCACGTATATTCCATAGACGAGGTGTTTATGGACGTAACCGATTACATCAAAACGGGCAAACTTACCGCAAACGAATTTGCAAGGAAGATGATGCGGGACGTGTTTACGGCAACGGGCATTACCGCCACCTGCGGAATCGGCACCAACCTCTATCTCGCAAAGGTAGCCATGGATATCCGTGCCAAGCACCTTGCCGCCGACGCCAACGGTATGAGAATTGCCGAACTTGACGAAAAGAGTTAC
>CANQUN010000065.1 GCA_947627065.1 uncultured Clostridia bacterium
GGCAAATTATAAAAAATCACATAAAAACAAATTCAAAAAATCACATAAAAAAAAGAATGGGCTGAGCTTAAAAGCGACTCAACTCATTCTTATCTGGTCGAGGTGACGAGACTCGAACTCACGACCTCTTGGTCCCGAACCAAGCGCGCTACCAAACTGCGCTACACCTCGGTGCTATAACAATATATACTATTTCCCAAAAAAAGGCAACCGTTTCGGCCCCGTTGCCCAAAAAATTTTTTAATTTTTTGCGTTTTGCCGCTTTTTCCGCCGTCCGTAAGCCCCGTGTGAACGCCTTTTTTCGTGTGTGTTCCGCCGTCCGCAACACCCATCTGCGCACCTTATTTTGTGTGTTTAACGCCGCCCATAAGCCCCGCCCGCGTCGTTTCCGTACGCTCAGTCTCAGCCATAAACCCCGTCTGCTTCACCCCCCCGCGGTTTTGTTGATTGAACGCCCGATTTGTGTTATAATATCGGTGGGGCGTTCTTCCCGCCAAAACCGCCAACCCCGAGGCGGCGGCTTACACCGGCAAACAAAACGCCAAAACCGCCAACCCAAAGGCGGCGGCCGCAAAATTTACCCAAAATTCAGCGTTCGCGTAACAGAATGCGGTTTTTTACAGTCTATATAAGTAATAAGGAATATAAGCGTTTCCATGAAGGCAGAGGAATTTAACCGTTTGCTCGGTTCGATTTCCACAAACGAGAGGAGTTTTCGCAAAATTTACGAATTCTACCTCCCCATAATAAAACTGCGGGTAATAGGGCGGTTTGGTAAAAAGGCGGACGCGGAGGACGTTGCGCACGAACTTTTTACCAAACTCATAGCCATGAAAAACCCGCCGTGGGTGGAAAACCCGACGGCGTGGATTTACAGGATAACCGACAACATCGTCCTCGACATGATAAAAAAGGACCGTTCGGTGCCCGTGGGCGAATTGCCGTTTGCAAGGGCGGAAGCCGACGGCTATCCTTACATCACCGACGGGGTGGCGGCGGAATCGCGGTTCTTCTCGCTGCTTTCTCTGCTCCCCGCGGACGACGCGGCCGTCGTTTCCCTCGTGATTTGGGAGGGATATTCGCTTAAAGAAGCCGCCGCTATGCTCCACGCGGGCTACGGCGCAACCCGTCAGAAATATTCGCGTGCACTCAAAAAACTTGCCAAGGCGCTCAAAGATGATAAAGACAAAACTTAAAGCCATAAAACGGGCAGATGAAAAGAGAATAATCGACGCAAGCGGCGGACTTTACGGCAGGCTCGTAGAAGAAAACGGCCTTTCCGCAGTTTCGTCAAGCCCCGCGGCCGCGCGTTCGGCAAGACCAACGCACTTTCGCACGGCCATGATTTCGGCGGCGGCCGCCTGCCTCGCCCTCGTCGTGGCGGTGGGGGCGGGCTTTGTCCTCATGCGCCCTTACCGCAACCTTCAAACTCTCAAAAACACGCTCGTCGGTACGCTCAGCGGCAACGGGATAGGCGTGCGCAGCGTCAGCGTGATGACCGACCGCTCCTTCTCGGTAGACGTGGACACCGTGTACAACCTTAAGATAACCGTCGTCATCGAGGGCGACGGCCCCTTTGAGGCGGGCGGCGACTGGCGGACGGCAACTGTGGAGGGCGTTCCCGTAACCTACAGCGTCTCCACAACCGCCATGGAGGACTGTTATATATTTGACGCGCGCGCGGTGGCGGAAACCGAAAACGGGCGTTATTTCGTGGAATACGGCTATTCTTCCACCAACCCCGATTGCGAACTGCTGTCCGTAATGCAAACCTTAATCTTGGCGGGGGCACGGGCGTGAAGCGGCTCTTTCTCATCGCCGCGGCCGCGTTGTTTCTGACAGGTTGCACGGGATTTTTCAGTTGCAACGGGCTTTTCGGGTGCGACGGAGACGTCGGCAAGGCCAATCCGTACACTTGCACGGCGGAACAGGCGGCGGCCTCTTTCGGCCGCTTGCGGCTCGGGCTGCCCTCTGGTTTAGAGGGAACCTGCTTTCCGCAGGAAGGTTACTACCTGTTCGTAACGGACAACGCCGCCTACCTATCGGTCGCGGCCGTCATAGCGGGCGGAAGTTACGCGGGCGCGTTTACCGCGGGCGAATTTACGGCGGCGGGCTACGCCATGTTCGCCGCAGAGGAAGAGATGACCGCCCACGAGGATTACTTTGAGTTCCGTGCCCGCGCCGTCGTCAAGGCGGGTGAGGAAACCGCTTACGTCGTCTACAATTACGTTTCGTCCACGCCTCAAAGCAGGCTTTACGCCATGCTCGGGCAGGTGTTCTGCCTCTAAGGCAAAGGTGAATGATATGAAGAAATTTTTGTGTGTTATATTGATAATAATGGGTTTATTCCTGTCTTTTGGCTGTGCCTCGGGGAGCGGGGCGAACGGCGACTTCATGCCGGGCAACGACGGCGGAATCTTCTCTTCCGGCCAGCTCAACAACCTGCGCGATTACCAACAGGGCTGGACGTGCAGGATCGTCGCCGCCGACGCGGTGTTTTGCGAACAGGGCTATTTCAGGTTCGGCGACCTCGTCGCACGGCGTATCGGAGAGGAGGGGGAGATGACCTTTGCCCGCACCGAAACGGCCGCCCACGGCATCTACACAACCCCGTCCGTGTCCTACGCCTTCGCCGTGCCTTACGCCGCAAACGGCGTGTCGGACGTGGTGTACGCCCCAGTCGGGCTCACGGGCAGCGTTCAGGCGGGCGGCGAATACAACGGCGTTTTCTACTCGGCGTACGGAAAAAGCCTCGTCGCTTTCGACTCGCAAACCCGTTCGGTTTCCACCTGCGTTTACAGCGGCGAACTGCGTGATTTCCGCAAGTTCAACTGCGGCAACGCCGCCGTTACGTTTGACGATGCGCACACTTATATATACGTGTACGAGGGCGGAATGCTGAGGCTCAGTAAGACGCTTGACGTTGACCTTTCAAATGCGGAAAGTGCCCTGAATCTCACGGGAATCTACATTTTCGGCGACGGAGAGGGCAACGTTATCCGCGCCGTGGCCACGCAGGGAAACGCCACGGAAGAGCGGCTTGCGGCAGCCGAACGGGAGTACCGCGCCTACCTCGAAACCCTCGCCCGCCCGCACGCTTACATCGAGGACGGCACGGTTAAAATCAACCAAAACGGAAGCGTCCGCACTGTTACCGCGGCGGACATAGCGGCGGGCTGTACGGTCGTCGCCGCGGCCCAGAACGTCCGCAAGATGACAGCCGAAATCGTAGCCGTAAAGGAAACGCAGGGCAGAATCTTTGCGGTTGTGGGCAAAGAACCGTCTGGTTTTCAGGGTATACGCGACATAAACGACGGCATTCCGCCGATAGTCGTGGAAATAACCGACGGCGGTTATCGGTTTGCCGGTCTCGTGGACTTTACGGGTTACAGCGTTTACAGGCTCGTTCTCACGGACTGAACCCGCCGCCGTTTTAACCGAATAACAACTCACCGTTCACGGCCGCACAATTACTTGTGCGGCCGTCTTTTCCGCCCCGCCCGCCGTTTGCCTGAAATCTCCGCCAAAAACCAAAAAGTGGCCTGAATCGCACAAAAACGCCCGTTTTCAACGCGGCAGCCGCCTCTGTTTTCCCGTTTTGACATCGCCGCCCGCCCGCAAACGAACGCCGGCAGTCCGCAAAACAGCCGCCCGCTTCCGCAATCGGACGACGACCAAACGAACCCGCTTTTGCCAACCGCGTTAAAACGCTTGACAAAACCGTGCGGAGAGTATATACTGTTAAAACGATAGGGGAAAGGATAGGACCTTTCCCTTTTTTCATGAGGTTTATGGCAAAGATAACAAGGAGCGCGTCGGTAGACCTTACCGAGGGCAATCTTTTCGGCAAGATAATAAAATTCACCCTGCCTATAATAATAACGGGCGTGTGCCAGCTGCTGTTCAACACGGCGGATCTGGTGGTTGTGGGCAAGTTCGCTTCGGACAAGGCGCTTTCTGCCGTCGGCGCAACGGGCGCGCTCATCAACCTGATAGTCAACCTCGTGCTCGGCCTGTCCATAGGCGCGGGCGTGCTTGCCGCGCGTTACTTCGGCTCCCGAGACGAGCGCGCCATGCACGAGTTGGTGCAAACTTCCGTGCCCGTCGCCGTGATAGGCGGGCTGTTCTTTGCCCTCATCGGCTTTTTCTTTTCGGGAACCTTCCTCGTGTGGATGCAAACGCCCGCGGAGGGCGGCGTGCTGGACAGCGCGGCCATGTACATGAAAATCTACTTCATCGGCGTGCCGTTCTCGGTCGTTTACAACTTCCTTGCGGCCATACTCCGCTCTGTGGGGGACACCACCCGCCCGCTCATCTTCCTCGTCTCGTCGGGGATAATAAACGTGATACTCAACCTCGTGTTCGTGCTGGGCTTTGGCATAGACGTCGAAGGGGTTGCAATAGCCACTTCGGTTTCACAGGCGCTCGCCTGCGGAATGATAATCCTTTATATGATGAGGATAAAGGAATCTCACCGTTTGGAACTTAAAAAACTTAAAATTTACCGCGACAAGTTGGTGGGAATGATAGCCGTCGGCCTGCCCGCGGGCATTCAGGGGTCGCTGTTCAGCATCTCCAACGTGATAATCCAGTCGAGTATAAACAGTTTTGGGTCTGTGGCCATGGCGGGCAACACCGCGGCCAACAATATAGAAGGTTACGTCTACACCTGCATGAACGCTTTCAGCCAGACGGCGGTCTCCTTCGTGGGCCAGCACGTCGGCGCCAAGAAGGAAAGACGGATAAAGAACATAACGCTGATATGCGTGGGCTGCGTTTTGGTAATAGGCATTGTTTTGGGAGTTGGCGCTTACCTTTTGGGAACGCCCCTTCTCACCATTTACACCAACGACCAGTCTCCCGACATACGCGATGAAATAATAAGGATAGGGCTGATGCGCCTCAGCGTGGTGTCGGTAACCTACTGCACGTGCGGAATCATGGACGTTCTGAGCGGCATCCTCAGGGGAATGGGCTATTCCACGTCGTCCATGCTCATCGTCCTCATCTGCGTGTGCGGAATAAGGATACTGTGGATTTACACGTACTTTGTCGCCGTCCACACGCTCACTGCAATATACATCTCTTACCCCGTGTCGTGGGTAATCTGCATAGCGGCGCAGGCCGTTCTGTTTGCCATCGCTTACGCGCGGATGAAAAAGCGCGTGGCGGAGAGAGAAGCCGCCTTGTGCGCAGGGTCTGCCGCATGTGAAGGAACGGCTGTATTTGAAGGGTCTGCCGCGTGCGATGGGACTGCCACATTTGAAGGGGCTGCCGCGACGCAAACGCCCGACGAAAGCGGCGAAGGTATCGGCGAATTTTCCAATCCCTTTGACGAATCCGCCACGTCCCGCGACGAACCCGCCGCGCCTTGCACGGATAAGGCCGATTTCGGCAAAGAAGCGGACGGCGCCCAAACCTCTCGCTAAATAACCCGTCGCCTCTCAACAATAAACCTGCCCGCGGCACGCTCAAAACCCGCCCGCGGCATTGCAAAAGACCGCCCCGCCAAAGCCGCCAAAACCTCAAAAGTGGCCTAAAACGCACAAAAACGCACAAAAACGCGCCCGCACGGGAAATCCGTGCGGGCGCATTCTGTTACTCTTATTCTTATAATATCGTTATGTGGCGGCCGCTATTCAAACGGGGCGGCGTTCACTCCTGCGCCTCGTCCGTGCCGCTCGCCGCGTTTCTTGCGGCGTTTTCATCGAGGGCGCGCACTATGGCGTCCGCCGCTTCTTTCTCGCCCGTGCCGCGCTCGCGGAAACGTTTGCAGTTCTCCCTGTACCCGTCGAGGAGGGAGGGGTCGGCAACGAACCGTCCGACGGCTTCGGCCGCCTGTTCGGGCGTCTCGGCGTGCAGGCCCAGCCCGTACTTGTCCACAAAAAGTTCCTTGGTGCAAAGTTCAATGGGTCCCGACCAGAAATCGGTCATCACGGGCGTTTGCATGTACACGCTGTCGAGAATGGCGTTGGGTCCCGCCTTTGTTACAAACAGGTCGGCCGCGCAGTACAACTCGTGAATGTCGGTCAAAAATCCAAAGGTTTTCACCTTGACCTTGCCCGTGTCCGCAAGGGTGGAGAAATGCTCGTAAATCTCGTCGTTCTTGCCCGCGACTATGGCAAGCGTAAATTCCGCGTCCAACGATAGGAGCGCCTCCGCGTAGGTTTTCAGGTTTGCCGAAGCGTACGCCCCGTCCGCCATAACCACGGTAAACGCGTCCCTGTCAATGCCGAATTTTTCCCTGTAAGCGGCCTTGTCAAGCGGCGCTTCAAGAACCTTGTTTCGCAGGATAAAGCGTGATAAACGGCACTTATCTTTGTCAAAGCCCACCGTGTTCACGGCCTCGTCAAGGGCGTTTTCGTTGTTTACGATAAACAGATCGCTCCGCCTGTCCCACCAGGCGTGAACGTTGGGGTCGGGGTCGTAGGCGGCGGTCAGGTACTTCTTGCCGTACTTCTTCTTGGCCTTGCAGGAGAGGAACAGCGGCTCGAAATGCGTGGAGAGAATCATGTCGCAATCGAGGTCTTTGAGTATCTCAAGCGCCTTGTGCTTGACCGAGGCGAACGCCGCCGCATAAGAAATTTCTATGGTAGCCTGCGGGGGCATGATGTGCTGCCAGAAGAACAGGTGCCACAGGTGTCTGGGGTGTCGGTTGGAACTCTTCACCTCGTTCACCAGGTACTTTTCGTGGTTTTTCAGCACTTCGTCGTCGGTTGCGGTGTAAAAGGGGTAACGCAACACTTCCACCTTGTCGGGGTAATATTTCTCGAGAGCGTCGGCTATGGCGTCGGCAGACACTATGTGCCCCATACCCGCTTCAACGTAAGTAACAACAATCCTGTATTTCATTTTTGCTCCGTGCCTGTATTATATCACAAGGTAAAAAATAAGTCAATGTTTTTGGCAAAAAATCCGCCCCGCGTAAAAACCGCGCCCGCCTCGGCTGCTTGCCGCGGGGTTTTTCTTTTGCGCCGCATGTTTTGTTTTGCGTGCCGTTTTCTACAAAATCCGCCGGCGGCCGCGTTTTGCCAAAACGGTCGTGGAATAAATTACCTGCCTAAAACGCACATAAACGGTGCTTTTGGCGGCAAAATAACTAACGAGCGTAATGCTTACGGAGGAAACATGGAAAAGAGTTTTTGTTTTGGGCTTGCCGCGGGAATGCTGGCGGGCGCACTGCTGGCGGTCAATTCGTACAGATTCCGCAAATTCGTCTGCGACAGTCAAAACCAAGTCAAAGAAAGCGTAGAAAAGATGGCAGAATCCAAGAATACCGACAACAACGAAACTAAAGAATAACCTTTTCGTCCGTCCGCCTTCGGGCGGAACTTGCGCCGCGGATACAGCCGTATCCGCGGCGTTTGCGTATCTCCCGCCTCGGATTCGCCGTATATGTCCCGAATCCCGCATGTTTGCCCGATGACGTATGCAGTGTTGAAAGGCTGTCCGCCGCACACCAATTTACCCCGCCGTGGCCCCTCTGCGGGATAAAAAGTCCCATAAAACGCGCAAAAACGGCACATTTTTCCGCAACCCGCATTCACAATCCGCCACGTACGCCTTCCGCCGAAAATGGCGGATTCCTTTTTTTATGCTTGAACGGTTGATTTTTTGCTGCGGTAGTGGTATAATAAAAAATCGGAGTATGATAATCGTTGCTTACGACATAGGAGACAAGAGGATAGGCATCGCCTGCACGGACGCGCTCGAGATGATGGCTCTGCCCGTTGAGACCTATTACCGCAAAGGAACCGCCGCCGACATAAAGTACCTTGCAGACTTTGCAAAGAGCAGGGGGGCGGGTCTCATAGTGTGCGGTTTGCCTTACAATTTCGACGGGAGCGAAAGCCTGCAGAGCGCCAAGACGCGGGAGTTTGCCGACCTTTTGTCCAAAGCAACGGATATTCCCGTAGAACTTCAGGACGAACGTTTCACCACGCTTGAAGCCACGCGCGTGCTCCTTTCGGCAGACGTCGGGCGGGCAAAGCGCAAACAGCTGGTGGACAAAATAGCCGCTTCGTACATTCTCGAGGCGTACATGGCAAGAAAAAAACAAGGAGTATGACGATGGCCAAGGAATTCAAGGAAAAGCAAACCGAACAGACCGACGAACTGAGCGACGTGGTTGAACTCATCGACGACACGGGCCGCACGCTCAAATTCTTTCACATTGGCAGCATGGACCACAAGGGAGAGTTGTACGTTTTTTTCCAACCTGCCGAACCTATTGAAGGTACCGAAGAGGACGACGTGATAATCCTCAAGGTGGGCGGAGAGGAAAACAACGAGGTTCTGCTCCCCATCGAGGATGAAGCGCTGCTCGAAGAGGTGTTTGAAGAGTTCTGCCGCATGATGGACGAGGAGGACATGGCGGATGA
>CANQUN010000066.1 GCA_947627065.1 uncultured Clostridia bacterium
ACAAACGCGAGGTGCATTCCATTTTTAAGTTGCGTCTGCGCCACATAGTGAGTGTAATTGTCGGGGTTCTGGTTGATGAAACTCTGGTATCCCACGGCGATCATGTTGGAAGCGCCGTATACAAGGTTGACGTAACCGAGCAGGTTTTGCATGTTTACAAACGTTCCGTAAACCACGTCGAGTTGTTTGCCGATGCCGTTTGTGGGCATGGAATTAACGGCGACGGGAGCCGTAAAGTCAATGCCGCCTTCGGGATAATCGGCATAAGCCCTCTTTGCGGGGCTGAAACTCTCGGGCAAAAATTCCCAGATGTCGGGCGTCTTGCCGAACTGGCCGATGACCTTTACGGCAAGGTCTGCCACAGATTCTCTTATGGTGAGGAAAGCCGTGAGGGTGAGCGTCTCGTAGTTCTTGCCCTCGAGCACGGCGGTAACTTCGTAACTGCCTATCTCCTTGGCTTCAAACAGGCCGTCCAGTGCGTTGCCGTCATAATAATATGTTACGGTAACGCCCTCGGGCAGTTCGCCCTCCACTTCTATCTCAATGGAGTGCGTTTTATTCTCGCTGAAGAAACCCGCCTTGTTTTCAAACTTGACGTTTGTGATAGTCGCCTTAGTTATCTCGAGCGTGGCGGTAAGTTCCTTGGTGTTGTAATTGCTGCCCGTAAGCACGACCTTGGCGTTGTATGTGCCTGCGTCCGTGCCCTTGTTGCCCGTATACGCCGCTTCCACTCCCGCGGGGATGCCCGTGGCGAGAAGTTCGTGCTCGGTTCCGTCGTACACTACGGACTCATCTTCAAAATTAACCCCCGAAATCTCCGCTTTTTCGATGGTGAGGGTGGCGTGAAGGGTGTAACCTATGCCCTCCGCCGTTATGTGCGCGGCAACGTAGTAAACGCCCGCGTCCGTGCGGCTGAAGGTTTCCGACGTCTGCCCGTCAAAGGTGTATTCGACGGTTACGCCCGCGGGGACGTCGCCCTCTTCCATTGCCACTTCAAGCGTCTGCGGCTGTCCGTTGTAAGTTACCGTCTTGTCGGTAAAGGTAAGCCCCGGCACGCCGTTTTCTATTATCTCGAGGGTGGCGGTCAGTTCCTTGGTGTTGTAATTCTTGCCCTCGAGCACGGCGGTAACTTCGTACGTACCCGCTTGGGTGCGGCTGAAGGCGTCCGTCGTCTGACCGTCGCAGACGTACTTTACGGTTACGCCGTCGGGAACGGTACCCTCAATGGCAAGCGAGTGCTCCTGCCCGTCGTAAGTCAGGCTGGTTCCCTCAAACGTAACGCCTGTCAGCTCGGCCTTTTCTATGGTGAGAACGGCGTGTAAGGTGAGCGTCTGATAGCCCGCGGCGGTTACGGTAACCGTCGCTTGGTAGGTGCCCGCGTCAGTGCCGCTGTTGTTGGCGTAAGTTGCGGTAGCGCCTTCGGGCACGCCTTGTGCCGTGATGGTGTGCGGCTGCCCGTCGTAGGTTACGGTGAGGTTGTCAAAGGTTATGCCCGTAAACGTCTGCGACGACGATGACGAGGACGACGATGACGAACTTGACGAGTCGGGCGAACCGCCCAGAACTCCCGTGCCGAACAGCACGCCCACCGTTCCGCCCGCCGCGAGCACGACGCACAGAACAATTATGATTATCGTTTTTTTCATTTGGTTTTTGCCTCCTTATTTCTTTCGCCCCGCCTGTATCGGGCGGGGCGCAGATGTTGTTTTTATAGTTTTTATATTATCTTTTTGGCTGGTCAACTTTTGGTTGGCAACCGCCCGTAATTATCTGTTTGTTTTGTGCCGACGGGGCGGTTTGTTTTGCGCCGACGGGGCGGTTTATCCGGGCGATGCGCAGCCCGAAAACGGGCGTTTTTGTGAGAAAAAGGGCACTTTTGCTATTTTACGCTTCGCCGCGAGGACGCGCTGCAGTCCGCCGTTTATGCCTCGGTCAGTCGGTTATCAGGTGCTTAACGCCCGAATAGTCGGTCTCGTTTATGAACTTGGAGAGGAAGTGTTTAAGCCCGTTGGGGTCCTTGACGTAGTCGGTGGAAATGTCCCACCCTTTGCCCATCTTGTCGATGTGGACGTAGCCGTAATTGCAGATTTTGCCCCACACGCCTTGCGACACGGAAACGCCGATTATCGGCGTCATCACCGAGTAGTTTTCGTGTTTGCTTATAAGGCCGTAACGTGAGACGATTCTGTTTTCATAAATCAATATAACGTGGCTCTTTGCCGATAAAACGGCAATTATGATCACCGCGGCGGCTATTGCAAAGACAGCTGTTCCCACGACGCCCAAAAGGGCGAAGTCCACCGAGAAGCAGATTATCCCAAGCCCCAGCCCAACGATGGCGAAAATGGAACTTAAGGTTATCAGCGAGCCGTGCATCCAACACGAAAAATTAACCGTGTAGAGCAGTTTGTTGCCCTTTTTGGGAGACTTTTTTTCGGGTGCCGCGGCAGGTTTGGCCGTTTCGTCCGCGTCCGAGCCAACGGCCGCGCCGCAAGCGGGACAGAATTTGGAATCGTCGGGCATCTCTTTTCCGCACTTATTACAAAACATGGTTTTTCTCCTTTTCCCTCGGTTTTACCGAGGTTTTTTATGGCACCTGCCACCGGATAACGGAATCTTTGCTTCTTGGCTTTTCGGCGTATAACCTTGAGTTTTCGGCTTATCCGGGCCTAACATTGAGTTTGCGGCTCTTGCGTTTCCCGAACGCCGTTCGTTTTGTCCGCATGGCCTCGAGGTTCGGCTTTACTTAAAACAAGGCAGAATCCCATTATTTGATAGCATAATGCTATATTTTAATTTAGATTATATAGCAGTACGCTATAATTGTCAAGTGAAAAACAATGTTTTCGGAAAAAATCTGAGGGAGCTCAGGCGGACGTACGGCTACACACAGCGTTACATGGCCGAGTTTCTCGGCATCGCCCAGCCCTCGTACATAAGGTATGAAAACGGTTCGGCCGAACCCAATTTCGACAACCTCGTCAGGATTGCCGAACTTTTTGACGTGTCCGCCGATTTTCTTTTGGGCAGGGCGGATATCTGAATTGACGCCCCTGCCCCGTTTTTTGGCGCCCGAGGTGTCCTTTTTTTGGCGCCTCATTGGTATGAACCAAGGGGAAATGGCGAGGTGCGGGTATGAGAAAAGCGGTTTGGCGAGACGCCAAACCGCTTTTGGTTGTTGGGGTTAAATTGTCAGATTGCCCACCTCAGGCGCTACGCGCCAGCCCCTCCTCGGGAGGGGCCAAGAAAAATAAAACGGCTCCTCGGGAGGGGCCAATGGTGGGTTTTTGTGAGATTTAGGGGGTTTTTGTGGTTTGTGTCCACACGTGCATTTGCCCGCATTTCCCACCTCAGGCGCGTACGCGCCAGCCCCTCCTCGGAGGGGCCAAGGAAAATAAAAAGGTCCCTCCTCGGGAGGGGCCATAGGTGAACGTGGCAATCAGTTGCAGGGTTAATCCCACTCGATGGTTGCGGGGTACACAAAATCGAAGGTGGTTATTCCCACTCGATGGTGGCGGGGGGTTTGGCCGTTATGTCGTAGACGACCCTGTTTATTCCCCTGACTTCGTTGACGATGCGGTTGCTTATCCTATCGAGCACGTCGTAAGGAATGCGCGCCCAGTCGGCGGTCATGCCGTCGACGGAAGTTACCGCGCGGAGGGCGACGGTGTAGCCGTAAGTCCTCTCGTCCCCCATTACGCCGACTGTGCGGACGGGGGTAAGCACGGCGAAATACTGCCATATCTCGCGGCCGAGACCCGCGGCGGCGATTTCGTCCCGCAGAATCTTGTCCGCTTCACGCAAAATTGCGGTTTTTCCCTCGGTAACTTCGCCGATTATGCGGATGGCAAGCCCCGGCCCCGGGAAGGGCTGGCGCATGACTATGCTCTCGGGAAGACCGAGTTCAAGCCCGAGGCTCCTGACCTCATCCTTGAAAAGTTCTCTGAGCGGTTCGATTATCTCCCTGAAGTCCACAGCCGAGGGCAGGCCGCCGACGTTGTGGTGGGATTTTATGGTTGCACTGCCGCCCTTGCCGCTTTCTATCACGTCGGGGTAGATGGTGCCCTGCACGAGGTAGTCGACGGAACCTATCTTTGCGGCTTCTTCTTCAAACACTTTGATGAATTCGTTGCCGATGATCTTGCGCTTTTGCTCGGGGTCGGTTATGCCGCGGAGTTTAAGTAAAAACCGCTCGCGTGCGTCGATTTTTATGAGATTCATGCCCCTTTCGGTCTTGAACACGCGGACCACTTCGTCCGCTTCGCCCTTTCTCAAAAGGCCGTGGTCGACGAAGATGCAGGTGAGCGCGTCGCCCACCGCACGGTGGACGAGGGTGGCCGCAACCGCGCTGTCAACGCCGCCGCTCATGGCGCAAAGAACCCTGCCGCCGCCCGTCTTTTGACGGATGGAAGGCACCTGTTCTTTGCAAAAATCGGCCATGCGCCAGTCGCCCTTGACACCGCACACGCCGTAGAGAAAGTTTTTGAGTATCTCCGTGCCCGAGACGGTGTGCAGCACTTCGGGGTGGAACTGAACGCCGTAGATCCGCCGCCCGCTGTTTTCGATTGCGGCGGCGGGGCAGGCGGGCGAATGCGCCGTTACCGTAAAGCCGTTGGGGACGGCGTTTATGTAGTCGGTGTGGCTCATCCACACGGTGCTCTCGGAGGGCAAATTTTGAAATAAGTCCCCTTTTTCGTAGGTTATCGGCGTTTTTCCGTATTCCCTGACCTTGGCGTGCGCGACCGAACCGCCGAGCAGCGCGGCTATCAGCTGGCACCCGTAACATATACCGAGCACGGGGATTTCGAGGTCGAAGATACCCCTGTCGACGGTGGGCGCGTCCGCCGCGTTCACGCTGTTAGGCCCGCCCGTGAAGATTATGCCCGCGGGGGCGTATTTTTTTATTTCATGCAAGGGCGTGGTGCAGGGCACGAGGTCGCAGTAGACGTTAAGTTCCCTCACCCGCCTTGCGATGAGCATGTTGTACTGTCCGCCGAAATCGAGTATCAGGATTCTCTCGCGCATGTCAGTTTCCCTCCGTCCAGCCGAATATCTCGGCAAGGCGCGCCTTGTCCTCCCGATAAAGCGCAAGTTCGGCCTCGTCAAAGTCGGACCCGTCAAATTCTTCTATAAAGCGTTTGGCAAACTCCTCATCTTTGGCGTCGGCAAAGGCGTGCAGCAGATAACGCGCCGAGCAGCCCTTGGCGTAACGGTCGATTTCGGGCACTTCCATTAAAGTTTCCAAGGCGTCGTCCAAAAAATTCTTTTTTTCACCGCCCTCTTTTTCCGAGGCGATCATGTAGTAAGCGACGGCGAGATTGCCGTTTATGTAACCGTAATAAAGGTAATTGTCATCGTCGTAGAGCGGTTTATCCCGACGGGCGGCGAAATAGTCCGTTTTCATGTAATTTCCGGCGTAGAGGACGACGACGGTGTGCTGCTTTGCGATTATGGCCTTTTCCACGAGAGCGGCGAGGAGTTTCTGCCCCTCTTCGCTGTCCGCGTCTGCCTTTTGGTAAGCGCGTTCGGCAAGGTCTACCGACAGCCTGCCGAATTTGAGGTCAAACGCGACGTCGGACGCGCGCGACGGAAAGGCGAGCGCGAACACCACGGCGCCGAGAGCTACGGCCGCAATGGCTGCAGCAAATGATATCAAAGCGGTTTTAAGGACGAGTTTGCGCATATACCACCCTTGAATTTCTTTCTTATATTATGATACCATAAATCGCGGGGCAAGGCAATTATTTTATTTGGAATATTACATTTTTCGTCCCTTCAATTCTTATTTTCCGCGGGCGGCATAAAATACAATAAGAACATACGAGGTGAAAACATGAAAAGAAAAGTTATGTGTGCGCTCCTCGGCGCGGCTCTCCTGTGTCTGTGCGGCTGCTCTGCGGACCCCTTGGACGGGGTGAGCCAACTGAGGACGGACATCCTTGCGGGAACGTGCGGAACGGCCGAGTTCACGGCCTATGCCGAGGAGCGGGAAATACCCCTTTCCGCCGACGGCACGGCAGGCGAACGAATGCCCGTGGTGATTGTGAAAATAGTCGATTCCTCCGCGTTTTACGGCACTTATTCCATTTTTTTGAGTTACGGCGGCCGTGAATATTCCGCCGCCATGACCCCGACGGGAGAGGGCGTTTTGCGGGCTACCGTAAACGTTGACGCCCTGCCGCAAGGCACGCTTACAGCCACATTGAAGGGCGAGCGGGAACTTGCGGCCGAACTTGTCTCCTGCACGGGCGAACACGCGGGCTGGGAGACCGCCCTCTCTTTGGTAAAGGCCGAACTCAAAACCGAAAACGCGGGCGGGGGCGAGTATTTTGTGCGGATACTATGCGAAAAGGGTAACGTGTTCTGGTACGTGGGGTACACGGACGGAAAGGAGAACCGGTCCTTTCTGACGGACGCGGAAGGAAAGGAAATTTTGGCGTCGAGACGTGCGGGCGAAGGCGTGAAATGAAAATGTGCTTCTTTTCGCTTGCATTATCCGCCGATGTTTGGTAAAATAATATTGCCTGACAGGCAGGAGGAAATAATGTACGACGTTAAGAAAGGTTATGAAATAGCCAAGGAATACTATGCGCGTTACGGCATAGATGTAGACAAAGCGATTGAAACGGCGGATAAAACGCCCATATCCATGCATTGCTGGCAGGGCGACGACGTTCAGGGCACCGAACTCAAAGAGGACAAGACGCTGACGGGCGGCATTCAGACCACGGGCAATTACCCCGGCAAGGCGAGAAACGGCGAGGAACTGAGGGCGGACATAGACGTTGCGCTCAAGTACATACCCGGCGCCGTCCGCATGAACGTGCACGCGAGTTATCTCGAGGCAGACCGTTACGTAGACCGCGACGAGATAAAGCCCGAACACTTTGACAAGTGGGTGGAATGGGCAAACGCGAGGAACATGGGGCTGGACTTCAACCCCACTTACTTCGCCCACCCCAAGAGCACGGCGGCGGGCACGCTGTCCTGTGCCGATGAAGAAATAAGGAAGTTCTGGGTCCGCCACGGCATTGCGTGCCGTAAGATAGGCCAATATTTTGCGGACAAGACGGGCAAGAAGTGCGTGATAAACCACTGGACGCCCGACGGGGATAAGGAAGTGCCCTTTGACACCCTGTCGCCGAGGCTTCGTCTCAAACAGTCTTACGACGAAATATTCGCCGCGACCGAAGATTGCAAGGACGTTATCGACGGCATAGAGTCCAAAGTTTTCGGTATCGGCGCCGAATCTTACACGGTCGGCTCGCACGAGTTCTGCATGGGTTACGTTATGAACGCCCGCAAGAAGCACATAATCATGACGCTGGACTCGGGCCACTATCACCCCACGCAGTACGTTTCGGCCATGCTGTCGGGTATATACACCTTTTCGGATTCCGTGCTCCTGCACGTTACCCGCGGCGTGAGGTGGGACAGCGACCACGTGGTTGGCTTTGAAGATGAAACGCGCAACATATTTGACGAACTCGTCCGCATGGACAAACTGAAGGACACCTACGTGGCGACCGACTTCTTTGACGCTTCCATCAACAGGATATGCGCGTGGGTCATCGGGCTGAGGAATACGAGAAAGGCCATCCTCTCCGCCCTGCTCCAGCCCGTGGCTTATGAAAAGGAACTCGAGATGAAGGGCGACGTTTCCGCAAGGCTGGCATGGAGGCAGGAATTCCTCGCCGCTCCCTTCTCCCTCGTCTGGGATTATTACTGCGCAAAGAAAAACGCGGGCGTCGGCCTCGAATGGCTGGACGACGTCAAGAAGTATGAAAAGGACGTCCTACTCAAGAGATAATCTGTTGTAATCCCGCTCTGCGGTGCGGCAAAGCCCTCGGTTCCCCGAGGGCTTTTTTGTTTGGTTGTTTATGGGATTGGAGAAATGAAAATGCGGCGTTTTTGTGAGATTTAGGGGGTTTTGGGTCTGTAAGGTTTTGCGGTGCGGGTTGGTGCGGTTGGTCGTAGCGGGTGTGGATTGATATGAATTGGTTGGGGTGGTACGGGTTGGTTTGGGCGGTTGGTCGTGGCAGGTGCGGGTTAATGCGATTGGTCGGGCGGGTGCTGGTTGTTTTTGCGGTTGTTGGTGAGATTGATCTGGGCGGGCGCGCCGTTGCT
>CANQUN010000067.1 GCA_947627065.1 uncultured Clostridia bacterium
GAGTGGGGAGACATTCTCGACACTTACGTCTACCGTATCACCCTCGAAGGGCAGTCGTCGGCAAACTACCCGATAGGCACGGCCATCGGCATGTTCAAGTCGGTCATTTCGCTCATACTCATATGCACGAGCAACCTGATAGTCAAAAAGACTTCAGACTACCGCATACTGTAGGGGAGGGCAGAGATGAAAAAGACAAAAAGATATTCTTGGGGATATCTCGTGTTCTGTGTTTTCAACGCCATCTTCCTCGTCCTGCTCGCCGCGCTGTGCGTACTGCCGCTCGTCCACGTTCTGGCAATATCGCTCAGTTCCAAAGGCCCGGTGGAAGCCAACCTCGTCGGTCTTTGGCCCGAAAGGTTCACGCTTGACAGTTACAAGTACGTTTTCGCCACCGACCAGTTCTGGAGTTCGCTGCGCATAAGCGTAGAACGCACGGTCCTCGGCACCCTGCTCACCACCGTGCTCACCGTTCTGCTCGCTTACCCGCTGTCCAGACCGGACGGAACCTTCCGTTTCAGGTGGATATACATGACCATCGTCATAATAGCCATGCTGTTCAGCGGCGGTCTCGTACCAACGTACTACGTGGTTGTCCGCATGTTCAAACTCGGCAACAAGATATGGGCGCTCGTGCTCCCGTGCGCGGTGCAGATCTTCTCGGCTATCATGATGATGAACTTCTTCCGCATGCTGCCGAGAACGATTGAAGAAGCGGCTTATATGGACGGGGCGGACCATTTCGTCTCTCTCACCCGCATAGTCCTGCCGTGTTCCATGCCCATAATAATCACCGTCGTCATGTTCTCTCTGATAAACCATTGGAACAGTTGGTTCGACGGCATGATCTACAACACGCAGCCCGAGTTCTACCCGCTCCAGACCTTCCTGCAGCAGTTTTTGAAAGAACCTTCCAAACAATCGAGTTTAGAGGCGACTTTCTCCGAGATAAGCGACACTTCGCTCGCCGCTGCAAACATCTTTATAATCATGCTCCCGATACTCGTTTTCTATCCGTGGATGCAAAAGTATTTCATCAAAGGAATAACTCTTGGCAGTGTCAAGGGATAAATTAAATAAAAGGAGAAAAATATGAAAAAACTCATCACAACACTCCTCGCGGCAATGCTCGGCGTTGCGCTCGCGGCTTCGTCAGTAACCGCATTTGCCGACGACGATGCCATCTCCACCGGCAGTTGGATGCCGCACAACTACGTCCTGTCGGGTTATGACATACCCACCGCCATGACTTACGACGGACAGGCAGGCACCGTTACCTTCCGCGGTTCTCTCAACGGCGGAATAGCCACCACGGGTTTCGACTATCTCACGCCCATCGACGTAGACGACTTTGACATCCGTCTTTCGCTCAAGATTCCGCAGATAGAAAACCTCACGTGGATAACCATAGGCTTCCTCGACACCTGCCTTTTAACCGACAGTGAAAACAACGTTGCGCCCGTCGCACAGCCCTTCAACGCGATGAGCGGCCACGGCGGATACAACAACACCGAGATGACGGGAATGATCTTCCAGATTTTCCCCAAAGATCTGGTTTCTTCCAACGTGCTCGGCCTTGCCGCCGTTCAAAAGAACCTTGACCTTATCAACGGCGGAACGGCTGCTCCCTGGCAGGATATAACAAGCGGCAACTTCGTCAACGGAGTAAAACTCAACGAGGATTACACCGACGTTCTCGACCTTGCCGTAACCCTCAAGGGTTCCGACGAAGGAATGTCCTTCCAGATCAACGACGGCGACTATCTCATCAAGGAAACGGGTGCCGACGAGGAGGATTACACCAAGACGGCCGACCAGCTCAACGCCACGCCCTTCACGGGATTCAGAAATTACTTCAAAGAACACGAATGCTACTTCTCCCTCACGATAATGTACAGCAACGACATTTCGGACAACGTCGCCCTCACCGTCAACACCGTTAACGGAAAGAAAGCGTCGGACGGAACCGAACCTTCTTACCTTGCTTCCAAGGTGGTGGAAGAGGGCAGGTACAAACTCACCGTACCCCACACGGCAATCGCGCAATTCGGCGTGTATCCCGACGTTATCGACGGAATAAAGGTTACTTCTTACGACGATACCGACGGCGATTACGAAGCCGTTGCAAACCGCGCCAGATCGCTGGGTCTCAAGATCGTGGACTACTTCAAGGTAGCGCCCGTCTGCGGCGACAAAGTCCTGCGCACCGAGGACTTCATGGACCTCGAATACACCCTTCCCGAAGGATATTCCGATTACAGAATCTACTACGTCAACGAAGATGAAGAGGTGCAGTCCATGTCGGCGAAATTCGCCCGCATAGAGGACGGCAAGGCCTACATCAGGGTTGACAACAACACCATATCCAAAATCGTAGTTTACGGCTCCGACGGAACCACCGTTCCCGGCGGAAACGAAGAACCCGGTACTTCTTCCGAGGGCGGCTGCAGCGGCAGCATGGCTTCGGCAGGCCTCGTATCCGTTCTCGCCATGGCGGCTGCTTTCGTAGCCAAAAAGAGAAGATAAAGGAGAAACAGCATGAAAAGATTCTTCGCATTGGCCGCGGCCGCAACCGTGGCGCTCGCACTCGGCGTTTCAGCCAACACGGCTGCCACCGCCAAGGCTGCCGAAACCCCGACCGCCGATTGGATGCCCTTCAACTACGTTCTTTCCGAAGGCTTCGGCTCGGCAATGACCCTCACCGACATAAGAACAAGCATCTCTTATGAAGGCGGACATCTCACCGCCACGGGCAGAACCACCAAGGGCGGCATGGGCGTAACCTACCTGCCCGAAGTTCCGCTCGACGGGTTTGAGATGAACGTCTCCCTCAACAGCTGGCAGGACAAAAGCCCCGACAGATGGTTCGGCCTCACCTTCACCGACGTCGGCGTTAAGACGGACGATTACAACGAAGTGCCGTTCTACTCCAAGCACAGCGAAAGTTGGTCCAACGACTACGGCGCGGGCGTGCTGTTCGCCGTCCGTCCCATCCGTGGGGAAAACGACATGCCGGGTCTCAAAATCCAGTTCAATTTCATAGGAATCCAGCCTTCTCTCGACGCTAACGACCAGCTCGCCTCCAACGCGGGCGAATATGCCGACAACGTTCTCGGGTGGGGCGGCTGGCTTTCGGACATCCGCCTTTGCGACACGGACTGGCAGCCTAAAACCGACTACGACAACATTCACATCACCCTCAAAAAGATAGACCTCGGCAACGGCAACAGCGGTTACGCCTTCGACATCAACGACGGCTACTGGATCCGCACCGACGCCATCGCGTGGGACGAACTTGCCGACGACGTTCTTCACGACCTCGGCGTATCTTCCTCGTCCGAACTCACCGACGAGATAAAGAAAAAGTTCGTCTACGGCCCCGCTTACGACGAGAGTATCGTCGCTTACGCCAATTGGGGCGAACCGATGTACGCTCTCGACAGGTTTGAGAGCAAGCTGGAAGCGCAGGGCAAACGCCTCTACTTCAGCTACATGTACAAGGACGCGTGGGATATGTCGGAAGGGACGGACGACGCCTCTTTCACCATCAATTCCATCATGGGTCAGCCCATACAAGAGGACGCTTCCTTCTCGCTCGCCGCGCCCAAAACGCTCAGCGGCGACATAGCCGCCACCCTCACGGAAACCTCGCTCCATGCAGGCGTCTATCCTTCCGCGGTTCAATCCATCGTCATGACGTCGGCTCCCGCAAAGAGTTATTCGGACGCGGCGCTTGAGGCCGTTTCCAAACTCTCCTCGGGCAAGTATTCCATCGTCAACTTCAAGGGTAAGACGGCGGACGGCACCGAAGTTTCTCTGGTAGAACCCGTCCAGCTCACCCTCAACCTCAAAAAGTACGGCAACGCCAAACTCTACAAGATTGTCGGCGACGACATCGACCTCGTGGGCGAAGGCGAAAGCGTTACCTTCAAGGCCAATTCTTCCAACGTCGTCTACGCCATAACCGCAACGCAGGGCGACCTTCCTCCCGTTCTTAAAGAACAGGCGGGCGGCAACGACGGCGGCGAAAAGGGCGGCTGCAGCGGCGGAATAACCGCTTGCGGCGGGGTTGCGTTCATGGCTCTGGCCGTGTTCGCCCTCGGCAGAAAGAAGAGATAACAAAAACAATTTACGGTAGGTTGCGCCCGCAAAACGGCGGGCGCAACGCTACAAATCCCCAAAAGGATAGTTATGAAAAGATCGATAGCATTCATTCTCGCATCGTTTTTATTGCTCGCCGCAAGTTGCGGCGGAAAGGGAGACAATTCTTCCTCATCTGTTCCCGACTCTTCTTCCGAGCCTGAATACGGCTACGTTTCGCTCCTTAGCGACAAGAAGTTTGAAAGAGGCTTTGACGTCAGGGGACTCGGCAGACCCATCTACGGCGACGAAGTGGAAACCTTCGGCCCGCTGTTCGATACCGTCGCCCGTTTTGACTACGAAAAAAACATGGATAAAGCGGCTTTCTGGCAGATTCACCAGTGGGCCACCCGTTATCCGTTCCACGATAAAGAAAACACGACCGACGACTTCAATTACCGTTTCACCGACCAAGGCGGCAGTAAGTACCTTTACGAAAACCGTTCCAAAACCGTAGGAGTGGACACCTCCACGGGAGAGTTCCGTTTGGGGCTTAAAGCCAGCGAATGTTACGTCCACGGCGACAGGACGGAAGGGCAGGAATGGCCGCACCTTCTCGTCGCCTGCGACATAGGCAACGCCCGCAACCCGTCTCCCGAGATGTCCGTTGCCGAATCGTCGTCTGTCAAAGTCCACCTCGAGGCAAAACTCAACTCTTACGAGGACAAGATGACCTCGCCCGCCAACCCCAACCTCCATTCGGCTATATGTATGTTCTACCTGTACGTATCCCACAGGCCCGAAGGCAGCACGGCGTTCACGGACATGATGTGGCTCGGGTTCACGGTTTTCGACAACCGCAGCGCCTATCCGTCGGGCATGAGCGGCCCGGACGAAGGAACCAAGGATTCCGCCACGGGCAAGTGGATATACAACGTAAAATCCACCGAATTCGTGGGTCCCGACAACAATTTTTACGACCTTGACAACAACCTTCTCGAGGACAAGTGGGTAACCATAGACATCGAGATGATGCCGCACATCATGACCGCGCTTGCCGACGCGCAGAGGGGAGGCCTCATGAAGGGCGCCACCCTCGACACGCTCTACATCAACGGAATGTACGTCGGTTTCGAACTTCCGGGAACTTACGACCTCGACATGTCGTTCAGAAACCTGGATATAACTTCCATGATTCTTCTATGAAAAAGGCGAGTCTGATCCTCTGCTTTCTCTTTGCCATGACCTTTCTTGCGTCCTGCGGGGAAAGCGGCAATCCCGGAAAGACCGACAGTGCTACCATGACTGATTACACATCCATTCTCCAAGACAAAAAGTTTGAACAGGGATTTGTGATGCGCGGGTTGGGAGACCCCATTTACGGAGACGATATAGAGTATTTCGGCGATATGTTCGACCCGGGAACGGTGTTCGACTACGGCAGCAAGGGCAAACATCCCGTCTGGCGCGCCTGCCAATGGGCAACGAGATACCCCTTTCACGACGTAAACAACACCACTGACCCCTTCAATTACCGTTTTACCGACAAGGGTAACGGAAGATACCTTTACGAAAACCGTTCCAAAACGATAGAAACAGACACCCGCACGGGTGAAATAAGGCTTGCCCTCGACGGCGGCGAATGCTACAAATATCCCCGCACGCAGGGGCAATCGTGGCCTCATCTGCTCTTTGAACAGTATTTTTCAAACGGCAGCGCCCCCGACCCGAACGCGAGAGTGTCGGAACTTGACAGCGTACGCGTCAAACTTGACGTAAAGATGAACGAGTTTGTCGATTACATGGGAGATTCCGCCGACCCGTCCCTGCATTCGGCAATGTTTCTGGTCTACCTTTTCGTGTACGAATACGACCCCGACCTGCGTGCTTTCACGGACATGCTGTGGTTCGGCCTTCCCGTGTTCGACAACCGCCACGTCTTTTCTGCAGAAGCGAGTTTCCCCGACGTAGGCACCAAAGAATCCGCCACCAACAAGTGGATTTTCAACATTGCGTCCCACCTGTTTTTCAACAACGACAACAACCTGTATTCTCCCGACGGAGAGATTCTGTACGACGAATACAAATCCGTGGATATCGAACTTCTCGGCCTCATCCGTCGCGCCTTTGACGACGCGCAGAGGGCGGGCTACATGAAGGGTAGCAAGTGGGAGAACCTGTACATAAACGGCACCTACTTCGGCTTTGAACTTCCCGGTACCTACAAACTCGATATGACGGTCAAAAACCTCGATATTTTAACATTAAGGAGGCAGGCGTGAAAAGATTTATATCCGCCGCGATAGCGGCAATCATATCCGCCGCCGTACTGTGTTCGTGCACGGGCGGCAACGGCGGAAACTCTCACGGTTCATCCCTGCCCGACGAATCCTCGTTCATATCCATACTCACCGATAAAAAATTCAAAAAGGGCTTCAACGTCCGCGGCCTCGGCATACCCATCTACCGCGACAGGGCGGAGGAGGAGACCTTCGGCGACATGTACGAAACGGGCTACGTGTTCGATTACGGCGGAGACGCTACGGACGAACCCGTGTGGGACGTCTGCCAGTGGTCGTCCCGTTACGCCTTCCACGACCGGTCCATAACCGAATTTATATCCGACAAACCCGTTTACACCTACAAAAACAAGAGCAAACTACTCTCGGTAAACACGTCTACGGGCGAATTTACCCTCGGCTTAAAGGGCAGCGAATGCTACGTTTACGGCGACAGGCAAGTGGGTCAGGAATGGCCGCACCTGCTCATTTCGCGGGACATCGGCCGCAGCGAACTCGTCAAGATATCCGATAAAGAGGAGATTCGCATAACGCTCAAAGCAACGCTCGACTCTTACGAAGATCACATGACCGTTACCCCGCACGAGGGCATCCACGCCGCACAGTGCATGTTCTACCTGTACGTCGCTAATTACGACAAGGCCACCAACAACTTCAACGACATGCTGTGGCTGGGCATGCCCGTGTTCGACAACCGCGTGGAATACACCGCCGAGTTTGCAAAGGCCGACGTCGATTCCAAAGAATCCGAAACGGGCAAGTACATCTACAACGTCGCCAGCGACAATTACCTGTGGGAGGGCAACAACTTCTACAAAAACGGCGAGATTACCGTCGGCACCAAGGCGAGTATAGATTTCGACATACTGCCCTTCGTCAAAACCGCGCTTGAAAAAGCGCAGACGGACGGGTATATGCAAACGGCCTCGTACGATAATCTGTACATCAACGGAATGTACATTGGCTTTGAATTGCCGGGCACTTACGACATTCAGATGACTTTTTCCGACATGGATATAAAGGTTCTTTGATATGAGGGAAATACATCTTATCTGCAACGCCCACATCGACCTCATGTGGCTGTGGGAATGGGAGGAAGGAGCCGCCGAAACGCTCTCCACCTTCCGCACCGCCGCGCGCCTTGCCGAAGAGCACGACGCCTTCGTTTTCTGCCACAACGAGGCCATTCTCTACGAGTGGATCGAAGAATACGAGCCTGAACTTTTCGTCCGCATCGGCAACCTCGTCCGTGCGGGCAAATGGGTCATCATGGGCGGCTGGTATCTACAGCCCGATTGCAATCTGCCCTCGGGCGAGGCGCTCATCCGCCAGATAACCAAAGGCAACGAATACTTCCGCCGCAAGTTCGGCGTAACCTTCAAAACGGCCGTGAATCTCGATTCTTTCGGCCATTCGCGCGGGCTTGTGCAGATAATGAGCAAACTCGGCTACGAAAATTACCTTATATGCCGCCCCACCGCGGGCAACACCGACCTTCCCGAC
>CANQUN010000068.1 GCA_947627065.1 uncultured Clostridia bacterium
CGCTTGGGTTTTGGTATCGTGCGCTGGTCGGCGCATGGGTAGTATTGCGTGGGTTGTGCGGGTCGCTGCGGCGGCGTCGGTGTTATATATATTGATATGGCGGAGCCGTCTTGATGTGGCGGGTCAGGCGTCGGTTTCGGAAAGCAGACCCTTCTGCCTGTACTCGTACAGAACCTCGGCACAGGCGTTGTGCCACTTGACCGAAAGTTCCAAAAACAACTTCATCTCGTCGAGGGTCATCTTTTCGGCCACGCGGTCGAAATATTCGGCGGCTCGGCGGGTGGCGTCGCCGTGAAACTCCCTGCCCTTTTGGGTTATGCGCACGAGGGTGTTGCGCCTGTCCGACGGATGGGGCTGCTTGACGACAAGCCCCTTGGCTTCCATCGTCTTGACAAGCCGCGAGACGCTCTGCGCCGACGAACAGACCGAACTTGCAAGTTCGGTAACGCTCGCCCCGTCGCCCGCCCGCACGAGACGGGCAAGCAGCGCCGTTTCCATCGGCCCCGTCTGTCCTAAAACGCAAACGTAATTGAGCCTGCGGGTGCGAAAGCCCACGTCGCTCAGTTTTTTGAGTAGTTCCTTTCCCCTCTACTGCCCGCCGCTTGGCCGTTGCATTGCTTGTTGCTTGGCCGTTGCATTACGGCATGTTGTGTGCGGCCGTTGCTCTGCGGCTTGCTTGGCCGTTGCCCGACGGCGGGTGTGAATATTTAACATTGTTAAGTATTCTGTTCGTACTATATTAGCACAATATAAATTTGCCGTCAAGCGTTTGGCGGGTGTTTGGAAGGCATTTTTCAAAAAACCAAAAACCTTTTTTGTGCGGCGGATTTTTGGGCTGCGACGGCGGGGTGTGTCGGGTCGGCATGGGTTCAGTGTTAGGCGGGATTTGGTCGGTGCGGGTCGGGCGTTACCCGTGGGATTGGGCTGCGCGGTATATTAAGATGTAAACTACGGACAATAATGTTATGAAAAGATTTTTGATGACGGCGGCGGCCGTGCTGGCCTTTGCGGTTGCGGCGGGCGGCACGGCGGGCTGCGCTTCAGGCGGGAATTACGCCGAGATGCGGGTGTGCGGCAAGCCTACGGCGGCGGTTGTCCCCTCGCGGCAGGCCGTGGAGCGGGGGCTTGCGGGTTACATGAACTTTGCGGCGGGCCTGCTTGCCGAGGCCGAGGGCAGGAACCCGTTGGTTTCGCCCTTTGCGGCGATGAACGTTTTGGGCATGGCGCTTGCGGGAGCCGACGGGCGCACGGCCGATGAGTTGGCGGCGGCCCTCGGAATGGGAAAAGACGAGGTTCCGCTGTTTGCCCTGTCGGCGGCTGCGACGGCGGGCGCGGGCGGCACCGAGGTTGACGCCGCCCATTCGCTGTGGCTGCGCACTTCGTTCGCACCGCACGTGAAGGAGGGTTTCAAGGAGACGGTTTCGCGCTATTACGGGCCTGAGGTTTACGCCGTTCAATTTGACGAAAGTGCCCCGAATCTCATAAATAAGTGGGTTTTTGACAAGACGGGCGGCATGATAAAGCGGGTGTTTGAGCGGTTTGAACCCGAGGATGAAATGGTGCTTGTAAGCGCGCTTGCCGTGCGCGGCGAATGGCTGGAGCCTGCCGAAAAGATGAACACGGACATATTCACCGACGCCGACGGCGCCACCCGTGAGGCCGAATATTTTTACGGCAAGTCCGCGCTTTACGTTTGCGAAAACGCGTTGGCGGTCAAGCGTTATCTCAGGGGCGGGCTGTACCTGATGGCGGTTACGGGCAAGGACGGAAAGGTTCCGCGCCTTTCGGGAGACGAACTGTTTGCGCTTGTCCGAACGCCCGACCCGCAGAGCGCTACCTACGAGATACCCGAGTTTTCCGCCGAATACGCCTGTTCTCTGCTGCCCGCCCTGCGCGCGCTCGGCATAACGGACGCGTTCAGCCCCTTCGCCGCCGATTTCTCGGCGCTTTCCGACCGAGAGGATGGCCTGTTTATCGGCGAGGCCGACCAGAAATCGACCATAACCGTGGACAGAAAGGGTGTGAAGGCGGCTTCGGTTGTGCGCACGGGGTTCAAGAGCGGCAGTTCGACGGCGACCGACGAGACCACACCGCACATCAAGTTCGACCGCCCCTTCTCCTATTTTATAATGTCCGAATGCGACGTACCCCTCTTTGCGGGCAGATTTGACGGCCCGAGCCGTGAATAGAACAGACAACCTCGGGCGCGCCGAATAAGGCGTGCAGGGCAATGTATTTATAGGTCAATAAAACAAACACGATAAAACAGGTACGAAAAGAGCGACTCCTCTCCCCTGCTATCTGTAATCTAAACATAAAAACCCCGTAAATCTCACATTTTAGAGGGTTTATGTTTTTAGCTGTCCCGTCAATTGCAGCGGACAAAAGAGAAAAATCCTTGCCGAAATTTCATCGCAAGGATTTTATTTTTAGTATTATATCAATAAAATGAAATAATCAACAATCCGCAACGAAAGCGGGTTTGAAAGTCTGTTGCGGCGGGCGGAAACACACAGAAAGGTACGTAAAGGCGGGTGAGGAGATATACAAAACGGACAGAAGGGCACGCAAAGGCGGACACGAAAATGCGGGTTTACTTCTTGCCGCGGAGGTAGTCAACGGCGGCTTCTTTGGAATAAAACCCCTTATATCTCACATTATCGCCGTATTTTGCAATGAGTTCCTCGGCCGTTTCCCACTCGTTGGTTATCACGAGATCGTCGGGCATCTTCACGGCGTAATACTTGCAGAACTTCTTTTTCTTGTCTATTATATACCTTATTTTAATTGCGGCGAGACGTTGGCGCTCTTCCTCTTCGGCCTTCTTTTCGGCAATCTTGCGGCGGCGCATGGCGAGAAGGTCCTTTACTGAGAGGTTGCGGAGCCTCAGCGCGTTGAGAATCTGCGCCGCTTCGCCCTTGGTGAGCGGAAATTTGAGGTGGCTAAACTCCTCCTCGGAAAGGCGGGAGCGGATGAAAGAAACCTGCTTTTCGGTGGCGGGCGCGTTTTCCCAAGTGAGGTACTCGGCGAGGTTCCACAACTTTTCCTCATCGCGATAATGTGCGAAAAAGAAGGCATACGCCGCGTCGAGCGCCTGCTGAAGTCCCATCTCCTCGGACTCGGAATAGACAAACCCGTCCTTGTTTTCGTCAAACAGGTAGTACATAATCCTCGTTTTGCCAAGGTCGTTTATGGCCTTAATGCCCACGCGGTCGCCCGAGGTGAATTGGTAAACGAGGTCGCCGTTGCTCTTCTTTGTCCAATTTATCCGCCTGATGTCCACGCCCTGTTCCTTGGCAAACAGCCTGACCGCCTGAACGTTGAGCATCCAGCGTTCGGGACAGTCGGCCGCGCGTTCGCACAGGGCTTGCATTTCCGAAAGCCGCCCCTCGATGAGTTTTTGACGGTAGGGCGGAATGTCGCCGACGTCCAGCCCCATGAGCGTGGGAGCCGTGCAGATTTCAAGTTTGTCGGTTACGCCGACGAGGTCGATGACCGTCAGGTGGTCCTTGCCCGCCGCCTTCCTCAGCCCCCTGCCCACCATCTGCGCGTACAGCGACGGGTTCTGCGTGGGGCGGGCGATGATGACCGTCTCAATCATGGGCATGTCCGTCCCTTCGGTAAACACCATGCAGTTGACGATGCAGGGAATCTTTCTCGAAGTGAAGTCGGAAATTATCGAAGCGCGGTCGGGCGTGTCGGCGCTGACGACGGCGGCGCCCGGAATGCAGGCGGCAATGTTTTTGGCATGGTCGACGCTGGCCGCAAAGATGAGCGTTTGCCCCTTGGCGTAGCGGCGGTAAACTTCGCCCACCTCGGCGTTGGCGCGCGAGACGTTGACCGCCCTGTCGAGGTCGCTTGCCACAAAGTCGCCGCCCCTGCGCTTTACCGAACGCAGGTCGAACGAGGCGTTGACGCGCAGGCAGTAAGCGTCCGACAGCCAGCCGTTCTCTATGCCCCACTTGAGGTTGCGCTCGAAGATGATGGCGTCAAACACGTCGTCCAGCCGCACCTTGTCGCCCCTGTTGGGCGTGGCGGTAAAGCCGACGTGCAGACGGGGTTTGAAGTGGGAATAGATCTTTTTGTAAGTGGGCGCGGCCGCGTGGTGCGCCTCGTCGGTGATGATGGTGTCAAATTCGTAAGGGGAAAATCTGTCCAGCCGCTTGGCCAGCGACATGACGCTTGCCGAAACCACCTCTTCCCCGTGGGAGACGTTTGCGCCCTGTTCTATCCCGCAGGGGCAGTTGAAGTAACCGATGGGCTGGCGGACGAGTTCCTCTCTGTGCGAGAGTATGAGAACGCGGCCCCGCCGTTTCAGCGAAGAAAAGACGACCGTCTTGCCGAGACCCGTCGCCATGACGACGAGGACGGAGCCTCTTTCCATTGCGTCGAGTATGCCGACGCATTCCTTTTGATAGTCCCTCAGTTCCATTCGGTTTTACTTGAATTTCTATAAAAGTGGCCTTTTTCGCACATTATCGGGGTTTTAAGACATTTTTGCCGAAATTGACGAATATCTCGATAAGTGGCCTTTATCACGCAAAAACGGCCTATTCTTGCCTTGCGCGCAGCAGTTTGTCGTACTCGGCGTCCACCGCGCTGGATATGCAGCCGAGGGTAATCGCCCTGTTCATGAGCGTGGTGTACTGGACGTTTATGCGCGTTTTGGTGCGGCGGTAACGGGAGATGTAAGAGTCGACGTATTCGAGGAATTTGTCGCCGAGTTCGACGATGCGCCCGTCGATAACCACGTTTTCCACATCGAGAAGGTAGGCGATGTTGAGCAGCTGAACGGCGAGGTTTTCGGCGTTCTTTTTAACGACGGAGGACACGAGTTCGTCGCCGCTTAAAAACAGCAGTTTTACCTCGTCAAAGTCGAGCACGGCCTTGCCCACAAGCGGGTGGTCGGCCCCCTCTTTTTTAAGCCGCTCGATGATGTCGATGTACATGGCGGTTATGGAAAAATATTCGCCCGCGCCGCGCATCGGGGCGTTGACGTCGGGCGCGTAGAAGCCGAGTTCCCCCGCAAAGCCGTGATCGCCTTCATGAATCTTTCCCTCGAGCAGAAAGGCGAGGCCGATGTTTACGTCAAAGTGGACGAACACGGCGTTTTTGGGCCTCAAGTCGGACAGTGCGCCGAACTGCATTTCCCCGACGAGACCCGCGGCGATGTCCTTTTTTACAATGACGTCGCAGTCAAATTCCTTGGCGAAAAGTTCGGAAAGGTTGACCTTTTCGTAATTTTCTATCCTCGGGGCGAGAATGTAACGCCCCGTTTCGGGCGAGATGATACCGGGAGACGCCACGCACACGGCCAGCAGTTTCTTCCTGCCGACGGTGGGCGTTGCAAGCCCCTTGCGGATTACGGCGAATATCTCACGGAACACGCTTTCGGTGATGATGATTACGTTTTTGACGGTGTCGCGGAAGAGAATCTGCCTGTTCATGTTGGAGATGCAGACGAGCAGGTCGCGGTCGGTGAGGTCCACCGAAGCCACCACCCCGAGTTCGCCGTTCAAGTGGTACTTTATGGGTCGGCGCCCCGGCCTGCCCGTTTCCGTGCGGTGGGACTGGACGAGGATGTTCATGCCGATGAGTTCGTCCACTATGTTCTCGGCGGCGGTGTTGGAAAGCCCCGCCTTTTTGGCAATGTCCGTGCACGAATGCGAGCCGAGTTTCATGATGTCGAGAACCTTGAGCTGGTTGTTGTACCTTATGAAATTCTGGTTGGCAAGACTCTTGTTTTTCATGCTTAAAGTATAACATTTAGCGGCCGTAATGTCAACCGATTGAAGGCGTCCCGAGCCGCGGGGAAGTTGCGAGGTTGGGTCGCTCGTTTTTGTTGGTGCGATGTTGCGGCTTGGGTCTGGTGTTTGGTTGCGAGTTTGGTTGAACGGCGCGGAGGCTTGGATTTATGCGCAGGTGTGCAGGCGTGAATATAATAAACTGTAAACGAAAATGCGCAGCGGGAATATATGTTAAGGTGCAAATGTGCGGATATGTGAAAACGAGGCATGGCAACGCCCTACTCGGCCGACTTGACAACGCAGTACGGGTGCGGGTATATAAATAATGATAATACGGCAAGGCGGGCGGGTATATCTTTATTATAAATATATGGCAAGGCGGGCGGGATAACTCCCGCCCGCCGATTCATTTTTTAATGCTTAAATCCGCCGATGTTCTACGACGGCAAACGTCATGCACACCCGCCGCCCAAACAGAGCAAGCGTCTTAAACCCGCCGCCCTGTACGCGGGCAAACGGCGTTAGTTTGCGCCGAGGAAGGTGAGGACTGCGTTGTCGAAATAAGCGGTTCCCACGCTTGCGGTAAGGAAGATTTCCATCCTGTCGCAACGGGCGGGAACGGTGATTTTGTGGGAAATAGGCGACATTTCGCCCGAAGCGGAGAATTCTTTGAGGTCGATGGACACCATGTCTCCAACGGGGTTGCCGATGGCGTTGGTGAACCTTATCATCACCGCACCCTCGCTGCCCGAAGCGTATCCGCCGTCCACCGTGAGGTTGAAAGTGTAGCCCTCGAACACGTTGAGGAAGGACTGCCCGATGTAGGTTGTCGTATTTGTGCCTTCGCCCGCGTGCACGGCGAGACGCTGCCCGCCGCCGTAACTTTCAAGCGACATGTTGCCGCTGCTCGCCACGTTCCGCTCCCACGCGAGGGGCGCGCCGTTTTCCGAAACGCGGTATTCAAAGCCGCCGTTGGCAATCCAGTTTACCGAAGGACGGGCGGTGAGCACGGGAATGTTCAGCTCGGACGGGTCGTGCTTGGTGTAGGGAACGTTGTAGCGGGCTTCCTCGCAATACTGGTCGAAGGGAATGTGTTTTACGTAATCGACGTACATGTAGTCCCTGTCAAAGTTGGGCGTGCCCGGCCACGAGGGCGGGAACCACACGCCGACCCACAGCGGCATCTTGTAGTAAGGAACGTTGCTGTCGAGTTTTGCGTAAAACTTTCCGTCGATGAAAAAGTCAATCCTCGACTTGTCTGTGCCGTTATATTCGGTGTACCAGTCAAAAGTGTAAACGTGCCACTCTCCGTCGTTGAGGTAGAGGTCGTCGCTTACGTCCACGGCCGAATGGGCGGTGTCCGTGTGAGTAACCCAACTTGTGAACCACGCGCTGCGGTAGTTGGTGCCGTTGGTGGTTCCGCCGAGTTCTATGTCAATCTCGTGCTGGGCGGCCGCCTCGCTCCCCTTCATCATGTACGTCCACATGGTGCTGACGGCGCCCTCTCTCGGAAGGGCCTTCATCTTTATCTCGTAGCGGCCGGGGCCGTAAGAGTCCTTGCTGACTATGCAGGCGCCCTCGGGCAGTTCTTCGCCGTAGGGCGAACTGTCCTCATCCTTATAATACTTGCCCCTGCCCATGAGCGCAAGGTAACTTTCATTGCCCTCGGTTACGAGGCTGACGTTGCGGGAGTTTACGCCGTTGTGCGGAACGCCCTGGTCGTGGTGCCACTTGCCGTCGATGACGTTCCAGACCGACGCGTTGACCGAACCCGAAAAATCATCGGTAAAGCCGCCGTCCGCCACCGCCGCCCTGTCGGCGTAAGTGGAGTAGTAGGA
>CANQUN010000069.1 GCA_947627065.1 uncultured Clostridia bacterium
TCCATCTTCGCCGACAAAAGTAGCCGTTTCGTTGTAAATCTCGCGCGTGTACCAATAGGGACGGAGATAGGCCTCCATCATGCTGTCGTTCCACGTTGTGGTCTCTATCCATTCGCGCTCGGGTGCCATTTTGTTTTCCTCCTTTGGGCTGCACGCCATGCCGAGCATGAGCGACGCCGCCATAAACAAAGCCGTTAATTTAACCGTTTTCATCTTAAACCTCTGCGGTTATAGTGTACTTTCCGCCGCCGACGACGGTGCCCTTTGTAACGGGCGTGCCGTTCATCGTTCCGTCAAAGGCGATGGTGGCCGAAGCGGTGGGCGGAATTTGAATTTCTACCCTGACCTTATTCCCCTCTTTTTGCCAGCCGCATTCCACTCTTCCGCGTACGGTGTCGAGATGGGCGCGGGCATACGTGAGGTTGTTGTGCCAATCGGGGCGGATGGTGAGTTTGTTGCAGCCGCACGCGTCGGCGTCCACGCAGATGCCCGCGAGGTAGTGATAGAATATCCCGTCGTAACTTGCAAACATGGGGTGGTCGAAGGAGTGCATTTCCATCTGCATGGTCTTTTCCCACCTTTCCCAGACGGTGGTGGCGCCTTGCGCTACCATGTATCCCCAGCCCGGGTATTCGGGGTTTTTGAGGACGTCTATGGCAAGTTGGGTGTAACCCGCCTCGGCGAGGGTGTAGAAGAAATGGCGGTAGCCCTGATTGCCCGAAGTGTTGTGCTTGCCGCGGGCGAGTACGTCATTTACTATATTTTCAAGTATCTTTGCGCGCAGTTCCCGCGGGGCGAAGCCGAGGCTTAAAGAAAGTGAGTTTGCAGTCTGCGATCCGTTGTCGTAATTGGCGGTCTTTGGGTCGAGATAGCGGGCGTTGATGGCGGCGGCGCTCTCGGCGCTCATCTTTGCAAACTCGGCCTCGTCGTCGGTTTTGCCGAGAATATGTGCGATTTCGGCCATCAATTTAAGTTGCCAATAGAGGTATACGGTGGACATGTACTCGCTTGAGGTGCGGGTGTCGCCGTAGCATTCGGGTATTACCCAGTCGCCGTAATAGGACAGGCCGATTATGTAATTTTCCTGATAGGTCATGAGACAGTCTATCCACTTTTTGTAACTGTCGTAGAACTCGGAAAGCACGCGTTTGTCTCCGTAATAGCGGTAGGCAAAGCGGCCGAGCAGAATGTAACTTGCGCAGATGGGGTCGGCGGGGCGGGTGCCGCCTATGAAGGGCGCGGTGTCCGCTATTGCGCCGTTTTCGTCCTGCGTGTCCCTTATGTCGTTTAAGATTTTGGGAATCATGCGCGAGAGGTCAAAGTTGTTTATGCTTTGGAATATCCTCGAGGAGATGTCGTTGAGCCAGCAGAGACGTTCGTCCCGCTGCGGACAGTCGGTCATGAGCGAGTGCAGGTTGTTGAGTTCTGTCATCGCCGCGTTTTTGTGGAGGGTGTTGAGCACCCCGTCCGAACATTCAAAGCCGCCCGTCACGGGGACGTCGTTGTGAACGTGTTTTGCAACCGCAGAGATTACCTCCGCCCTGCCCTCGGTTTTGAGTTGCATGTAGCGGAAGCCGTGGTAGGTAAAGCGCGGCTCGAAGGTCTGCTCTCCGCCGCCTCCCAAGATGAACTCGTCAAGGCTGTCCGCCGTGCGCAGGTTGAGCTGGTTGACGGTGCCGTCCTCGTTGAGATCTTCGGCGAAGCGCATGGAGATTTTAGCCCCTCTCTCGCCCTTTGCTTTGAGTTCTACCCAACCCGCCATGTTTTGACCGAAATCGTAAACGTATTCGTCGTTTATTTTTGTTATCTTGACGGGTTTATATTCGGCGGTTATGCGGATGGGGTCGGTCTGGTCGGCAAGCAGCCTGCCCGTTTCGGGCAGCTGGCGGAAGGCGAACATCCACCCGTTGTTCCACTCCGCGTCGTAGCCCGCGTGGCGGTAATCGCCTATCTTTTCGGCAAGCGTGCCGTCGTACGTTTCGCCGCCGAACACGTTGTTTCTCGTAACGGGGCCGCGGCCTACGCGCCACGCGCCGTCGAGGTAAGAATTATCCGTGAATCTCGTGCCGTCGGCATATTCGGCGAACATTTCGAGCAGCACGGATTTCTTGCCGAACCACCCGTAGCCAAGTTCCACGGCAACGGCGTTTACGCCCGCGCGGAGATATTTGGTGATGTCGTAAGTTTTGTAATAGAGAGTCTTGGTGTAATCGGAGTTGGAAGGGGCAAGAAATTCGTCCCCCACCTTTTCTCCGTTGATGTACAGATAGTGGTAGCCTATGCCGAGCAAGTACATTCTGGCGCGCACGACGGGCTTGTTCTCAATCGTTATGTCCTTTCTCAACACGGTTATCGTGTCGGTAAAGACGGCGTTGGTGCCCGTCCAGTGTCCCTTCCAATCGTCTTTGGAAAACAGGGCGGTTTCAAACGTGCCCGAAATTCCCGACGATGAATTTTTGGAGTAGGTTTCGAGTTTTACAAGGTAAACCTCCGCGCTTTTGAGCGCGGCTCCGCCGTATACGACGTTGACGTTTTCTTTGGATTCCACCCTGCCCGAATCCCAGACTTGCTGTCCTCTGCAGGTAACGGTAAGGCGGTATGCCGTCTGCCCTTCGTCGGTGTCTGCTGCGTACGTCCACGAGAATCTGGGAGAGGCGGTTGCGATTCCCAGCGGGTTCTCGCGGTATTCTGTTCTGAGCGTTTTAAGTATAAACATTGTGAATTATTCCTTTACGGCACCGAGCTTTACCCCGCCTATCATCTGTTTTTGGCAGATGAAGAAGAGAATAGCCGGGAAAATAGTCATGCAGACGGCCATGGCCATCTTTACGTGGGTCATGAGGCTGATGTCTCCGCTCGCCCCGAAGTGGAAGTAAAACGCCACTGCCATGGTGCGTTTTGCGTCTGTTTTGAGATAGATCAAGGGTCCTTGGAAATCGTTCCACTTTGCTATTGCGACGCCGACGCCTATGTATATGAACACGTTCATGCAGAGCGGCATCATTATGCGCCAGAATATCATGAACTTGTTGGCGCCGTCTATGGTGGCGGCTTCGTCGAGTTCCTTGGGGATTGCTCTCATGAACTGGATTATGAGGAATATCTGCATTCCGCTGCCGCCGAAAAAGGCGCCGATGAACTGCGAGGCAAGGGTGTCGTAAAGTTTCAGTTTTACGAACAGCAGGTACTGCGGGACCTGCAGGACGGTGGACGGAATCATGGACGTTGCGAGGATGAGGGTGAACATGAAGTTGTCCCCCTTGAAGCGGTAGCGTGCGAGCGGGAAGGCGACGAGGCAACTTGTCAGCGGGACGAGCAGCCCGTTGATTACGACCACTATGAACGAGTTTACAAAATAACCGATATAATCAATGAAAATCCGGTAATTGGCAAAGGTGAAGTGTTTGGGGAAGAACAGTATCTTGCCGCTGTTGTTGATGTCCACTATGTTCATGAAACTCTTGTTGAGCATGAACGCGTAAGGAAAGAGCATCACTACGAGCAGCAGGGCAAACACTATGTATTTTACAACGCATTCAACCGTGTAGTTTCTGCGCATCGAACTCATCTTTTTGGCACTCATTGTTTGCTGTCTCCGTAAAACACCCAACTGCTCGTCTTGAACATTATGCCCGTCAGAACGGCGATGACCGCAAACAGCACCCATGCGAGCGCACAGGCGAGGCCGTAATCGTGTACGCGCCCGCCAAAAGCGGTAGTGTAGATTCTGATTGAAATGAAATACAGCCCGTTGTTCTGCCCCGTGCCGAGGTAGGCGTAGGTGTCAAACACCTGAAGCGCGCCGATTATCGAACCGATGAGGTTGTAAAAGATTATGGGCGTGCACATGGGCAGGGTGATTTTGAAGAGTTTGCCGAAGAAGGTTATGCCGTCCATCTCGGCCGCTTCGTAAAGCGTTTTGGGCACGTTTTCAAGGGCGGCAAGCCACACGATCATTCCGCCGCCTATCCCCCACTGCGATATTGCAATGAGCGTTGCAAACTGCGTTTTTTCGCTTGAAAAAAAGGTGTTTGCGGGCAGACCTATCGCGCCCAGCCACTGGTTGATAAGCCCCTCGGGGTGGCCGAGCATATCCGTCCATATCTGCCCCATTACTATGCCCGGAATGAGCACGGGCAGATAGAAAAGAAGCCTTATTCCGCGTATACCGGGAATGGCTTTTCTCAAAGCCATCGCGAGGGTGAACGACAAGAACATGTTGAGCGGGATTGAGATGACGGCGTAGAGCGCGGTGAGGCCGAAGGACTTCCATATATCGTTGCCCATGCCGTAAGCGGAGAAATCAAAGATGTTCTCGTAGTTGAAAAAACCGTAATTTTTTATCCTGATGGCGTTAAAATCGGTAAAACTGTACACGAACGACATTATTATGGGATAGGCGACAAACACCGAAAAACCCACGATGAACGGCAACATGAACAGCCAGTTTGAATATTCTTTTTTCGCGCCCCGAAGGAAGGCTCCGAGGCGCGAATCGTTTTTTTTTGCTCTCATTATTTCTTGTTTTGAGCTTGTTTGATCAAGTAGTCGATAAGTCCTGCCTGATTGGTGATGTTGGCTTTGAGTTCATCGTCCGAACTTGCGTCGCCGTCGATTGCGGCAAAGCATGTTCTCAGCGACACGAGGACGTCTTCCTGCACGGAGGCGGGAATGTACCTGGTGTAATCGTGAATGGAAGTGAACGGCTTTTCTTCAAAGTCCATTCCGTAAACGAAGGCGTCGTTGTCAAAAGCGTCTCCGAAAGCGGGAGAGGTATAGGTTCTCCAAACGGCGTTGTCGTCGCTAAGGAGAGATTTGATGGAGGGAACGCCGTTGCCCGTGGAGCAGAAGGCATTCTGCCCCGCTTCGCTCGCGACGAATTTGAGGAAGAGCCAAGCCTCGGTCTTGTGCTCGGCGTTGAGATACATTGCGTAACCCGACGAACCGCCGCCTATCGCGTACTTTTCGCCGAACTGCGGCAGAGCCGTTACGCCGAGTTTCTGCACGCCCCTGATTTGCTTGGTGCTGGACGTGATGTCGGTGAGGGTGGCGCGTGCGTGGAAGTAGATGGCGGCCTGCTGCATTCTGAAGTCGACGCCCGCGTTGGTGGTGGAAACGCTGCCGACGTAATTGTTCTTTCTCAGAGATTTCCAGAAAGAAACAGCGTTGAAAGTTTCCTGACTGTCGAGGGCAACCTGTCCGTCGGGAGTAACGACCTGTGCGCCGAAGCCCTTGAGCAGAGGCCATACCCAGCTGTCCCACAGGGCGTTGACGTCTACGAGGTTGGTTACGGCAGTTTTGTAGGGAACGCCGTAATCGTTGACCTCATCGCTTGCGTCCAATCCCGCGCGGAGGGCGGCGAGCATCTGAATGAACTCGTCTTTGGACATCTGCGGCTTGGGGTAAGCGACTTTAGCGGCGTCAAAGATCTTTTCGTTGAAGTACATGACGACCTGATTGTAGTCGCGGGGAATCATGTAAAGGTTGTTGTTTGCCTTGGAGACGGCAAGCGCTTCGTCGGCAAACACGTTTTCGGAAAATCCGTCGTCCTTCTCGTCTATGCGGTAGAGCGGGAACAGGATATCTTCCTGATCGTAAATGCTCTGCAGGAAGTCCTGAGAGAGCCAGAACACGTCTGGCATCAAACTGTGGTCGCCAGTCTGGATGGCCACGCCCGTGTTGTTGGTCAGACCGTTGTAATATCCGTCGAGAACTTCCGTTCTATGCGTAACTCTTATGTAGGGGTACTTTTCGTTGAACGCCTTGATGAGCGATTCCATAGTAAGGACTTCGCTCGCCTCATTAGTGGTGAGTATGACGAGTTCGCCCGCGTATTCATCATCGGCGGTAACGTCGATCTGTTTCAAAAGCGCGTCGATGTCGTTGTTGTTGCCGCCGTTGCCGCCGCAGCCTGCGGCGACGCAGAGCGTAAGAGCGCAGCACACGGCGAGAAGCGAGCAAATAAGTTTTTTCATATTATCCTCCCAGATTTATTTGGTGAGGGGAGAACGGAGGCCCTCCCCTCTCTTTGGTTTGTTGAACTGTTTAATCAGCCGTTCTTTTTGCGAAGTTTCACCGCGCCCAAGGCGAGGAGTATGACCGAGAAGCCGGCGCCGACGCCGAACGCGCCGCTGCAGCCGCCGCCTTCAGCCTCTTCCTTTTCCCACTTTGCGTAGATGGTGAGGTCTGCGGTGGCGGGGGTGGAGAACTTGTATTCCTGAGTGCAACCGGCGTCCGTGTACCAGCCTGCGAACTTGTAGCCTTCCCTCTTGGGGTTGGAGGGCTTGTAGAAACTGTCTCCCTCGCAGACGGTCTGCGGGGCTATGGTGCCCGCGCCGTTGGTCTCGAAGGTGAGCGTTACGGCCTTGGCGAACTCGACGACGACTTCTTCATCGTTCCAGCCTTTGGTGAAGGTAACGAGGTTGTTGGCGTCGGCGAGGAATTCCCTGTCTCCCACGTGCACCGATTTGACGGTGTAGCCCGCGTTGGGGGTGATGGTGAGCGTTACGGATTCGCCAAAGAGGATCGAGCCGCTCTTGCTGGCTGTGTACGAACCGTACTCGGAATGCTCGTCTTTAAGCGTGAGCTGAGACTCCTGCGAGACGAGTATGAAATAGTTGTGGGTGGAACCGGTGTTGGCGATGTGCAGGTAAGCGTATCCGCCGATGAAGTCCGACCTCTTTACGCCTGCGAGCGCGCCGTCTATACGGGTGCCGTTGACGGAAACGTAATTTTCGTCGCCGTTTTCGGAGATGAACATTTCGATTACGTCGAGATATTCCTTGCCGTCGTAGTATTCAAGATCCTTTTGGCGGCCCGTGGTGGCCTTGGGGTTGAACGGGTCGTAATAAGATCCGTAATACTCGCTCTTGGGAGTGGTGGAAGTGGCGATTGCCGCTTTTACGTAATCGCGGTTTTCCTTGGTGGCGGCGTGGCCCGCTCTCAGCCCCGCGTAGATGCTGTCTACAAGTTCAAACGCAATGCTGCCTTCTGCCGTGTCGGGACGATACGGGAGATCCCAGTTGTTTACGTTGTAGGTTATGACTATCTTTTTGGTAAGGTCGAGTTTGAAGTGGTTGGTTATGGAGCCTGCGGGAGAAAGCACGAAATTGGTGCCGTTTTCCCTCGTTAAGAAGCACAGGTCGGGGTTATAGCAGCCGTACCACGAGGTGATGACTTCGTTGCCGTTTTCATCGACGAAGGTGTCCCCTATCTCGTAACTCGTGTGGTCTTTGTCCCAGCCGTTGGCGTCGTAATCGTAGGTGTAGCGGTAACCCGTATCAACCACGCCGTGCATCTTGTGGTAGAGAACGAGCGGCTCTTCCACCCAAACAGCGTTGAGGGTGAGGTTTTCGTTGACGGGGGCGGTCATGTCGTAAGCCGCGCCGTCATGCTGCCATTCCTGCGTAAAGCCGGGGTAGACAAAGACGGTTTTTACCTTGGAAAGGTTGTCGCCGTCCTTAACCTCGTACTCGACGTCTTCAAAGTCGCCTCTGTCGGTGGTGAAGGTAACCGT
>CANQUN010000070.1 GCA_947627065.1 uncultured Clostridia bacterium
GGTAGCGATGAGTGGAGTCGAACCGCTGACCTATCGGGTATGAACCGATCGCTCTAACCAACTAAGCTACATCGCCGAAAATGGTTGCGGGGGTAGGATTCGGACCTACGACCTCCGGGTTATGAGCCCGACGAGCTACCTGGCTGCTCTACCCCGCGATGCTTATGCCGACCGAAAAACGATTAGCTTAACTATTGTAACGGATAGCGCGGCGTTTGTCAATCGATTTTGCCCTTTTCGCGATAATTTTTTTGCGGAAGGGATTTTATCGTCAATTTTGCGCGGGCTGTGTTCGAGTATCCGCTTCATAATAGGGAAATAAGTGGGGTCGTTTTCTTGTGCTTTATGATAGAAGGGGGTCTGTGGCGACGCTTTTCGTTGTACTATAATGGTGGAGAGGACAAGTGCGTGATCCCCGCGCGGAAATGCGCAGGGATCAGAGGATTGAATTTAAGTGGAAGATTGTCGGTGAATTCTTGTTTTATGCGTTCTTTGTCCAAAGGAGAATTGTAGTGTTGTCTTCTGCATAGTGCCACCAATGGGGGTTTTCGTTCCACTGCTCCTCGGTAGGTGCGGAAGCAGAGAAGAAGTAAACATCGCAATTGGTAGAAAACGATCCGACGTTTTGCAGCTTCCACCATTCCGCGCCTGTTCCGATAAAATAGATTTTTTCAAGTTGCGAGTTTCCAAATGCGTCGTAGGCAATCTCCGTAATTTTATTTGAAAGAACAAGTTCTTTAAACGATTGTCCATAGAATGCTCTCCGTCCAACCTGATACTGCTTTCCGGAGGGGCTTAAACGCGGGGATATTACAAATTCGTCATGCCCTAAATAGGTTATAAGCAGGTTCACATTTTCGTCTTCATAGAAGAGGAAACCGTTATCTTCGATTAGCGAAGACGGTTCATTACCGAGATGAATTACTTTTGCAAATAGGGCTATAGAACCATGCTCTGTTGGTTCTCCGCATGTAAGCTTAAGAGAAGAGTGGTTCCATATCTCCACAAGTGTATAGCACGACATGAATGCTCCTCGCTCAATTAACGAAACGTTTTTACCGAGCGTCACACGGAAAAGTCCATACATTTCCATAAAAGCCATTTCTCCAATTGTAGTCACACTATCGGGAAAGATGATGCTATGCACGGCGCGACAATCTCGGATAAAACTTTGGGGAATAGTTTTGACACTATCTCCAAAAACAACTTCAGACAAAATGGGTTGATAGCGGACAAGACTCGAGTAGCCCTCGATTTGGATGACTGCTGTTTCTGCGTTCCAAATAAATTTTTCTAAATTATAGCTTGCAATTGCGTCGCAGTCTATGCTCTTTACATTCTTTCCGATCGTAATCTTTTTGATGTCTCCCGAAAAGGCACCTTTGCCTATGCTCAAGACCCCGTCACCTGTATCTACAGAGGCAAAATCACCACACAATGCTCCCGAACCCAAATCATATTGTTTGCCCAGCGGAGATGTCGCAGGCAAGATAAGGTCAGATGCATTGCCCGTATAATCGACGAGACACGCATGCTCATCATCTTCATAGAACACAAAACCATTCTTATCTTTTGTCAAGCGGGAAGCTTCATCCCCCATATATACCGCCAAGGCATATTTCGCTACGCACCCGTAATCGTCTGACCCTACGACGATTGGCAAAGAAGACTTGTTCCATATCTCCACCAATCTTAAACATCCCATGAACGCATTATCCTCAATGTCCTGCAAGCTTTCGGGAAGAATGAGTTGACTAAAGGATTCACAGAACAAAAACGCATTACTGTCAATCTTTTGTACGCCCGTAAGAGTGAGGTTATTCAAAGCGTAGCAGTACTGAAATGCATATTGTCCGATTTCAACTTGCCCTCCGGTAAAGGCAACTGTCTTCAAATTGTTGCAATAAGCAAATGAATTTTCTCCAATATAGGTGATGCTTTCAGGGAACTCTAAATAAGAAAGATATAAATTGGAGGAAAGCATTCCATCCGGAATAACTTGCACTTTATTGCCAAAACGTACTTCCAAGATAATAGAATTTCCAGCTCCGGTGGGGAAGCCGTTGTTGTCAGCAAATCTCGCGTTTATGGCGTTCCAAGTAAGCATCTTCGTGCAGGTTCGCACAATCCCCTCCGGAATGACTTGAACGTTTTCCCCTATAATGAATTCATCAAGTTCTACATTAAAAAGCTGAAACTCTGCGGTAGAACAATTGCGCGCGTTCCACACGATGGTTTTAAGGCTTTTCCATTCGGAATTGAACCACGTTTGGTCCAACTGTGTCAGCCCCTCGGGAAAAATCACTTTCTCTATCTGTTGATAGTTTGTATAGAGAACCTGTGGATCTATTGAATAGGGTTTTCCGTTGGGATCCGCCTCGGGGAATACAAGCACGGTTTCCCCTCCCTTGTATTCTACAAGGATCGCCGAGCCGTTTTCATCTTCCATGAAGACGAATCCATTTTCATCTTCGTATCTCTTGCTCGGCTCATCGCCGTAATAGATATATTTTGCACAATTAGCAACCCCGCCAAAGTAGGGACTGCCCCAATCCCACTGCCCTTTGCCCACTTCAACGGGCAGTTGCGAATAGTTCCAAATTTCAAAAAGCCGATTACAATTCGCAAAAGCACTGTCCCCGATTTCTTCCAAATTGCGGTTGAGCGTGATGGAATGCAATACTACGCAGTCAAAGAAAGCATCTTCTCCAATCATGGTCAATGCTTCGGGGCAGACGAATTCCTCGATGGGGGTTCCCCAAAATGCACTTCTGCCGATTTCTACGATGCCGTCGGGCAAATGAATTTCCGAAAGCGAAGCGCATCTCTCGAATACTCCCTGACCGTCAAACCGTGCCCCCAGCTTCGTGACAGACTCGGGAATTTCTATACTTGAAAGACGGATACAGTCAGCAAAAGTTCCCTCAAGAAGTTCGGTCACTTTCCCCAAAATCGTAACGTGGGTCAACTCCTCACAACCGCAAAATGCGGATTGCCCTATCGACGTTACGCATTCCGGGATGATGATCTCGGAAATTCGTGTTCTCGCGAAAGCACGAGCCCCTATTACCGAAACGCTTTGTGGGATTGTTGCGTTTGTAAGAGCAGTGCCCTCAAATGCACAGCTTGCGATTTCCGTCACACCTTCGGGAATGACGCTATCCGCATACCCCAAGTACAGTGTCTGCTTGGTTTTATCTACCGCACATTGGTGTGCTCCATAATCATAATCTGTCACATCATAACCAATCAAGCAATTCCCCGAGACAAAGAAGGCGGGATTTTCACTTGACACTGTGATTTGCTCAAGGGAGGCAGCGCAGTTCATAAACGCTGAAAAGCCTCCGAGCCCCCATTCGTACGGGACAATTCCGCTACCGATGGACAGCGTTTTAACGCCTGTACAATCAGCAAAAACACAATGCCGCAGATTGGTAATATTATCAGGAAGAACGATGCTCTCTAAAGAGGTGCATCCCGCGAAGCTATAATCTCTAATTTCCTCAATTTGATCTCCAAATGTGAAATTTTTCAAAGTTTCACAATAGTGGAAAGAACTAGGTCCAAGTTTTGTCGCGCTCATACTGTTTTCCACCCTTTCAAGACTTCGGCAAGCCGAGAAAGCGGTGCTGCCGATTTCAACAGGCGTAGAGGGAAGCGTAACCGAGACGAGGGAATAAGAGCCGCAGAACGCATATTCCTCAATCGAGGTCACGCCGTCGGGAATGACGATATCCCCTTCTAAACGGCGAGGGGTAAAGGCAAAACTTCCAATGACAGTATATCCCTCTTGCACAACCCGATCGAGTCCTGCGACGAGGATCTTATCCATGGTATCGATGAGGCAATTATCGACTACACGAAAGCGCTCGTTTTCTTCCGCGCAATGAAGCCGTTCAAGTGCGTAGCATGCTGAGAGATAGCTTCCCTTAAACAGTTCAACGTTTTTTCCGATATAAAAATCGGTGAGCCGATCGCAATCGAAAAACACGCACTCCAAACTCGCGCCGTCGCCTGCTATAGAGTTCTTGTTTTCATCATCCATTTCGCCATGCACGGCATCCCAATAGACACGCTTAAGCAAAGCACATTGTGAAAAGGCAGAGCCCCCAATGCTTTCAATACATTCGGGGATCGTTACGCTTGTGATGGGAGTTCCCTCAAAAGCCTCGTTTTCTATTCTTGTAACGTATTTACCCGCGTGTCCGAAAGGAATGACGATATCTCCGCTCGCCGTTCCGATCCCCGTTACCGTATAGGCGGAACCTTCTTGTTTGTATGTAAGTCCGTCGCTGAATTCCCATATCTCTCCGCATTCATCGTAGCGGACGCAGCGGTTTTTTGCCGTAAATTCATGCCCGAGCGCGTCCATTTCGACAGAAGAAAGCTCGGTGTCGCCTTCCCGTTCGGCGAAGTTCTTTTTGCAAGTTGCGCAAGACCAGTATGCTCTCGTGCCATCTTCCGTACAAGTGGCGGTCTGTGCGTGGAAACTCATCTCATGCCCGAGGACGGTATCTTCCTTCACACGAATATCCGTTTCCTCACAGCGCGAACACTTCGCCGTCTCCGTTCCGTCTTCCGTGCAGGTAGCGTCGTTATTGTAAATATAATTTTCAAATGAATGCCCAAGAGGCTTGATCTCACGATACGTCGAATAGTTACATCCCGCGCGTTTACAGGCATCGTATGCCTCATGACCGCTCTCCAAGCACGTTGCTTCTTTCTTTTCGAAGTGTTTCAAATCGTGCCCCAAGGCGGTGTTGGGTTTGATGCGGGTGTCTGTTTTTCCGCAGGCGCAAGTTGCCGTTTCCGTGCCGTCCTTTTCACATGTGGCATCGTTATTGTAAGTATAGTCCGTAAAGCTGTGCAAGTGTGACGGATCATCGCCTTTCGAATTGCCGCTTCCTCCGCCGAAATCGCACGCCACGAGGGCGAAGCAGAGGCAGAGCGTCGCGATGAGGGTGAAGAGCATCGTCAAAAGTTTGCGTTTCATGTTTTCTTTCTCCTTTTTGTTTTTTGTTGGGAATGATCCTCTCGGGCTACGCCCTCGGGATGAGGGGTGAGGCATTTGGGCTACGCCTTCGGGATGCGGGGCGAACCGTAAAAATTAAGGACGCCTCAATCCGAGGCGTCCGCTTCGAGTATCCCCGAATTGTTGCGACACAACCCTAACAAGCACATAGGATAAAAGGATACACCGATGCCCGTTGTATCTTTGTACTTGTTAGTATTTAGTTGTGTCGCAACTTTATTCTACCACGGCGGGGGAATTTTTGCAACACTTTCGCACAATTTTTTTGTGAAAGGTGCATCGATATGGGAAACGGGGATGAGGAGAGAAAGGGCAAATCAACTTGCTTTTTCTCCTTCCGTATGCTATACTGGTATTCCGATGACATTATTCCATGTGGAAAAGTACAAAGACAAGCGGGTGTGCGTCGCGGTGTCGGGCGGCGTGGATTCGGTGTGTCTTTTGCACTGCTTCAAGGAGCAGGCAAAAAAGTGCGGCATCACGCTCTCCGCGCTCCACATCGAGCACGGCATTCGGGGGGAAGAGAGCGTGCGCGACATGGAATTTTGCAAAACGCTGTGCGACGAGTGGGGAATCCCGCTCATCGTTCGTCGGGTGGACGTGCCGCAGCTTGCGAAGGAGAGCGGCGGGAACATCGAAAAGACCGCGCGCGCCGTGCGCTACGGGGCGTTCCATGAGCTTCTCGAAGAGGGGGAAGCCGACCTCGTCGCGACCGCCCACCATGCGGATGACGTCGCCGAGACAATTCTCTTCCGTCTCGCCCGCGGGACGGGCGTCTCGGGCATGAAGGCGATCATGGAGTACGGCGGCATCGTGCGTCCGCTTTTGCATGTGACGCGCGCCGAGATCGAGACGTACGCAGCCGAACATCATCTTCCGCATGTGGAAGATTCGACGAACGCGGACGAAACTTACACCCGCAACTATATCCGTCACACCGTGCTTCCCGCCTTCGAGGGCATCCACGGGAATGCGGTCAAGCACCTTGTGGAGTTTGCTTCTCTCGCGGCGGAAGAGGACAGCTTTTTGCAGACGCTCGCGGAGAGCAAGATCGTGCACTGTTTGGGGGAAGAGCGGGTGCCCATTGATCTTCCCGATGTGCTCTTTGCCCGCGCGTGCCTCTTCTGCATGCGAAGGTATGCGTCGGGCGGCGGGTATACGCGCGCGAACATCGAGGAGATCGAAAAGCTCAAACAGTTACAGAGCGGGAGGAAGGTCGCCGTGCCGCTTCTTTACGATGTGCATGGAACCGTCAAGCGGTACGCCATCCGCGAGGGGAAGGAGATCGTCTTTTATTACGAATTCCGAAAAGAGGGGGAACCCGCCGCGGAGACGCCCTTCGTCGTGGGGAAAAGGGGGATGGATCACCTGCCGGGCACGCTTCTCGAAATGGGGCTGTACACCGAGCCCATTCCCTTCTCCGTGCGGGAAGCGGACGAGTTCACTTCCCCCGAGGGCGGGCTGAACGGCAAGAAGCTCTTCGTCGATTTGGACGCCTTCCCCGAGGGGTGCGTCGTGCGGGCTCGGCGCGAGGGAGACGTGTTTACCCCATACCATGCCCCGAGAAAGACGCTCAAAAAGTTCCTGACCGACCGAAAAATTTCCGCGCGGCTCTCCAAAAAGATCCCCGTCATTGCGAAGGGGAATGAGGTATTTGTCGTTGTCGGCGTGGAGATCGCGGACAGTGTGAAGGTGACCGAACACACCGCGCGGCGGGGCGTGATCGAATGAGGGGATGCACCCTTGGCGCCCCCTTGAGGGGGGAGCTCCCGCGGAGGCGGGTGAGGGGGTGTCGTGCGGGCTCGTAGAACACCCCTTCCGTCACTCCGTGACACCCACCCCTCAAGGGGTGGGCAAGTCGTGCTCCTTGGCGCCTCTGCAAGGGGAGCTGGCGCGGAGGCGGGTGAGGGGGTGTCGTACGGGCTCATAGAACACCCCTTCCGTCACTCCGTGACACCCACCCCTCAAGGGGTGGGCAAGTCGTGCTCCTTGGCGTCCTTGCAATGGGAGCTCCCGCGGAGGCGGGTGAGGGGGTGGAGCG
>CANQUN010000071.1 GCA_947627065.1 uncultured Clostridia bacterium
CGTTGCCCACCTCAGGCGCTTCCGCGCCAGCCCCTCCTCGGGAGGGGCCAAGGGTTGGGTTGCTCTCCCCCTCTGCCCGTTTTTGTGCGATTCAGGGCACTTTCGGGCTTTTTGGAGCCAAGCGGGCGCCACGAGTTATGCCGCGTAAAACTTTTGCTTTACGCGGGAAACGAATTTATGCAGCGGCGCTGAGCACGACGATGTTTTTGGGATCGTGCACTCTGACCTGATAAGACGGGGTGCTTGTTCCGTCAACGCCGAGGAATACGTCTACTATACCCTTGACGTTGATGCGCTTGCCTTTGTATCTGACAGCGGTTACGAGAGCGCCGTCTTCGGTGAGGACCTCGGTACGGATGGTAACAGTGGTGGTCGAGCCGTCCGAATTGGTACCGGTGCAGGTGAGCGTCATCGCGCCCGCGCTCTGGCCCTGCGACGTGGTGTAAACGGTTGTGCACTCGAGGTTTTCAAGCGAAACGGCGGTGCTTATATTGGCGTCTCTGCGGGCGATGGAACCGTCTACCATGATGTCCTCGCCGTCCACGTGTTTTTCAAACCTGCCCGAGATAGTCTCGGTGGATGTGATGTACTTGGGTTCGATGGGATTGAAGGGCAGCGGGGCGTTTTCTTCACCCGCTTCGATGAGAATGGTGTTGGTTTCCAGCGTGGGGCGGAACTCGTTGTGGTTTACGTCCGATATCTGGTAGGTGCCGTTGTAGGCGGTTACTTTGCCGCGGACGCTGACCGTGTTGCCCGGGGTGAGAATGTTGAGGATTTCTCCCATGTGGAAGCCGTAGTAGCAGGCAAAACCGTAGGTCAAGCCCGTTTCTTCATCGTACTGCTGAATGTAGGCCGTGTTGCCGAACTTGGCGGTTACCACGCCCTCTACCCTGACGGGCTTGTTGACGTAATCTTCGACAAAGAAGCGGAGCGTTTTGATGTCTATGTGCGCGGCCTCTCCGTCAAAGTAGTTGGGGTCAACCGTGCTGTCGGGCGAATAGACGTGAAGCTGAAGGGCCTGCGCCTGTTCGAGCGCGCTGAACGCCACGTCTCCGTAACGGTTGTCCGTGGTGGAGGAATAACGGCCGAAACCTTCCTGCAGGAGTTCTATGTTGAGGTTTCTGTAATCGGCCTCACCTGCGGGTTTGTACCAGATCCAGAGCAGATAACGCTCGCCCGTGGAGTCTATGTTCCAGTTGGCGTCGTCGGATTCTACAACGATGGACGAGGCACCTGCAAGTTTTTCGTGCGTGAAGTCAGAGGCGGACTTGCCCCACTTTTCTATGTCGCCCGTGGACTCCGGCGTGTTGACCGCAAGGTAACGCGCCTTGATGTAGTTGTAGGTCTTGGAAAAGTCGTGCGTGGGCGTAAGACCCGTGTTGATGGGGTCGAAATGCGTGGTGTCTCCGTCGACGTAAATCTTGACTTTGACTTCTTGCTTTAAGGTTTCACTGTCAAAGTCGAGTTTGACCTGCGAGGCGTAGTCTATCGGGTCGACGATAGGATTGGAACTTGAGTTGCCGGTGCTGCCGGAGTTACCGGAGCCGTGCGCCCCTCCCCCGGTCTGGCAGCCCGTGAACACGAGCGCCGCCATGAGGAGGACGCAGAGCGACAAAACCGAAAATTTTGATAATCTCTTCATGATAATACCTTGTTTATAGCCCGATTAACGGGGAAATATTGTTGCGGGAGATGATTAGCGGGAGGGATACTTGAATTCGCACTGGCCGATAGCGTCCGAAAATGCCTCGTCAATCGACTTGGCGCTGTTGCACACGGCGGCGAGCAACGCACCCACCTGGTCGCGCGCTTCGGACGAGCCGATAAACGCAGGAGATACGAAGTAAGAGTCGGCATTGTTCATGGCGACCTTGGTGGCAAGAGCCGTGAGGAAGTTGGAGCCGTTGGCCTTTTCGAGGTAATCCATGTATGCCTTGTTGGTTGACATAACGTCCATGGAAAGAACGGGCATGTAGCCGGATATGGACGAGAATTCAGCCTGGAAGGCGAGGTTGGTGGTGAAGAATTTGACGAACAGCCAGCTGGCGAGAACTTCCTGCGGGTCCTCGTTTTTGAGGATGCAGACGGAAGGACCCTGCGATATCGCCTTGGGGTTGGCGGGATCGACCTGCGGGATGGGCGCTATTTCAACATCGAAAATAGCACCTTCAACGTCGGAACTGGTATCGGTCTGGTAGCTGGCGCCGCCCGACGAACCTATGCACATAAAGGACTTCTTTTCGGTAAAGAGACCCGAAGTGTAGGTGTTGTTGTTGAGCATCTGCGTGGTGAAGTAGCCTTGTTGGGCCCAGCCCTGAAGCATGGTCATGAATTCACGGGTCTTGGGGTTGTCAAACAGATACTTCGTGCCCGTGGCAGAAGTGTAAGGAGCGCCGTACTGTTCGCACAGAGTGATGAACCAGTTGGAGTCGGAATCGTAGGTGAACGGGAAAACGTCGCTGCCCTCATCCGCCTTTATCCTGGCGCAGAGATCGCCGAGTTCTTCCCACGTAGTGGGAGCGGTGTAGCCTTTATCTTCAAAGTAATCCTTGTTGTAGTACATGACCTCGGTGGATCTTGCCCAAGGCATGGAGTACATCTTGCTGCCGTCGCCGAACTGGTAACCTTCGTTGTAGAAGTTGGGGTTGAACTGTGCCTTTTCTTCGGCTGTGAGGGCGAGAGGCATATCCTCTCCCGTAGCGGTCTTGACGGTCATGTCCGCATAAGCGCCGCCGGGCAGGAAGTCGTTGAGCGGGAGAACGGCGTTTGCATTGTTGTAGAGCGCAACGTGGTCGGGATAGCAATACGCGATGTTGGGCTGAGTTCCCGCGATGATTTCTTTTTCAATCTTGTCGCGCACACCGTCATAACGACCCTGAGAAGTGTTTGTAACCTTGATGTTAGGGAAGAGTTTGTTGAACTCTTTGATGTAGTCCTCGAGTATGCCTTTGAGGTTGGCGCCCATGGAGTGATAGAAGGTGATTTCTATCGTCTTGTTGGTGTCAAAGCCGCCTTCAGGCATTACAAAGTCGGGTTTTGCATTGCCGCCCCCTCCGCAACCCGCGGAAAGAGTGCAACACAGAGCCGTGGCGATGGTGATGACGCAAGCCATCAGTTTTGAAAACAGTCTTTTCATAAGTTCTCCTTTATGTTTTTATGGTTTTTTAACCATATTTATCCGATTGAGGCGATAATTATATCAGCCTTTGATACCGCTCCTTGAAACGCCGCGCATTATGTACTTGCGGAAGAAGATGAACACGAGAAGAAGCGGGAGCGTTACCAGCATGACCGCGGCCATCTGCGCCGGGTAATTGACCATGCCCTGCGCGTCGGTAAAGACGTTGCTGTTGCGAAGACCTACGGTTACAAGCCAATGTTCCTTTTTGGTTACGAGGCTTGGCCATATATAGGAATTCCACGAACCCATCATCTTGAGAATGGTGATGGATATGAGCGTGGGAGCGGACAGCGGTATCATAACCTTCCACAGGTACTTGAAATCGCTCGTTCCGTCCACCTTGGCCGCAAGGTACAGTTCGTTGGGTATCTGCATGAAGTTTTGCCTGAGCAGGTAGATGTAGAAAACGCTGACGAGGAAGGGTACGATCAATACGCGGTAGGTATCCGTCCACTTGAAGGTGCTGACGGTCATGTAGTTTGTAACCGTAAACAGTTCGCCGGGTATCATCATGGTTGCGAGAAGGGCTGCGAACAGCGCGTTTTTCCCGCGGAATTCAAACTTTGCAAACGCGTAAGCCGAAAGCACGGTGATAATGAGCGAGAGTATGGTGGACACGATGCCGACATAACACGTGTTGAGGAACAAACGGCCGAGATTCAAATCGCTCGTAAAGGCGAGAAGGTAGTTTCCCCACACGAATTGCTTTGGCCAGAGCGTGGGTGTGTACAGATTGTATTCCGCCATGGACTTGAAGGAAGATATCAACATCCAATAGAACGGGAAGAGTACGGTTATCGCCACTACGGTGAGGAACAGGTAAATACCCGCCTGAACGAATACCTTGCCTACTTTCTGGCGTTTTGCAACGGCGGCGATGTCCCTCTCCCCCATCACCTTGCCGGTAACGACGGCGGACGTGCGGGCGGCGCCGCTCTTTGCGCGAGCTGGTTTGCTCTCAAGCACGGGCTGCGTCTGCGAAGCGGGCCTTTCTATGCGGACCTCGCAGATGACGGCGCGTTCGGTATGCGTTGCGTATCTTTTAACCTGAGGGTTGTTTATTGCATTCTGTTCACGTTCGTCCATACATTCGCCTCTCAATAGTGTACCCTCTTTTTGCTGACGTACATATTAACCATGGTTACGGCAAATATGATAACGAAAAGTATGAGCGCGGCCGCGCTTGCGTATCCTTCGCTCGCGGCGAGACTCTGGTAAATATAACCGACCATGGTGTTGAGGTTGTCCTTTGGCGTGTATATATTCGCACCGACGGGACCCATTTTGTCGGTGAATATACCGACGACGCTCGTATATTCCTTAAAACCGCCTATAAAGCCCGTTATCACAACGTAAGCGATCATGGGCGAGAGCAGCGGGACGGTTATGCGCCAGAAGATGCGGGCGCGGGATGTTCCGTCTACCCTTGCGGCGTCGTAATATTGTTTGTTTACATTCTGAAGTCCGCCCAGAAGGACGAGAATCTTGAAAGGAAGCGCGTTCCAGACGATGTAGATAACGAGAACGCACATATTTGCAAAACGGGAACGGGCCAATATTCCATCGCCCCAGTTAATTGTGGAATTGACCCAGTTTATCGGATCTCCGCCGAAAGCGCGGATGATAGAGTTGATAAGTCCCCAAGAATCGGGTCTTACGCCTTGGCCGCCGCCGATTATGCTGAACATGGCGCTGAACACCATGCCGATGGCTATCGAGTTGGTGACGTAAGGCAGGAAAAAGATTGTCTGATAAATTTTTCTTAAAGGTTTTATTGAATTGAGCGCGACCGCAATGAGCAGCGCGAGCATGGTGGAGATAGGCACGGTTATAACCGTGAGCAAAACGGTATTTACGAGAGCGATGAGAAAACCGCCGTAAGGGTTAAAAACCCTCGTAAAGTTGCCGAAACCGAAATGGAACACCGTTCCGCCCACTTCTGCCAAAGCGTTGTAATCTTCCAAAAACGCCATCCTGACGGTGTTAATTATAGGCCAGACCGTAAAGATGAGAAGGATGACCAACGCGGGCAGCAGGTATATCCACGCTTTCCACTGATTCTTTCTCTTTTCCATATCAAGCCTCACTGTCGGCGCTGCCGCCGTTCTGCCCTTCGGAAGCACGCTTTTTTCTCCTTGAGAAAAAGCCCTTCTTTTCGTTTGCGGCTGCATTTTCGGCACGTGCCGCGTCGTCCGCCTCTTTGGGAAGCGGCCCGTCGTGAGAGGCGAATATCTGCCCCTCTGCCTTCATCTTGGCAACCGCCTCGTCGTGCACGGCTTTCTGCCCGCCTATGTAAACGCGCTCTTCGGTGTCCTTGTTGAACACGAACAGTTTGTGTTCTTTGAGGTTGAACCTGACCGTGTCGCCGTTTATCTTGCCCAGGTCGTCGGACGATATTATCGAACGGACGACGGGATTGAGCGAACCTTGGTTGGTGGAGACGATGGAAACGTCCCTGCCCATGACGTCTATGCCCGAAACCTTGCAGGTCAGTTTGCCCGAATCCTCGAGGATGAACCCTTCGGGACGGATGCCGACGTACACCTGCTGGTCCTCGACGCCTTCAGCCTCGAAAACGCATTCTTCGCCGATGAACAGCCTGCCGCCCTCTACCCTGCCTTCAAACACGTTGATGGGCGGGGTGCCGAGGAATTTTGCCACGAACAGGTTGGCGGGATCGTCGTAAACCCATTGGGGTTTACCCGTCTGCATTATGACGCCCAACTTCATGACGACTATGTAATCGGAAATGGACATTGCCTCTTCCTGATCGTGCGTAACGAAGATGGTGGTTATCTGGGTGTCTCTCTGTATTCTCCTTATCTCCTCGCGCGTCTGCAGGCGCAAACGTGCGTCAAGATTAGAAAGAGGCTCGTCCAAAAGAAGAACGCGGGGCATTTTTACAAGCGCGCGCGCGATGGCGACACGTTGCTGCTGACCGCCCGAAAGTTCGGACGGCTTGCGGTTCATAAACTCGTCTATCTGTACGAGTTTTGCAACTTCGTTTGCCCGCGTCAACATCTCTTCTTTGGAGAGCCTGTTTTCACCTTTGAGATTCTGCAAAGGGAATAAAATATTCTGTTGTACCGTCAGATGGGGATACAGAGCGTAATTCTGGAAAACCAGACCGATACCTCTGTTTTCCGGTGCGAGAGACGTTACGTCGTCGTCGCCGAAATAAATCCTTCCGCCGGTCGGTGCCTGCAACCCGCTTATCATGAAAAGCGTGGTGCTTTTTCCGCAACCCGAAGGCCCCAGAAGACCAATCAGTTTACCGTCGGGAATTTCGAGATTGAAATCGTTGACGGCCACAACTTCGGCCCCCTTATCTTTCTTGCTTCGGCTGGGAAAGATTTTTGTAAGATGCTCAAGTACAACTTTCATAGTTTATCCTTTTCAGCAGTATATTATTGTAAAGAACTTTCAGCTTTTCATGTTGATGACTTTTTCTTTTTCGGCAAGGGCTTTCTTTTCGTTAAGCTCTTCTTCCGAAGCGTAAATCATCTGTGAACTCATGTCCGCCGCTACGGTAACCGCAAAGATGTCGTGAATGGGCGTTCTGTTTTTGGTTGCAAAGAACAGTATCGTGTTGAGCAGCAGCATTGCTATCAACAATATCAGGGCGACGTAGCCCCCGTTCGCAAAGAGAAGCATGAACACCAGAAGTACGGGAAACATGGTTTCCACCGCATACTTGCCGAGTATCGACCTTGCGAACAGCGCAGGGCCGCTTATCTTGACGCAGTCGGGACGGACGAGACAGATGGCAAACACCTTTTTGCCCACCGTCTGCCCGTTGC
>CANQUN010000072.1 GCA_947627065.1 uncultured Clostridia bacterium
GTTCCTTCTGGCGAAGGGTGCAACGCCATGATAAAGGAATACGCCATGCTGTGCGACAGCCCGGACGACATATTCACCGCCCTCGGCGTGGTGCCCGGCAAAAAGGAGAACGCAGCCAAACTTTCACCCCCCGAAGAACGGGTGTTCGCCTGTGTTAAAGAGGGGGAGATTCACATAGATTTATTACTGCAAAAAACGGGCATGAGCATCAGGGAAATACAGCCTGTCCTCGCAATGCTCGAAATAAAGAAATACATAGTCAAAAATCCGGGTAACACGTACTCGGCAATCAAGTAAATCAGGAGCGGAACAACAATATGCAACTTATAATCGTCGAATCGCCTTCCAAAGCAAAAACGATAGAAAAATATTTAGGCGGAAAATATAAAGTCGACGCGAGCGGCGGTCATGTCCGCGATCTTCCCGAAAAGAGAATCGGGGTCAACATTTCCAAGAATTTCGAGGCGACGTACGAGATAAGCCCCGACAAGAAAGAGGTTATAAAAAGACTTGCCGCAAAGGCCATGAAGGCGGAAAAGATATATCTCGCAACCGACCCGGACAGAGAAGGTGAGGCGATTTCATGGCATTTGTCGGAGGTTCTCAAACTCGACAAGGAAAAGACGCAGAGGATTGAATTCAACGAAATAAGCGAAGCCGCTGTCAAGCACGCGCTTGAAAACCCGCGCGACATAAACATGAACCTCGTGGACAGCCAGCAGGCGAGAAGGGTGCTTGACAGACTCGTCGGTTACAAACTCTCCCCGCTGCTTTGCAAGAGAATAAAGCCAAACCTTTCGGCAGGCCGCGTCCAGTCGGTTGTTTTAAGGCTCATTGTGGACAGAGAAAGGGAGATAAACGCCTTTGTTCCTCAGGAATATTGGAACTTTTACGCCTCGCTTTCCTCAACCAATCCGCCCGCTTTCAAGGCCATGTTTCAACTCAAACCCGCCGCCCGAGCGGACGCCGACAAACTGCTTGAGGAACTGAACGGTGCCGATTATATAGTTAAGGATATAAAAAAGACCATAGTCTCGCAGCACGCCCTGCCGCCGTTCACGACGAGCATGCTGCAGCAGGACGCTTCCAACAAACTCGGAATGTCCTCCCCGCAGGTCATGAGGATAGCGCAGGACCTTTACGAGGGTATAGAAACGCCCGAGGGGCACATTGCTCTCGTAACCTACATCCGTACGGACTCCACCCGCGTGGCAAAGGCGGCGCAGGACCATGCGCTTGAGTATATAAGAGAAAAATTCGGGGCTAAATACGTCCCCGCAAAGCCCAACGTTTACAAGGCCAAGAAGAATTCGCAGGACGCGCACGAGGCGATCCGCCCCATAGACGTCAAGCGGACGCCCGAAAGCGTAAAGAAACTGCTTGACAAAAACCATTACAACCTCTATAAACTCATCTACGAGAGATTCATAGCCTCACAGATGAGCGAAGCCGTTTACAACAGCGTGCACATCGACGTGGACGCTAACGGACACGTGTTCAAAGCCAACGGCAGAACACTGCTCTTTGACGGTTTTACGGCCATTTATGCCGACAACAGAAAGGACGACAGCGAACTTTCTTCCGAAGGGATAATCCTTCCCGATCTTACCGTGGGCGAAAAACTCAACCTGCTCTCGCTTTCTCCCGAGCAGAAATTCACCAAACCTCCGCTCCGCTACACGGACGCTTCGCTCGTCAAAGCCATGGAGGACAAGGGAATAGGCCGTCCTTCTACGTACGCGTCCATAATTTCCGTGCTTTCAAAGAGAAAATACACCGTAAAGGACAGCAAGTACATCGTGCCCACCGAAGTTGCGTATCAGATTACGGATATGCTCACCAAGTATTTTGAGGACATAATGGACGTATCTTTCACCGCAAAGATGGAAGATAAACTTGACGAAATAGAAGAGGGCGGCAAGGATTGGCACAAACTTATTGCCGACTTCTACCCGCCGTTTTCGGAAAAACTCAGCTTTGCTTCGAGAGACGGCGACGAAGTAACCGACATTCTCTGCGAACGCTGCGGCAAGCCCATGATAAGAAAGACGGGCAGGTACGGCAAGTTCCTCAAGTGCTCCAATCCCGAATGCGACAACATCCGCTCGGAAAACCAGGAAGTTTCAGACGTAAAGTGCGACAAGTGCGGCGTCAACATGATAGTCAAAACGGGCAAGTACGGCAAGTTCCTCGCCTGCCCCAATTATCCCAAATGCTCCAACATCAAGCCTCTCGACGAAGAACTGAGCGACGTAAAGTGCGACAAGTGCGGCAAACTGCTTTCCATAAAGAAAGGTAAATACGGAAAATATCTGTACTGTTCGGAGTGTAAAACTTCCAAGTCCATAACCGAAAAAGCGGGCATTTGCCCCGATTGCGGCAACCCGACGCAAAAGATGACTTCAAAGAGCGGCAAAGTGTTTTACGGCTGCTCCAATTACCCCGAATGCCGCTTTATGAGCTGGGATATGCCCACGGGCGAAAAATGCCCCAAATGCGGCAATTACATCGTGATGTCAAAGGACGGTAAATCGGTGCGCTGTTCGGCAAAGGACTGCGATTACACACAGAAAAATGCCTGATTCCGTCAAGATAGTCGGCGGCGGGCTTGCCGGGTGTGAAGCCGCGCTTTATCTTGCTTCCCACGGGATAAAAGTTACGCTCTATGACATAAAACCCGGTGCGTTTACGCCCTGCCACCACAGCGGAAATTACGCCGAACTCGTGTGCAGCAACTCGCTCAAGAGCAACGACGTTTACGGCAACGCCTGCGGACTTTTGAAAGAGGAAATGCGCTTGCTCGGTTCGGCCGTCATAGCGGCCGCCGACAGAACGAGCGTGCCCGCGGGCAACGCGCTTGCCGTGGACAGAGAGGCGTTTTCTTCCCAAATTACGCTTGCCGTAAAAAGCAGCCCGCTGATAACCTGCGTTGAGGAGGAGATTTCCGCCATACCGCCCGAAGGCTTCGTCGTGATTGCCACGGGGCCTTTGACAACGCCGTCCCTTGCCGGGGAGATAGAAAAGATTACGGGCGTATGTCCTTATTTCTTCGACGCGGCCGCCCCGATAGTCAGCGGCGAATCCATAGACATGGACACCGCCTTTGTCGCCGACAGATACGGCGAAGCGGGGAAAGGGGACTACATAAATTGTCCGCTCAACAAAGAAGAATATCAAAATTTCATAAAAGAACTGCTCGGCGCAAAACGCGCCGAACTGCACGAATTTGAAAACGACAAGGTTTTTGACGGGTGTATGCCCGTCGAGGTCATGGCGGCAAGAGGCGAAGATACATTGCGTTTCGGTCCAATGAAACCCGCGGGGCTAACCGACCCGCGCACGGGCCGATGGCCTTACGCCTGCGTTCAACTCCGCAAGGAAAACACCGCGGGGCTTGCCTACAACATTGTCGGTTTTCAAACCAATCTCACGTTCGGAGAACAAAAACGGGTCTTTTCGTTGATACCCGCTTTGAAGAACGCCGAATATTACAGATACGGCGTGATGCACAGAAACATGTACCTCAACAGCCCGGGGCTGCTGTCTGCCGACTTCTCTTTGAAATCCGACCCGCGCGTGTACTTCGCGGGGCAGATAACGGGTGTGGAGGGCTATGTGGAAAGCGCCGCTTCGGGCCTCATTGCCGCGATTGCCATAACGGAGAGAATCAAGGGCAAACCGCCCGTCAGCTTCGGCACGTCAACGGTCATCGGCGCACTTTCGGAGTACGTTGCAACGCAAAACGCAAACTTTCAGCCCATGAATTCCAATTACGGAATACTCGCGCCGCTTGACGTAAACATCCGCGACAAGGCGGTTAAAAAGAGAAAACTTGCGGAAAGATCGCTTAACATTATAAAAGAAATCAAGGAGAGACTATGAGTGAATTCAAAGGCACTACCATTTGTGCGGTAAAGAAAAACGGCGTAACCGCCATTGCGGGGGACGGACAAGTTACCCTTTCGGAGTCCGTCATCTTCAAGAACAACGCCGTCAAGGTGAGACGGATTTACAACGACAAAGTTCTGGTGGGTTTTGCGGGTTCGGTTTCGGACGCGTTTACGCTTACCGAACGTTTCGAGGAGATGCTCAACAAATACTCGGGCAACCTCATGCGCAGCGCGGTGGAACTTGCCGAACTGTGGCGGAACGACAAGGTGGGCAGAAAGCTGGAGGCCATGCTCATAACCGCTGACAAGGATACCCTGCTCATCGTTTCGGGTTCGGGCGACGTGATAGAACCCGACGAGGGAGTGTGCGCCATTGGCAGCGGCGGAAATTACGCCCTTGCGGCCGCGCGCGCGCTGTATCAGGAAACCGATTATTCCGCCGAACAAATCGCCTTAAAGGCGCTTAAAATCGCCAGCGAGATATGCGTGTTCACAAACTCCAACATCCGCGTGGAAACGGTGAAATAAAGCGATTACGTCTCGTGTAAAAAGTGTTAAAATCCCTTGTGAATAAAGGGAAAAGGAGATAACCATGGATTTGACCCCGCGTCAGATAGTTTTTGAACTTGACAAATATATAATCGGGCAGGAAAAGGCAAAACGTGCGGTAGCGGTAGCCCTTCGCAACCGCTACAGGAGGAGCAAACTTCCCCCCGAAATAATGGAGGAGATAACTCCCAAGAACATCATAATGAAAGGCCCCACGGGAGTAGGCAAAACGGAGATTGCAAGGAGGCTTGCCAAACTCGTCAAGGCGCCTTTCATCAAGGTGGAAGCAACCAAATTCACCGAGGTCGGATACGTGGGCAGGGACGTAGAATCCATGATCCGCGATCTCGTCGAGTGTTCGGTCCGCCTCGTCAAAGAAGAGCAGTTTGCCGTGGTTTCCGCCAAGGCGAGGGCTGCGGCCGAGCGCGTAGTTCTCAACGCTCTCATGGTTCTTTTGAAGGACGAGATGGGCGAGACTCCCGAGGAGATATTCCGCAACCGCGTTCTCGAAAATCTGCGCACGGGCAAGTATGACAATTACCAGATAGAGATAGAAGTGCCCGACAGCCCCAAGCCCATGGAACTCGTGCCCGGTTCGGGTACCGAGATAAACCTCGGCTCCATCTTCGACGGGCTTATGCCAAAGAAGAAGAAACGCAGAAAGGTTATCGTCAGGGACGCCATGGAACTCATCATCCAAGACGAGTCCGACAAACTCATCGACACCGACGCCGTGAACGCCGAAGCGGTGAGACGTGCCGAAAACGAGGGCATAGTTTTCATAGACGAGATAGACAAGATTGCGGGCAAGAGCAACGCTTCGTCGGGACCCGACGTGTCGAGAGAAGGCGTCCAGAGGGACATTCTCCCCATAGTCGAAGGTTCTACCGTCATGACCAAGTACGGACCTGTAAAGACCGATTACATCCTGTTCATAGCGGCGGGGGCTTTCCACGTTTCGTCCATACGGGATCTCATACCCGAAATTCAGGGCAGATTCCCCATACTTGTGGAACTCGACAGCCTGACCAAAGAGGATTTCATAAACATCCTCACCGTTCCCCAAAACGCCATCACCACGCAGTACAGAACGCTGCTTGGAGTGGACAACATAGAACTTGAATTTACCGAAGGAGCCATTGAAAAGATCGCGGAGATATCCGTGATGCTCAACGCCACTTCGGAAGATATCGGGGCGAGGAGACTGCACACGGTTATGGAGAATCTCATAGAGGACATCTCCTTCAACGCGGGCGGCGATTACCAGCCCGTAAAGGTCGTCATAGACGAGAATTACGTTGCCGAACACACGCCCGAAACCCTCAAGGAAAAGAATCTCAAAAAATACGTATTATAACAGCGGAAAACGGTTGATTTTATGATAAACATACCCAAGGGAACAAAGGACGTCCTTCCGTCCGAAGTCTACAAATGGCACTACTTTGAAAGCAAGGCCAGAAAGATTGCCGAAGCCTACAACGCGAGGGAGATAAGGACGCCCATATTCGAGCACACAGAACTCTTTTTAAGAGGAGTGGGTGACACTACGGACGTCGTGAACAAGGAGATGTACACCTTTGAGGACAAGGGCGGCAGAAGCATGACGCTCAAGCCCGAAGGTACGGCGGGCGTTGCCCGTTCGTTTATAGAAAACGGCTTGCACAACGACCCGCTGCCCTGCAAAATGTACTACATTTCTCCCGTGTTCCGTTACGAACGCCCGCAGGCGGGGAGACTGAGAGAACACCACCAGTTCGGCGTTGAGTTTTACGGCGGCAAGGGTGCGGACACCGACGCCGAAGTCATCCTGCTCGCTTACGACATTCTCACCGCGCTTGGGCTTAAAGTAAGCCTCAACATCAACAGCATGGGCTGCGGCGAATGCAAGGCGAAGTACAACGCCGCCCTCAAACAATATCTCACCTCGCGCATCGGCGATATGTGCGAAACGTGCAAGGTGAGGTTTGAAAAGAACCCGCTTCGCATTCTCGACTGCAAGGAGGAGGGCTGCAAGGCCGTTACGGCTAAGGCGCCCGCAATCACGGATTTTCTGTGCGACGACTGCGCGCGGCATTTCGAGGAATTGAAGGGCAAACTTGACGCCGCGGGTCTCGCTTACACGGTCAATCCGCACATTGTCCGCGGTCTCGATTATTACACGAGGACGGTCTTTGAGTTCGTAACCGACGCTCTCGGCTCGCAAGGGACGGTGTGCGGCGGCGGAAGGTACGACGGTTTGATAGAAACCCTCGGCGGTAATCCCGTTTGCGGCGTGGGCTTCGGAATGGGTATTGAGAGGACGCTTATGCTCATGGAAGCCTCGGGCGTAGTCATCCCGCCCGAAAAGCCCGTTAAGATTTACTTTGCCACCATGGGCAAAGACGCCGCGGACAGGGCCTTTGTGCTGGCCGCACGGCTCAGGAGAAAGGGACTGCGCACCGAAATCGACCACGAGGACAGGAGGCACCTGTGTGCTCTGGGTTTGCGTCATGCCCCAATTCTAAAC
>CANQUN010000073.1 GCA_947627065.1 uncultured Clostridia bacterium
ATTATAGAATAAAACGCGATATTTTGCAACAAAAAAATCCCCTTGCTCGCAAAGAGAAAGGGGAAAGGAGGAATGTCTTTTGCAACAATACAAGGCGCAAAGGCGCGTCACCCGCGGCGTATGGCTTGGATAGGGTCGATTTTTTCCGTCTTGCGCAGGGGGATAAGCGCGACAAGGGGCATAAGCAAAAGATTCATAACGGCTTCCAGCACAAAGGTAAGAACGTCCACCCTTACGAAACGTATCGTCTGCACTATGTCGGCGTTGTAGTAGGAATTGATACCGAAAGCGCACAGGAAACCCGCGCCAAGCACCAAAACGAAACATATCACGGCGATGATAAACACTTCGGAAAGGAATATCCGAAATACGTCGCCCGACGAAACGCCCAATGCGGACAAAATGCCGATAGTCTTTTCCCTGTCGGTGATGTCGGCAGATACCAAACTTACCACCAACAGCAGTTGAACGACGAGCATCAACGCGCCCACGGCGGCAAACACGTAGATAAAGGTGGTGATCACGTCCTCGAAATTCCGCAGCGTTCCCACGCAATCGTCCGTTGTGCCGTCTGTACGGTCGTAGTGACCCGCATATACGATGTCGCCGTAAAATTTGTTTTGCAGGGTATCCAAAAACCCGCCGAGGTCCTTTACCGAAGATACGTCCACAAACACCTGCGCATCGATACGCAATTTCTTGTGCAACTCCACCATTGTGTTTTGGCTGAAATTCATATACGCGTTGGGTTGGTCGCTGTACTTCAATTTGTCGAAACGTATGCCCGCCAGACGGAACTCGCCCAAATCGGCGACAACATCGTCGGAATAGGCGTCCAACACGCAAAAGCGGAAAGTCTTGCCCAACTGTTCGGGAACGATGAACACTTCGTAACTGTCGCGGTCCACGTACTCGAATTTCTTGGCGGCGTCGAACATTGCCGCGAACATCTCGTAGGTGATGACAATTTCATCGTCGGCAAGCTGCATATCAGCCTCCGCCACCAAACTTCCGTCGGGAGTAAGCACGTTGGGCCATATTTTCAAGTCGGACACCCTTCCCAACGTACACTCTTCGACAAACAATTGGCTGTCGCCGAGCCGCAAGGCGACGTCTGTACAGTTCCTGTTGAGCGTGAGGTCGCCGTAACGACGTTGATATTCGCAGAAATTTTCCGTGACGAACTTGTTCGGAAGTTGGTCGGAAACAAGTGTGTTTATCGTTGAAGAATCGACGATACCCGCAAGTATCGGCGTGTCAGTAGGCGTGGGAAACAAGGAAGAATCCGCGGCGACGCGTTCGCCTACGAGAGAACGTATATCCGTATCGGGAGAGACCCGCACGTACTCCCCGTCGGAAACAGTGAAAACGCTGCCTCTGTCCACCTGCCCCCGCAGCCAAACGTCGACGGCGTAAAAAGAATTGTCGTCCAACTCCATAGGTTCGCCGTCAAAGGTGAAACCGAAATCAAGTACGTCCTGTTTGCCGCGCACGACGCCGTCTACTATGTAGTTGGTGTGTTCAGAAATGAAATCCAACGTACGAGGTTTGAGTACCGCCGATGTGCGAGTGGACTTGACGAGCTGATTTATTCGTATGAAAGGAATGTCGTTTTCGGTGACGAACAGGGCGACGGATCTCGGAAAAGAAAAACACAGACATATCTGCATCAATATCAGTGAAACGGTACAAAACAGGGATAGGACAACAAGCCCGATTGCTTTCAAAGGTCGGCGCAACAGATTGTTGATACCCATCTTTACGCAGTAAACAAAGGGCAGGTTGCGCTTGCGGGAAGAAAAAGAGGGGGCGGCGGCGGGTTCGCAAACCGTCTCGCCGCTGTCCTCTACCACTGCGCCGTCCGCTATCTTTACTATGCGGTCGGCGTACTTTGACGCGCTTTCGCCGTCGTGCGTTACCACTACCACCAGCCTGCTCTCGGACAAACTTTTCAGTATTCGCCAGATACTCTCTCCCGTGGCGCTGTCCAGATTGCCCGTAGGCTCGTCGGCAAGTATCAGCCGACTGTCTTTCGCAAGACTGCGCGCTATCGCTACGCGCTGTTTCTCCCCGCCGGACAACTCGTTTACCCTGCGAGTAAGATAACTTTCGTCAAGTTCCACCTTGCGAAGCGCTTCCGCCGCCTTTGCCGTTGCGTCCTCGGCTGAGGACAACCTCAACGTCAGTTCCACGTTGTCCTTTACGTTGAAATCGGGCAAAAGATTGTACTCCTGAAATACAAACCCTACGTAACCGTTGCGGTATCCGTCGTAGTCGGCTTTTTTGAATTTCTTCATACTTACGCCGTCTACGACGATCTCGCCCTCCGTGGCGGAATCCAATCCGCCCAAAAGATTGAGCAACGTAGACTTGCCGCTGCCCGACTTGCCCAAAACGACCACTAAGCCGCGGTCGCCGAAACGGACGTTTACTCCCCTGAGAGCGCATACGCGCTGTTTCTTCTCGGAAACGTACGTTTTCCCGACGTTGATGAGTTCTATCATACAAATTTTACTCCTGTGCCGTTTGGCGGGGGCGCGAAAGCCCTACCGCGCCGCAACGGTACGACGCAAACAGGACAAAGCCTGTCACAAAAGTCAGCCTTTACGTATCGCGTCTACGGGTTTAAGCCCTGCGAGCCTGCCGATGGGCAGCAACGCGGAGAAGAAGGACAGCAATACGGTAGCGGCAAACACTACCGCGACCGTCAGCGCGCTCGTGTGCAAATAGGGGATAACGACGGACAACTCGGAACATAGCAGCGCGTTTATCGGCGTATACAGCGACAGCAGCAATACGAGCGTGACGATGAAACAAATTACGCTTACGAACAGCGCCTCGATGATGAAAATGCCCACGCACCCGCGTTTGCTCGTGCCTAACGCAGTAAGTATGCCTATTTCCTTTTTGCGGGAGAGGATACCCAACGAAATGAGGTTGATTGCCATAAATATCTGCACCAACGCAAAAACCGCGCCCGCCGTAGCAAATATCCAAGCAGTATGGTCGACGTTCTCTTTGAATAGCGTAATTATATACAGACATTCGCTTGTTTCACCCTTGTATACCACGTTTCCGATGTTGCGGAATTTCATTCCGTAAACGTCCCGCAGCAGGGCGGCAAAATCTTTGAAGGAGTCAACGCTGTCCGTCCTCACAATGACCCGCGAAGTAAAAGCGTCGTCCATTTGGAGCAGATTGGAATAGGAAACATACATAATATAATCTGTAAACCCCATAAACTCGGCTCCGCTGAAATACACTCCCACCAAACGCACCGAGTCCAAAGTGAAACGAGTTTCGCCATTGTAATCGAACTTTAAGTTCATCTCCTCGCCGATATGCTCCGGAGTGTGCAGAAGTTCCCTCACATTGGAATCGACATAGTAGGAGACGGGTTGTGCGTCGGGATACAACTTTGCGTAAAGTCCGTACGAGAGCACTATTTCGTTGTCTTGCAGAACCAGATGGGATTTGCTTGCATCCGACAGTCCGTCGGCAGTGACCAAACCTGTTTCAGAAGGATTACTTTCCAAAGTAAAATTAGGACCGGTGAAAACGTTGTCACCGAATACCGCGGAAACCGCTTCCGATGATTCGGCGGACTCTTCTTCGAAATTTCCATCGGAATTTCTGTTAAAAAACAACTGTTTCCCGACCCAATACTTGAAACCGCTTGTCGCGAAGAAGTGAGGCAAAACGTTGTACACGGTGTAAACCGAAAACATCATCGGATTGAGCGCGTCGGTGTCAATTATGCCGGCAATGACGACGGCATTGTCCTCGCTGAAATCGACGGGTAGGTCAAGGGTAGACGATTCTTCTATTATGAGCGAACAGCCGACAACGTCCTGATAGTGATCGGCATACAAATTGAGAACTCTTTTTTGCGAGCCGTCCACGACAAGATTTTTAGAACGTATGCCGCCGTTATTAGGATCACGGCTCAACTGCTTCAATGCGTGGAGCGTGATGTAACAGGAATTTTCGTCGAGTTCCATTGCGTCCCCAAAAAAAGTCAACCCCATATCGAGAATTTCCTGTTTGCCGGAGACAACGGAATGCACAACGATACTGTTGTCGTTTAAGTAGTCAAGCGCGTCGGAGGACAAGTAGCCGTCGGAATAAAAGGAGACGTATTCGATGTTGTAGTCGCGAACGAAGTTTGTCGCCGCGTCAAAAGGGGAGAAGGAAAGAAGCATCTGCATAATCGCCAAAGCAATTGCGCAGAAAACGGACGACAACGCCAAAACGATAGTTCTGAACTTGCGTCGGGACAAATTGACGAGCGCCATCCTGAACTGCGAACCGAAGGACAGATTGCGCTTGCGGGAAGAAAAAGAGGGAGCGGCGACAGGTCCGCAAACCGTCTCGCCGCTGTCCTCTACCACTGCGCCGTCCGCTATCTTTACTATGCGGTCGGCGTACTTTGACGCGCTTTCGCCGTCGTGCGTTACCACTACCACCAGCCTGCTCTCGGACAAACTTTTCAGTATTCGCCAGATACTCTCTCCCGTGGCGCTGTCCAGATTGCCCGTAGGCTCGTCGGCAAGTATCAGCCGACTGTCTTTCGCAAGACTGCGCGCTATCGCTACGCGCTGTTTCTCCCCGCCGGACAACTCGTTTACCCTGCGAGTAAGATAACTTTCGTCAAGTTCCACCTTGCGAAGCGCTTCCGCCGCCTTTGCCGTTGCGTCCTCGGCTGAGGACAACCTCAACGTCAGTTCCACGTTGTCCTTTACGTTGAAATCGGGCAAAAGATTGTACTCCTGAAATACAAACCCTACGTAACCGTTGCGGTATCCGTCGTAGTCGGCTTTTTTGAATTTCTTCATACTTACGCCGTCTACGACGATCTCGCCCTCCGTGACGGAATCCAATCCGCCCAAAAGATTGAGCAACGTAGACTTGCCGCTACCCGACTTGCCCAAAACGACCACTAAGCCGCGGTCACCGAAGCGGACGTTTACTCCCCTGAGAGCGCATACGCGCTGTTTCTTCTCGGAGACGTACGTTTTCCCGACGTCGATGAGTTCTATCATACAAATTTTACTCCTGTGTTTGTTAATTTGGTTTGTCTGTGTTGGGATATCCCGACGCGGTAGTACTGCAATACGTGCGTTGAGACGAGGTCAATTTGCTGTAATCGCAAGTTCCATAGCAATAGTTCAACCGTTGAGTACCCTCCGCAAAGTAACCGACGATTTGAGCCATATACGGAGTGATTTCCTCACCGGTCTGCGGTCCTGCGTATATTATCTTGCCGTAGTTAATACATTCCTGAATTTGAGCGTCGAAAGAATTTCTGCCCGCAATACCGCCGACGTAACCGTTTTGCTGTAAATACGAGTAATACATATCGCCCGAATTTTTGCAACCGATTATATTCGAATTTGCGTTAGTGTTGACTGCGACTATTCCGCCCATTATTCCGCAACCGTAAATATCAGCGGAATTTACGCAGCTTTCAATTGTATTGCCGGCATTGACTCCGACGAAGCCTCCCAGCCAGCCGTTGTAAAGATTGGGACAATTGATTGTTCCCGAAACTTTGCAATTGGTAATTTTACCGTAACCGTATCCGGCAAGACCGCCTACTATTATGCGAGTGGGAGTGACTCCGGACGTGCAATTTATTGTCAACCTTTCCATTGTCAAGTTTTTTATTGTGCCGCTACTCGCCAATCTGCGGAACATACCGAAGTAATCTTCTTTTGACGTGTCGGTTATATTTATTTCAAGATTGTAGATAGTATGACCGTCTCCGTCAAGCGTACCTCTTAATTCGGCGGTTATCACTTCCCAAGGGCTTGTCATAAATATGTCTTTCGTCAACTTGAAACAGGAACTTATCCGCATACTTCCCGTATACGAGTCCTCCAACGCCGTCTCGGATATGTTGCGCAGTTGTTTTTCGTTGGTTATCAGATAGGGATTGATGTCCGACCCCGTTCCGCCTCCGAAATACTGTGAAAAATCGTTGACAGACTGCGTGCCGTCGGCACTCACCTGCGCAGCCGAAGCCACGGACGGTTGACCGAGCAAGGTGACAATTGCAATCACACTTACGATCACCAGCAAAAGCGTTGCGCTTTTTCTCATTGCAATTTTCATTTTTCATTCCTCCATAAAATTTTTCGGAAACGTTGTATTTTTGTTTCCTATATTTATACTCTCGAAGGAATGAAAAAATTAAGTTACAGCGCACAATTTGTGAAAAATTTTTTCCAAAGCAGCCTATACGCAACGGAAAAACACAAAAAGTGCCGCAACTGACGTTGCGACACCCGTAGATTATGCGCCACGACAGCTACCACACTATTTCCTTGATATAGCACCAACGAAAGCGGCACATAACTCTACCGTGAGAGTATGCGGCACTATACGTTAATAAAGAAATAATGTGGTGAAACTATTGTACAATATTAAACGTATTCTGTCAACACCCGAAAAAAAATTTCCCGAGCAGAGGCGAAGAGCGCGGGGAAAGGGCGGCGCGGCTTACGCGGGACGTTTTGCAAAAAAAACTCCCCTATCCGAAAGGAAAGGGGAGAACAGAACTTTTGCCGTCCGTGCGGAACGAGATGAAGTTCGGCTGCCGAATTGCGTCAGCCCGCTTTGCGAGTGACGAGGGGG
>CANQUN010000074.1 GCA_947627065.1 uncultured Clostridia bacterium
GGGCGAACCGCTCATGAAGCGCACGGTGCTCATAGCCAACACCTCGGATATGCCCGTCGCCGCGAGAGAAGCGTCCATCTACACGGGCATAACCATCGCCGAATACTTCCGCGACATGGGTTACAACGTAGCCATCATGGCCGACTCCACCTCCCGCTGGGCAGAAGCGCTCAGGGAGATGAGCGGCAGGCTCGAGGAGATGCCGGGCGACGAAGGTTACCCCGCCTACCTCGCCAGCAGGCTGGCCGAATTTTACGAACGTGCGGGTATAGTCAAAATCCTCGGCAAGGAAGACCGCACGGGTTCCATCACCGCCATCGGCGCCGTTTCGCCCCCGGGCGGCGACCTGTCCGAACCCGTGTCGCAGGCCACCCTCAGGATAGTCAAGGTTTTCTGGGGACTCTCGGCGTCGCTCGCCTACAAGCGCCACTTCCCCGCAATAGACTGGATGGTGAGTTACTCGCTGTATGCGGACAGACTCGCCCCGTGGTATGCCCAAAACGTCGCACCCGACTACTTCGCCCTCAGGGCCTTCGTCATGAAGATTCTGCAGGAAGAAGCCGAACTTGACGAAATCGTCCGCCTCGTCGGCATAGACGCGCTGTCCTCCAAAGACCGTCTCACCATGGAAACGGCAAAGATAGTGAGGGAGGACTTCCTGCACCAGAACGCCTTCCACGAAGTGGACACCTACGCCTCGCTCACCAAGCAGTACCTCATGCTCAAACTAATCCACGAGTTTTACAGGCTCGGGGTAGAAGCGGTGGACGCTTACGCCGACCTTGACGCCGTGCTCTCCTGCCCTTCGAGAGAGGCGATAGGCAGGGCCAAATACATACCCGAAAACGAACTTGACAAGTTTGACGGAATAATGCGTCAGCTTGCCGCCGACATCGAAAAGGCCAAGAACGGAGGAGAGGATAATGTATAAGGAATACAAGACCATAACAGAACTTGTCGGTCCTCTTATGCTCGTTGAGGGAGTGGACGGAGTAAAGTACAACGAACTTGTGGAAATAGAAACCGAAAACGGAACCCGCAGGGGCAAAGTTTTGGAAGTAAACAGGGACAAAGCCGTCGTGCAACTTTTCGAAAATTCGCACGGGCTTCGCATCTCCAATTCCAAGGCGAGATTCTTGGGGCACGGCATAGAACTTTCCGTTTCCGAGGATATGCTCGGCCGTGTTTTCGACGGCATGGGCAACCCCCGCGACGGCGGCGCCCCCATAATTCCCAAAAAGCGGCTCGACATCAACGGCGAACCCATCAACCCCGCCGCACGGGACTACCCCAACGAGTTCATACAGACGGGAATCTCCGCGATAGACGGGCTTAACACCCTCGTCCGCGGGCAAAAACTTCCCGTGTTCAGCATGAGCGGCCTGCCCCATGCCGAACTCGCCGCCCAGATAGCAAGGCAGGCAAAGGTGCGCAGCGGAGAAAACACGTTCGCCGTCGTATTCGCCGCAATCGGCATCACTTATGAAGAGGCCGAATATTTCATCGAGGACTTCCGCCGCACGGGCGCGATAGAGAGGACGGTGCTGTTCACCAACCTTGCCGACGACCCCGCCGTGGAAAGAATAGCCACCCCCCGCATGGCGCTCACCTGCGCCGAATACCTCGCCTTCGATCTCGGCATGCACGTTCTCGTAATAATGACCGACATCACCAATTATGCCGAGGCCCTGCGTGAAGTTTCGGCCGCCCGCAAGGAAGTGCCGGGCAGGCGCGGCTACCCCGGGTATCTCTACACCGACCTCGCCTCGCTTTACGAGCGCGCGGGCAGAATAAAGGGCAAGCCCGGGTCCATAACCCAGATTCCCATTCTCACCATGCCCGAGGACGACAAAACCCACCCCATTCCCGACCTCACGGGTTACATAACCGAAGGGCAGATCATTCTGTCCCGAGAACTCTACAAAAAGGGAATACTCCCGCCCATAGACGTGCTGCCCTCGCTCTCGAGGCTCAAAGACAAGGGCATCGGGGCGGGCAAGACGAGGGAAGACCATGCCGACACCATGAACCAGTTGTTCTCGGCTTACGCTCGCGGCAAAGAGTGCAAGGAACTCGCCGCCATTCTTGGCGACACCGCGCTTTCTTCCGTCGATAAACTTTACGCAAAGTTTGCCGAAGAGTTCGAAAAGGAATACGTGGCTCAGGGTTTCGACACCAACCGCACCATAGAACAGACGCTCGACATCGGGTGGAAACTTCTCAAAATTCTCCCCAAATCCGAACTCAAACGTATCAAGACGCAGTACATAGAAAAGTACATGGCCGAATAGGAGGGTCATCTTGGCAAGACTCAACGTTAACCCCACGCGTATGGAGTTGAAAAAACTTAAAGCACGGCTGGCCACCGCCGTCAGGGGACACAAACTCCTCAAGGACAAGTCGGACGAGATGATCCGCCGTTTCTCCGTGCTCGTGCGTCGGGACAAGGCGCTCCGTCAGGAAGTGGAAGCCGCCATGTCTGACGTGCTGTTCGGCTTCGCCCTCGCCCGCTCGCTGACGGGCAGGGAAAAGGTGGAACAGGCCTTTGCCATGCCTTCGTTCACCCTCGAACTCGACTGTAAAACCGACAACGTCATGGGCGTAGAAGTGCCCGATATCGCGGTTAAAACGCAGGATAGCAAGGTAAAATTCCCTTACTCGTTCGTCTCCTTAACGAGCGAGGCGGACGCTTCCGTCCAAAAACTCATGACCCTCATGCCCAAACTCACCGAACTCGCCTCGCTGGAAAAATCCGTCCTTCTTCTCGCCGACGAGATAGAGCGCAACAAACGCCGCGTCAACGCCCTCGAGTACGTGATGATTCCCCAACTCGAGGAAACCATAAAGTACATCGCCATCAAACTCGACGAAAACGAACGCGGCGCCCTCGCCCGCCTCATGAAGGTCAAGGCCATGCTCGCCGACCAACCCGAATAACTCTCTAACCCCATAAATTGATTCCTCTCGAGTAGTTATCTATTTTTTTGGCCCCTCCCGAGGAGGGGCTGTCGAACGGAGTGAGACTGAGGTGGGCAACGTAAGCACATACTCCAACAAAGTTTATTGTGGCCCCACCCGAGAAGTTATTTTTTCCCTTGGCCCCTCCCGAGGACTTGTTATTTTTCCCCATGGCCCCTCCCGAGGAGGGGCTGGCGCGCACGCGCCCGGGGTGGGCAACGTCCCCAAAGTGCCCTAAATCTCACAAAAACGCCCCTCATTACCTCTCGCCCCCAACTAAACACTAATCCATAAATTTCCAAAAAGGAGACCCGATGAAAAAGGAAAAACTCGTTCTCACCGTGCAGGACATCTCCTGCGTGGGGCAGTGCTCGCTCACCGTTGCGCTGCCCATAATTTCGGCCTTCGGCATAGAAACGGCCGTTCTGCCCACCGCAGTCCTCTCCAACCACACGGGCGGATTCAAAAGCTGGACTTTCCTCGACCTTACCGAAGAAATCCCCAAAATCTCGCAAAAATGGGGGGAAGAGGGGATCTCTTTCGACGCGATATACACGGGTTACATGGGCAGCGAACGTCAGATCGACTGCGTTGTAGACCTCATCCGTGCCCGCCTTGCAAAGGGCGGAATAACCGTCGTCGACCCCGTCATGGCGGACAACGGCCGTATGTACGCGGGTTTCAAGGACACCTTCGTCGGAGAAATGAAAAAACTCGTCCGCGTGGCCGACGTAATACTTCCCAACATCACCGAAGCGTGTTTCCTCTCGGGCGTCCCTTACGTGGAAGGCTGCCAGACCGAGGAGTACGTAAACAGGCTGATCCGCGGCCTCGTGGCCGAGGGTGCGCGCAACATCGTCTTAACGGGCGTAACCTTCTCGCCCGACAAACTCGGCGTCGCCGTCTGGGACGGCAAGAGCGTGGAGTACCGCTTTGAAAATTACGTCGACAAGCGTTCCCACGGCACGGGCGACGTGTTCGCCTCGGCCTTCGTCGGCGCTTACCTGCAGGGCGATTCTCTTGCAGAAGCCGCCCATTTCGCGGCAAAAACGGTGGTTGCGTCCATCCGCGCCACCCTCGGCGACGACGAACATTGGTACGGCGTCCGCTTTGAAAAAGCCCTGCCTCTCATCACCTCCCGCCACAAATAACCATTATCTCATCTTTGACATCACAGCGACAATCCATATCCACACGTAATTCCCCGCCACAAATAACCTTTATTTTATATCCGCTTAACATGGCCCCTCCCGAGTTGCCCATTTTTCCCTTGGCCCCTCCCGAGGAGGGGCTGGCGCGCCCGCGCCTGAGGTGGGCAACGTAAGCACATACTCCAACAAAGTTTATTTAGGCCCCTCCCGAGTTGCCCATTTTCCTTTGGCCCCTCCCGAGGACTTGTTATTTTCCCCTTGGCCCGTCCCGAGGAGGGGCCGGCGCGCACGCGCCTGAGGTGGGCAACCTATACAATTACCCGCCCAAACTCTAACCTTGGCCCCTCCCGAGGACTTGTTATTTTCCCTTGGCCCCTCCCGAGGAGGGGCTGGCGCGTAGCGCCTGGGGTGGGCAACGTCCCAAAAGTGCCCTATTTCGCACATTATACGGCAATTTGCTACCTTGCATTACCTCTCGCCCCTGCCTAAACCAACACTTAACACCTCAAACCCCACAACCCAAAGCGGTTTGGCGAAACGCCAAACCGCTTTTCTCATACCTCAATCCCAAAAACCCCCCGAATCTCACAAAAACCCAACAAATCACACACCGCAATCCCAAGCACCCGCAGGCCGCTGCCACCCCGCCGCGCCCGTCCGCTTCCGCCCAAAACTCTCCGCCCTTTCCCTGCGGGGAATCTTTTATTCCATTGATATCCGCGCGCCCCGTCGCCCGTTTTCGGATTGTTGAAACCAAGGAGTAAAATCGAAAAAAATATTGTAATTTTGCCATTCTGCCCGACAAAACAATTGACAATGTTATGAAAATGTGATAAAATAATGAAAAAAGAATGTCGGTGATCTGATGAAAAAGGCGAAACAAGCCATCACTGCCTTGATTTCCGCCACGTTCATGCTGTTTGCGGCAAGTTGCGAACTGTCGCCCGTAGACGCCAAAAAACTCAGCGAAGTTTACGGAACGTACAGGCTCACAAGTTACTATTCCGTCCGCAGCGAAGAACGGTGGGAACTCCTTGACAAGTTTGACTTTTTCTACATAATTTTTGCCGAAAACACCGCATATCGCGTGATTTACAGGGTTAAAGGCGATACGGCGGGCGTTGGATACACGGCGAAAGAATACACTTACAGTTGCAAATACGCCACCGCCAATGCCGAGTACGTAAAGGAGATCAAGCTTCGTTTCCCCATGCCGTTTTCCGACAAGACGAGCACGGACGCGCTTACCGAAAACAGTTCGGAAGTAACCTACCTCACCGTAACCAACGAGGACAGTCTGGTCTGTCAAAAAATTTCATATCTCAGCCCCGTCGGGGACGAAAAGTACCCCACGAGAGACGTCCTGCACATCTCTTTCAAACAGGTCTCGGCGGACACCGATTACAAGTATGTCGAAAAAGCGCACGGCATAAAGGTGGAAAAGAACAACGTGGACAGCCCGTACCTGCCATCTTCAAAGCCAAGCGTGTAATCGTCGTTTAACCTCAAATAATGTCAATAAAAAGCGGTGTTCGACTTTCGTTCTATCTTTTAGAAAGCGCACCCGAACCGTCTCCAAAACCGCATTGTTATTATAAAACGTTCATCTTCGGCGCCCTCGGGCGCCGTTTTTCATTTTTTGCTGCAAACCGTTTTCTTTACCGCCACCCGTCGGCATTGTTCTGTCAGCCGCGACAGGGACAGCGGTTCATTTTCTCCTGCAAAACAGCGAATCGAGATAAGCGGACACTTCTTCCACCGCACGGCTGCCTTCGCCCGACCGTTCATTTCGGCAATAAGCGGCCTTTTTCTCACAAAAACCCGCATTTTTGCCGAGTCCCGTCGGCTCGTAGTCGAGGGCAGAGGGGCGTTTGCGGCGGTTCCATATATCCGCAACGTCTATATCCGTGGTGCCCCTCATCGGGCGCCTCGCGTCGAACTCACTTCTCAATTTCTTCATCTCCATTCTCCTTTTCCGCATTTCTCATCTTATTTATTTCCATTTCCTTTACCGACTGCCGCTCTTTCATTTTTCTCATTTTCGTTCTCTTTTATCGCATATCGCTATTCTCATTTTCTTCATTCTTCATCTCCGCGTAATACTTGACATACAGTTGTCAGTTATTATATAATGATAAAAAATTTTCGTGTGTCGGCAACTTCGCCGCGTACCCGCCAACCCCAACGGGCGGCAACTTCGCCCGCCGCAACGGTCAATCCCAACGTTCGGCAACTTCGCCGCGCACCCGCCAATTCCAACGGGCGCCAACTTCGCCGCGCACCCGCCAATTCCAACGGGCGCCAACTTCGCCGCACGGCCAACCCCCAACGTTTGGCAACATCTCCCGCCGCAACGGTCAGCCATTCCAACAGGCA
>CANQUN010000075.1 GCA_947627065.1 uncultured Clostridia bacterium
GGACGGATCCGTGGGGTCGGGCGCGCTGCCCTGACTGGTGGGAGAGGACGTGCTCTGTCCGCCTCCGCCCCCGCAGGACGAGAGCGCGAAAACGAGAAAGCACACGGCTGCGCTTAAATATCTCTTCATCTTTATTTCTCCTTGTTTAAGGGCAGAAGTGCCCTTTTTCTCACATTAAACGGGGTTTTTGTGTTTTTTGCGCAATGCGGCCGAAAAAGCGGGACAAAAAAGGCAAAAGTGGCCTTTTTCTCACATTAAACGGGGTTTTCGGCATAGATGCGCACGTAGTCCACCTTCATCTCGGCGGACACGAAATCGGCGGGAGGAAGGACGCCGCCGTCAAAGTTGCCGCCGACGGCGAGGTTTAAGAGAATGTGAAAGTCGGTGTCGAAGGGAGCGGCTTCCGACCCGTCGAGGTCGAGTTGGTGCCACCGCCTCGCGACGAGGTGCATGAACTGCTCGTCATCGACAAACCACGTCATCTCCTCCTCGTTCCACTCGAGCGCGTAGACGTGGTATTCGGTGATGGGAAGTTTTAGGGTCTTGGCCTGAGACTCGTAGCGGTGGGCGGTTCCGAAGTGGAGAGCGCCGCTCATGGCGTAAGGGTTTCTGCCCCGCGCTTCCATTATGTCAATCTCCCCGCTTCTGGACCACGCGCCGTAGGGGGTACTGCTTTCGGGCAGCATCCAGAAGGCAGGCCACATTCCGTCCACGGCGGGCAGGGCGATGCGCGCTTCTATTCGGCCGAAGGTGGTGGCCACCTTGTCCGCCGTTCTGACGCGGGCGGACGTGTAGTCCTTGCCGCCGTAACTCTCGCGACGGGCGGTTATTATAAGGTTGCCGTCCTCCACGCGGGCGTTCTCCTCTCTGTAATACTGCGCCTCGTTATTGCCCCAGCCGTCAAGGCCGTGGTCGCTGCCCGTGCCGTATTGGTAAGACCAATATTCTTTGTTGAGTTCGGTTCCGTCAAAGTCGTCGCTCCAGACGAGCGTCCAGCCCTCGCGGGCGGTGGGGTCGGAAGAACCCGAGTCCGAGTTTCCCGTTCCCGAGCCGCACGCCGCCATGAGAAGGAAAAGCGACGCCGCTGCCACCGATAAAAATTTTTTGTTCATGTTTCTCCTGAATTGCACATCTGCATATATGCGCATTTTGGGTGCCGCGTATATTATATATTGATATGAGGCGGCAATCGATGCCGCAGGTTAGTTTCGCAAGTTGGTGCCGCGGCGGGCTGCCACGGCGGGCTGCCGCGGACATTTTTACTTTTTGTTCTTTTTGGGTGGCACGACTTCGACGCGGATGTCAAAGCGTTCGCCCTCCCTCACCCGCTCGGCAAGCGTACCCGAGATGACGCCCTCGGTTCCGTTGCAGAAGTACCTGAAGGTTACGCCCTGCGCGTAGCAATCGGCGCGGGCGGGGTTGTGCACGGTTACATTAGAGCCGAAGAGCCTGAACCGCACCTCATCGTTTCCGTCAAAGAAAGACGCGGCGAGTTTGGGGCGGATGGCGAGGATGAGAGTGCCGCCGTCGTATTCAAACAGCCTCTCCCCCATGAACATGTTGACGAACATGTCCAGCATTTCGGCGTTAGCGCCCGTGAGCCGTGCAAAGAAGCCGCGGCCGTGGAGGGACTTGTCGGGATTGCAGGTGGGCACGATGAAGGAGGAATTTTCCACGGGACTCCTGCCGTACACCTCGGTGGGCATGTAGCAGACGAGGTTGGTTTTTATCTCCTCGTAAAATTCGCGGTAGAACCCGCCGCGCAAAAGCCCCAACAGGTACTTGTAGGTCATGTGCAAAAAGTTGCATTCCCGCTCGAGCCAGCCTTTGGTGAAGGCGTGGACGCGGCCTATCTCGAAGGGTGCGTCGTCGATGTCGGCGCAGGTCTTGTAGAATTTGAGCGTTCTGTCGTAAATGCCGCTCTCCTTTATGTTGCGGTAGTCGTCCGCGGAAACGTCGGGCCGTCCCAACTTCATGGCGCGGGCGGCCGCTTCGAGGAAGGGCGGCAGGGTGATGAGGCGGAAGGACGAAACTTCCACCACCTCGTAGCCAAGCGCGTTGACCCGCCCCGTCGGCGTGTAAGTCTCGGGCTCGTATATAAGATACGCGGGAATTATGCCGCCGCCCACCTCTCTGGCACGGGCGACGGAAGAAGCAAGCAGCGCTTCCGCCCTCTTCAAAAAGGCGTCCGCCTCTTTGGATGAGATGGCCTTGCCGCGCGACACGGGCTTTGTTATCTGTGCTCTGAATTTCTCGCGTGCGGTGGTTGCCGCGTTCCAAAATTCAAACGCAGAACCCCCGTTTTTGTGAGAAATAAGGCACTTTTTAATTTTGCGGTAAAATTCGTCCTGCTCTTTGAGCATGGGAATTTCCGTCTTGCGGGCGGCGTTCTCTTTGTCCTTGCGGGCTATTTCCGCACCCGCACGGAAGAGCAGTTTTCTCGTTATCCTGACGAGGCGCAAAAGTTCCACCGTTTCGCTCATGCCCGAAGCGAACAGACCGGGCAGGCCGTTCATCGCGTCGTTCCAGCCGGGCTTTTCGCATTCCATCTCTATGCCGAGCTGGCGGCTGTCGAGCGTGGAGAGTTTGACGAGGATGAGGTTGAACATCTTGGAAGCGAGCGTCGTTTCCACAACCGTGCCGTCCTTGTATCTCAGCCAATTGGTGCCCGTTTTCTTTGCCGAAAAGTCGAGCGCGCCGTATTGGCGGATCTTGCCTTGGGAGACGAGGCAATATTTTTCACTCCTCGGCAGCACGCGCACGCCCGAATCGAAATATCGGTACCCGCCGTCGTGGACGAATTCGGCCCTGTCGGGGAACACGGACATGAAGTTTTCCACGAGGTCGGCGTTGTAAGTCCAATGGTCCACCCAATAGCCTTCGCCAAAGTCGGCCTCGATCTGCGGGGTGCTGGCGCGGAGAATGTCGCAAAACAGCCCTTGGTCGCAGTCCCTGCCCATCGCCTCGTACAGTTCGCCGGGAAGGTACGACGGCAAAATTGCGCCGACGCGGGCGCGCCTGTCCTCGGGGATTTTTTCCAAAAACGCCGTCGCTTCTCCTTCAAGCGAAAAGCGCGGGGGCTTGACGGAAAGCGGGTTTTGCCCGTCGGCCTGAATGAGTGAAAAGAAGATTTTTATGTTGAAATCGCCGACGAAGGGGTAAAACACGAGGTCGTTACGCCTGTTCTGGTTGACGTCGCGGAAGTTGCCGCAACCCGTCGAATAGTACTTGTCGGGAATTTCAAAGGCGTTGTAGTCCCGTTCCATGTCGCCGTGCTTGCGGGAGAACACGTAGTAAGGCACGCCGCCCTTGCCGCCGATCTCGATGGGAAAGCCGCCGCGGAGGTTGTTGTCGAGAAAACACTGCTTTATATATTCGTCAAAGATCTCGTCCCCCGTGTGGATTTCGGCGGGAGAGAGCAGGGCGGACATCAGCCGCTCGTTCTCCTCCATGGCTTCCGCAAAGCCCGCAACGGACAGGTCTGAAACCGCCCGTTCAAAGGTGGCGGAATCGTCAAAAGCCCCGTAAATCTCACAAAAACTCATACTTTCGCCCGAGGCGAGCGTGCGCTTTAACGCCGAGAATGCGCAGGGCAGTTTGTTTTCGGTCTGCTGCGGATAGGCGGCGAGACGGTCAAACGCAACGTCCCCTTCGGATACCGTTATGAAGGTCTTGTCGGTGGAAAATACGGCGGCGGGGTCCACGACCGAAAGGAGGCGCTGTCCCCTGTCGTCCACCGCGGCAAAGCCGTTGCCGCGCACCGCCTTGCTCACCACCGAGTTGTCGCCCGTGGAGGTTTTGAACTTGACGAAAGGCGCGTTGCCCGCAAGGTTTTCCACCTCGCAATAAGCCGCCATGAGCGACACAAGTTCCTTGTAAGCGTAGTTACTGAGACCTGCGGGGAAGAAAACAGGCAGGCCGTCCGCCACTTCAAACTCGGCCTTGGCAGCCGAAACGTTGGTGATTTCCACCCTTCTCAAAAGGGCGGCGTAATCCTTGTGGGGCACGGTTGTGTACTCGGCCCTGACGCGGTAGCCGTCGCCCGATTCCTCAACCGAAATCCACGTTTTTGCCACCGACATTATCTGCGTCGAGCGGGGCGCGGAAAAGGGACAGCGGAGTTTGCCGTCCACCCTCAAAAAGGTGCGGAAGGCCATGACGGGGATATTTCTGTAAGCGGCGTTGGCGCTGTCGAACGGGGTGATGGGCGTTTCCTTGCTGTACGCGCCGAATCCCCCCATCGCCTGCCCCACGTTGGCGTAAAAAGCCCACAGGGGCTTGCCGTCAACGCCCGCCACGGCGGGCAGAAAGCCGGCGAAAGTCTTGGCGCGCATGTAGTCCGCTATTCCGAACACGCCTTCTCTGAACGAATATTTAACCATTTTTCCATGTATGTTTCCGTCGGCCGCGCTCGGGCGGCGTTTGGAAATGCTTTTTATAAAGGCGGCAAGCAGAGCGACGTGCCGCCTTTGTTTTTTACGGAAGGCGGCCGCCAAAAAATGCGATTAGCCGCCTTTATCTCACAAAATTCAGGCCTTTTGGTAGACGGGGCACCTGAGTGCGGGCGTACCCGAAAGGTTCCACACTTCGGGGTCGTAGGACGAATAGTCGCCGTCCGCAAGGCTGTTAAGAGCCGCGCAGCCCGTCATCGTGCCCATGTCGTCCGCGCCCGACTCGTCCTTTATACCCGCCTTGTGGGTCTGGCCGAAGAACACGTTGCGCGTACTTCCCTGATAGGGAGTCTGCTGCCAAACGAGGCAGTAGCAGTTGACGGTTTCGCCCCAGATCTTACCCGCAAATCCGTAAATGCCGTTGCTCTGCGAGTTGTTGGAATCGAGCATCTTGCCGCCGTTGGGGTCGTCTTTATCAACGGCCGCGAACTTCCACGTGGGGTCGTTCATGCCGGGCATTGTGTTGGGATGATCCCAGCCGTCGCCGCTCTTGCCGATATAATCGTCGCCGTAATCCTTATATTCGTTGGGTATCTTGACATTTTTGGTCAGGCTGATGGTGTTGGAAACCGTTCCGCCGCCCGCGACTATACCGACGACGCCGCCCGCGTTGCAGTCGTAATCGTAGAAGTGGGTGGACATGGTAACCGAGCAGGACGAGTCTACAACGCAGTTTTCTATGCGGCCCATGCAGTTGCCCGCGATTACGCCGCAGATGGTGCGGCCGATGACGGATATGCCTTCAAAACGCGTGTTTCTGACAACGCCCGCCGAGCCGATTACCTGAAAGAAACCGATGTTGTCGCCGTTCTTGTGCGCTTCGTTGGTGAAAAGCCCCGCGCCGTTGTACACCTTTTGGTTGGTGGTCGGGTCGTCCGTGTACCAGACGTGGGCGTTTTTGATGGTGTAACCGTTGCCGTCGAACACGCCGTGGAAGTAGGCGTTGCGCGCGTCGGTCTCGCTGTAATACCAGCCGAGGGGTTCGAACTGGGCGCCCGCAAGGTCTATGTCGTTGCCGAGGACGTAAACGCCTTCAAGCGAAGCCTTGTCCGCGTTTATGCTCCTCAGATCATCGGCCGTTTTGATGACTTTGGTGGCGATGATGACGGGGATTCTCTTGGTGGCGGAGCCGCTCTTTACTTCAATCTCCTTTTCACCGGGGTTCTGCTTGGCCATGAACTCGCCCGAGATGGCAAGGGTGCCGTTTTCATATTTATATTGGTTCTTTTCGGCGGTGTTCCTGCCGATTTTAACGCTGTCCACGCTGCCCGTAAGGGAGGTTTGCACCGCCACGTCGTAAGGCTGGGCGGAGTGGTCGTAGATGACCGTCGCGGTGTAAGTTTCCTTGGGTTCGATGACGGTTGACGTGCCGTTGCCGCCGCACGCGCCGAACACGAGAAGGAGCGCGACGAGCGCCGCAGGGAATGCGAATCTTATTCTTCTCATAATGTTTACTCCGAAAGAAATTTTTTACGGTTTGATGTTTTTGGGGTTTTGTTTATTTGGTCTTGGCGTCGGGTCTTGTTTGCGCCCTGTTTGGGCGGTTGGTTGTTTGGTTGCTTTTGCGCCCTGTTTGGGCGGTTGGTTGCGGGCTGTGCCCGCGGGCGGGTTTGTTTTGCGGGGGAGATTTCCCGCCGACTCTTGCGGCGGGAAACCCCGCTATGTTTAATTCCCCCCTTCCCCGTCTTTTGAAAAAGGAAGGGGTTCAAGAAAGAGTAAAATAAGGCGTTTTTGTGCGATTCGGGCGGCTTTTGCGTTTTTCGCTCATCCCGCCCGCACCTTACGGCCTTGCCTCCGGACCGATGATTTTGTTACTATTCAGCCTGATAATCGGTATTTAACCAACCGAGGCAACGGGCGACGAGCGTCTCGCCCTGATAGAACTCAAAGTCTATTGTCTGATAAGTCTTATATTCAGTGCCGAGGCGGATATTGAGGTCGTTGCCGTCAACGATGTATTCGGTGGTGGTGCCGTTAACTTTGACGGTGAGACCGGGCTGGAAGTT
>CANQUN010000076.1 GCA_947627065.1 uncultured Clostridia bacterium
CCTTCTTCAAGGACGCGCCCGAGTCCGTGCACCTTTGCGACTACCCCGTGTGCAACGAGGCGATGATCGACGCAGAACTCGAAGCGGGCATGGCCGAAGTGCTGGACGCCGTTGTCCTCGGCAGGGCGGCCCGCAACGCTTCCGCCATCAAAAACCGCCAGCCGCTTGCCGAAGTGATGATTGCCTCCGAGCGGAAGGTCGGCCTCGGCGAAAACCTCGCCGCCATCGCGCGCGACGAACTGAACGTTAAAAAACTTACCCTGCTCGACAGCGCCAGCGATTACATAGTTTACAAACTCAAACCGCAACTCAAAACGCTCGGTCCCAAATACGGCAAACTTATCGGCGCAATCCGCACCTTCCTCGAAAACTGCAACGCGGCCGCCGTCGTTTCCGCCGTCCGCAACGGCACGTACAAGACCGTGCTTGACGGAACCGAGGTGGAATTTGCCTACGACGACCTGCTCATCTCCTCCGAGAGCGCGGCGGGCTTCGTCTCGGCTTCGGACGCGGGCATGACCGTCGTTCTCGACGTAAGGCTCACACCCGAACTTCTCGACGAGGGAACGGAGAGGGAACTCGTTTCGAGGATTCAGACCATGAGGAAAGAAGCGGGCTTTGAAGTGGTGGACCGCATAGCCTTGGGCTACTCCGCTTCGGGAGACGTCGGCAGAGTCATCGGGGAGAGAAAGGACAGAATCGCCGCCGCCGTGCTTGCGGAAAGCGTAAGCCCCGCCCCCGATAAAAACGGCTACTGCAAGGAGTGGGAACTCGGCGGAGAGACCTTTGTGCTCTCTGTCTCCAAAATCTTCAAAAAGGGCAATTAGTCCCCTAAAACGCACAAAAACGCGCCTTATCCCCAAAAACGGGGAACGATGAGGCGAAAAAATCGAAAAGCGGGGTTGAAAACCGCCCCAAACGGGCAAAAACCCCCTAAAACACACAAAAACGGATATATATGAGAGTTGCCGACAAGTGGAAGGACTACGGGATTATAGCCACGGGCGACGGATACAAACTCGAGCGGTGGAAGGACGTGATACTTCTGCGTCCCGACCCGCAGGTTATATGGAGCGCCTCCGTCGACATGGACGCATATCCCGGCCTTCGGGCAAAGTACATACGCAGCGAAAGCGGCGGCGGCAGGTGGGAGTGTTACGGCCCCATGCCCGCCGAATGGGTCGTTAAATACAAAGAACTGTCGTTCAAAGTCAAACCCATGGGCTTCAAGCACACGGGGCTGTTTCCCGAGCAGGCCGTCAATTGGGACAGGATGACCGACCTCATCCGCACCGCGGGCAGGCCCATAAGCGTGCTCAACCTGTTCGCCTACACGGGCGGTGCCACCGTCGCCTGCCTGTCGGCGGGCGCTTCGGTCTGCCATGTGGACGCGGCCAAGGGAATGGTGGAGCGCGCGGGCGAAAACGTGCGCCTTTCGGGCCTTGCCCAAGCCCCCGTCCGCTTTATCGTGGACGATTGCAAAAAATTTGTCGCACGGGAGATACGCCGCGGCAGAAAGTACGACGCGGTGATCATGGACCCGCCGAGTTACGGCAGAGGCCCGGGCGGCGAACTTTGGAAGATAGAGGACGAACTGTTCTCCTTTGTAAAACTGTGCGCCGACGTTCTGTCGGACAACCCGCTGTTCTTTCTCATCAACAGTTACACCACGGGGCTGCAGCCCGGCGTTCTGGAAAACGTGCTGCGGCTCGGCCTCGGCAGAGGGGGAAAGATAGACGCTTACGAAGTCGGTCTGCCGACCGACGAGGGGATAAATCTGCCTTGCGGCGCAGGAGGAATGTACATAAATGAACGTTGACGATCTCATCGTGCTATATGAGGATAACCACATAATCGTCGTCTTAAAACCGCAGAATATGCCCTGTTGCGAAGATTCCACGGGCGATTACGACATGCTGACCGCCGTCAAGGATTACATAAAAAAGACCTGCAACAAACCGGGCAACGTCTTTGCGGGGCTTGTCCACAGGCTGGACAGACCCACGGGCGGCGTCATGGTTTACGCCCGCAGTTCCAAGGCGGCGGCGCGCCTTTCCGAGCAACTCAAAACGGGCGACTTTGACAAGCGGTACCTCGCCGTTCTCGTCGGCTCCCCGCGCGAGAAGAAGGCCACCCTCACCGACTATCTCAAAAAGAACGCCGTCAACAACATGGTTTACGTCTGCGGCCCCACCGTCGAGGGTGCCCGTCTTGCCGAACTCGATTACAGGATAATAGGCGAAAACGAGGGGCTGTCCTTGGCGGACATACGCCTGCACACGGGCAGAAGCCACCAGATAAGGGTGCAGATGGCCCACCTCGGCACACCCGTCTACGGCGACATGCGTTACGGAGGGGAAAAGGCGGTAAAGGGAATGCTCGCCCTGTGGGCGTACAGTCTGTCCTTCACCCACCCCGTTTCCAAAGAACGGCTGGTTTTCAAGGTCGAACCGCCCAAGGACGTTTCCCCGTGGAACCGTTTCGACACGTCGGCCCCCTTCATGTTCATCAACCCCAAAAACGCTTAAAAGCCGCCTTTTTCGCACATTATCCGCCATTTTCGGTTTTTCTTGCGGGCGATGTTTCTTTGTAAGAACCGCCGTTTATGGGGCTTTGCGTGAGGCATAAACCAAAAAACCCGTGGAGGCTTTCCCGTTTCGCAATAAACCGCGCTTTCGGCATCAGGCAGTTTACGGCCAACTCACGTCAGTTTCATTATGCCGAGGGTTATGAGAATGACGGATGACGCGCCCGATTGGCCGAGCGCGGAAAAGATTTTTCTTGAAGAAAGCAGTATTCCCGTCTCTATAAAGACGTAGTGGAAGATTATCACGGCCGCCGCGGCGTACATTCCGTAACCCATGAGAGTCAGAGAAAGGCAGGCGGCGGCCCCGTCCAGCCCGATCGCAACGCCCGTGGCAAGCGCGGAAACAAGCGCGCCGCCCTCGGCTCTCCGTCCGTCAAAAGCGGGCGCAAACGGCCTTTTACCAACGGCAGGTGCGGGCATAAGTGGCCTTTTTCTCACATTATCGCCCTTAAATCTGTCGGCAAGCGCGGATATGGCGCCCCACAGACCAACGGTTATCAGAATGCCGCCGCCTATCTTTTCGGATACGGGCGGCAGATTTTTATCGGGAACAAGCCCCATCAGCGCGGCCGCAAGGCACATTATGGTAACGGCGGCCATCATTACGAGCGCCGTCCGCTGCGTTCCGCCCGCCCTCGCCCCGAGCGCGGCGCCCGCCGCCAGACTGTCGATGCTGACCGAAGCCGAAGTCAATACAAGGTAGTATAAGTCCATACTACATCTTATGCGGCGTAAAAAACCGTTGAGATTCCCGCCCGCACAACGGCTCGGCAAAATAGCATGGCTACACAACGGCACGGCGCAACGGCACGGGAAAAGCCCCCTGCAAACCCGCTCCCGCCCAAATCAACCGCAAGACCGCAAACCCAAATCGCCCAAAGCCGCAAACGCCCGCCCGAATTTCCGCCCGCAACGCCCCAAAAATCCCCCGTACAAGGTGAAATGCGGCAAAATGCGGCGAAATAATGCGGAGATATTTTTCAAAACCCGCCGCCAAACATTGACAAGCGCGAAAATATAGTGTAAAATATTATAGATTCTTATATTGCGCAATGCGCGCTGTCTGCGCGCGGCGTGCGCACGGAGAGAAAATATGAAACTCAGAAAACTTGCCATCATCTCACTCGCATTCGTCTTGGCAGCCTGCCTGTTCGCCGGTCTCGGCACGGGCATAAAGGCCGAGGCAATAGACGCGGAAGCCGCATTCACCGCAGAAGAGGGCGCGAGCGTAGCCGTCGTAAATCAGGCCGAAGAGGGTCAGGACGCCGACCTTAAACTCGTGTTCTCGGCGAGTAACGGAACCGGAGAGGAGAAAACCTTTACCTTCACCTCCAAAAACGATTTCTGGCTGCCCCTCACCGCCGTCAACTACACCGTCGAAGGCGCAACCGTTAAGATAGGAGACGCCGAGGAAGCGTACGTTTCGGGCGCTGAAATAGGCGGAGAAGAAGGCGGCAAACTCGTAATAACGCTCACCGTTCCCGCAAATACCGATGCCGAGATGGTCGTTGACTCCATTACCACTGACGGCAAGGAGTTGTACACCATCGGGAAAGCCCACAACATCGACCCCAATCCCCAAGCCATCTACATCGACGAGGGAAGTTTCAAGTTCAACGAGATCGAGCAGGTAGTCAGCGGTTACAGATATTCCAACGTCGGATTCAAGGCCTACAACGGTTTTGAAACCCACGATCTGTGGAAGCACATCTTTGTGCTCAGCGGTGGTGACGCTACCGAGTTTGACACCCGCATGGACACCTTCATCACGGACACCGCCGATAAGACGTCCGCCGAAGGCGAGGAAACTCCCGCACCCGAACTTGACAAAGAGATAGAGGAAAACAATTACGACGCAACGCACGGGGACGTTTCCAACTTCGTGTTCTACAAGAACACCGATACCGAAACCGCAGTCAGGGTCTACCTCGTTGCCGCAATAGAATCGGGTTCTGCTTTGGAAAACACCGTCCGCAGTTCCTGCGACGTAACCGTTACCGCCGACGTTCCCGACGAGGCGCCCGTTTATAAAGACCTTCAAAAGTTCTACACCGAGACCGAAAAGGACGACGAGGGCAACGAAATAACCCACTACGAGGCGTACGTGAACGAGATTGAAGCCAACATTCACGACGCCGACGACGCCGATTCCTACAAGTACATCGGTTCTTCCTCCGTGTTCAACGTGCCCGAGGGCATTTACGACTATATAACCAGCAGGTTCTTCTCCCGCAGTGACCTTACGTACGTAATCTACAACATGCTGCCGGGCACCGAAACCTTCACCAAACTCACCATAACTTCCTCCACCAAGAGTTTCAAACTCACGGCTCTCGGAGAATACAAATTTTACGTACTTGCGAGAGACAGCCACAACGAGTTTGTAATAGACGACGAATGGGTGCTTGGCACCCGCACTTTCGCCGACCTCGGCTGGGAAGGCGAGGGCACCGTTGAGGGCTACTTTGCCGAAACCAAGGACGATGCGGGCAACGTAACCGCCACCGAACTCAAAGTTCCCGTGTTCAGGTTTAACATGGGCAACAGGGGACCCGAAGTGGACAGCGGTTCTTCCAGCCAGCTCAGGGGCTACATCGGCTCGGCTTACACCAACGTTTCTTCCTTTACCGTAAGGGGTAACGACACCACGGCCACTTACTCGCTCTGGTACAACCCCAACTCCACCGTCAACTATTCCAAGGACGCGGCGGGCTGGTACGAAATAAGCACCGAGGAAGGCTTTGCCGCTGCCAAGGCCGCGGGCCTCAGCGCCAAGACCGAAGGCTGGGTTGACAGTCAGGAAATCGACATTCTCGGCTGGAATCCCACTTCTTCCTCTCTCTCCTTCACCCCCGTTGCAGAGGGCACCTACGTTGTCGTGTGCGAAGTCAGCGACGGCGTTGGCATAACCGCCACGGGCAACACCAAGGAGATAAGGGTGGACGGTTACATGACCGACGTCGTCATCGACACCACCTACATCTGGTTTGAAAATAACTGGAGATCGGTGCTGTTCCTCGGCATCGCGCTCATCTCGCTCGTCGGCATAATCGTCCTGCTCTTCGTCAAACCCAAGGAAGAAAAGACCGAGGACTGATTAAAATTTTTTCCATCGGGCAATCCCGATGACAAAAAGCAACCATTTACCCCTCGGGACGGCCCCGAGGGGAATAAAACACGATTACACGTAAAACTACTCCTTATATTATTTTAAGCAAGGCGGTTTGGCTTTTGGCCGGACCGCTTTGCTTATTCCAAAACGGTTTACCCGCGTGGGTAATGTCATTGCCCCAAACGGGCAACCCCGCGTGCACTATATTGCCGTTGCCCCAAACGGGCGACCCGCGTGGGAAACGTCATTGCCGCATACGGGCAATCGACAGACGAGGACAGGGGAGAACAGGCGGCGTTTCCAGCCATGGATAAAAAAGATAGGGAGAGCGTTTGGTATTTTTGTTTGCCGCGACCGAATAAAAAAAAGAAATCGGCATTCCGCCGCTGAAAAAGAAAAAAAGAGGTCGGCATTTTCTGCCGGCCTCTTTCTTCGGAATCACGCC
>CANQUN010000077.1 GCA_947627065.1 uncultured Clostridia bacterium
CGAGGAGCAACTAACCCTTGCCCCCTCCCGAGGAGGGGGATTCAGGGGGTGGGCAACGTAACAAAAAACCCTTCAATAATAACCCGCAACCTCTCGTGGCTCCTCCCGAGGAGGAGCCGGCGCGCACGCGCCTGAGGCGGGCAACGACCTTAAACAAGCAGAGGGGAGACCCTCAACCACCAACCAACAACCAACCAACAACCCAATCATCAACCAACAAACAAACCAACCTATTACCAACCAAAAAAGTCAATAAAAACGCTACCCCAAGAGGGAGGATGAATCGAAATGAAAATTAAAAAGGCGTTTTTAACGCTGCTTATTGCGGCATTTTCCGCCGCGCTTGCGCTGGGCCTCGCCTCGTGTACACAGTCAGAGGCAGCCTGCACGCACGATTACCAATGGCAAACGACGCTCCCCGCCACCTGCACGCTCAAGGGCACCGAGTCCCTTAAGTGCACGCAGTGCGGAGACGTAAAGGAAACCCGTGAAATAAAGGCCCTTGGGCACAATTACGAGTGGGTACTCCTCACCGCCGAGAGATGCGACGAGGACGGAGCCGAACGCCGTGAATGCACCCGCTGCGGCCTGATTGGCGAAACCCGCGTCCGCCCCGCCGCCCACAGTTGGGTGGGAGTAGACGACGGCGTTGCCCATCACCTCGAATGCGAGTTCTGCGGAGAGACCACCGAGGCCGAAGCCCACATCGCTTCGGGCGAGTGGCTGTCCGCAAACGGCAAGCATTATCAGGAGTGTGCCGTCTGCGGCGCGCAGATGCTTACCGCCGTCCACACCGAAAGCGCTTACGCTTACGTTGACGAAAACACCTGCGCCACTCATTGCGAAATCTGCGGCGTAACCATCTCCGAAAGCAAGCACGACATGAGCGAGGAGTGGAGGGGCAACAACGAACAGCATTATCACGAATGCAACCTCTGCGGTTACACCACCGACATTACCACCCACACCTACAACAGGCTCGATTACGCCGCTTTCAAGAGCGACGGAGAGGGCAGGCACTACCACGTCTGTGATGTCTGCGGCCTCCGCTGCGACGAATACGTCTGCTCCGGCAGCAACCCCGTTCCCGACGGCGACACGGGCTATCATTACTACACCTGCACCTACTGCAAGGGCGAATGCTACAGGCAGAAACACTACGCCGGCCCCACCTCCGCGTGGTACGACCAAGGAGACGGCACCTGCGCCCACAAATGTGAGGTCTGCGGCGCCCCGTGCGAACCTACGCCTCACCTCATGGCCGAAGTCTACACCAGCGACGTAAACAACCATTACCACCTCTGTCTCCACTGCGGAATAGCCGTTGACCCCGAGCCGCACGACTTTGGCGATGACGGCAAGGCTGCCAAATGCGCCGTCTGCGGCAGAGATAACGACACGCTGGTAGAAGAGAGCGAGTTCGTAACCGAACCCTCCGACCTCGGCGGTCTCAAACTCACCGCTTACAACAGCACCCGCGTTTACGTTCAGATTCCCGACGAAATCGACGGACAGCCCATCGTTGAAATCGGCGATCAGGTGTTCTACAACAAGCCCATCCTCACCGTTGAAATTCCCGAAACGGTTAAAAAGATAGGCAAAAACGCCTTCCGCGCTACCCTGCTCACTCAGGTTACCCTGCCCGAAGTGCTCGAATCTCTCGGCGACTACGCCTTCCTCGGCAGCAAACTCACGAGCGTTGACGTTCCCGAATCGGTTACCGAGTTCGGCGTCGGCGTGTTCCGTGAATGTAAAGACCTGCTCTCCGCCTCGGGCTTTGAGGGCGTAACCGTTCTGGCCGACTCGCTGTTCTCTCAGTGCACCTCGCTTGCCGCCTTCACCATTCCCGAAGGCATTCAGACCATAGACACAGACGCCTTCTACAACTGCGCGTTCACCACCATAGACATACCCGAAAGCGTAACCACCCTTGGTTACAGGTGCTTCTATGGCAACGAACAGTTGCTTTCCATAACGGGCGGCGAAAACGTTGAGTACCTCATGGGCTGGAACTTTGCAAACTGCACAAAGATCACCCACATATCCCTGCCCAAGGTTCACACTTACGAAAAGGGCGGCTTCTTCTCTCACTGCGAATCGCTGGTAGAATACTACTTCCCCGAAAATCTCACCAAGTTCAGCGAAAACCAGACCTTCATGTACTGCTACGCTCTCAAACGTGTGGCTCTGTCCAAGACCATGACCAGCGTTCCCGCTCTCGCAGGCGCCCAACTTGACTGGATTTACATACCCTTCAACGTGGGTAACTGCACCAACTACAACTCGCCCACGTCCGTAAACGTCGTTTATTACGACGGCACGCAGGAGCAGTGGCAGAACTTCCTCAAGTCCTGCGAAGCCACCGCTAAAACCGCCTTTACCGCGGCCACCTGCTACAGTTATTCCGAAGCGTACAACGCGGACGGCTGGCACTGGAAGGACAAGACGACCTTCCAGCCCGAACCGTGGGCAGAATCTTCCGCCGCGGTCGCCAACGTCCCGGGTATGGACATCGCGCTCACCTGCGCCCAACCGTCCCAAAAAAGGAGATAATGAGCTATGAAAAACAATAGAAAGATAATTCTCGTGCTCCTCACGGCCGCTCTGCTCGCTTCTCTCGTCGCTTTTGCCGCATGCGAAAGCACGGGTGGCGGCAGCGCCAACACCGCGCACACCCACGATTACGTGTGGGTAACTTCCGTCGCCCCCAACTGCAAGACAGAGGGCGTTGAGTCTTACGAATGCCGCGTCTGCGGAGACATCAAGGAAACCCGTTCCCTCGCTAAGACCGACCACATCGCCTCGGGCTGGACGATAGGGGAGGATTCCCACTCTAAAACCTGCCTCGTCTGCGGCGCCGTGTTCGACAGCGGCACCCACGACTACCAGTGGCAGTCCTCTGCAGCAAGTTGCTCCTCGCAGGATCTGGCTTGCACCGCCTGCGGCCACGTTAAGGAAAGCCGCACCACCGCCGAAGGCCACACCCTCGGTGAGTGGCTCGACACGGGCACCGAACATTACCGTTACTGCTCCACCTGCAAATCCCTCGTCGGCCGTGCCCCGCACGACACCAAGGGTGAAAACGGCGCTTGCTCGGTCTGCGGTATACAAACGGGCTTTGTCTGCAATGAAGAGGACTTTACCTTTGCCGCCAGCACTCAGGGAGACGGCTTTACGGCTACTTACAAGGGTACCGACGCCAAGGTAATATTCCCCGCCGTGCATGAAGATCAGCCCGTCGTCGCCGCCAGCGCAAGCGGCAACACTTCTGTCGAATACGTCATCGTTCCCGAAGGCGTACGCATCATCGACATCAGCGCCTTCGGCAACTGCACCAACCTCAAGGGCGTCTACCTGCCCGAAGGTATAACTTCCTTCCGCAACAACGCTTTCTACAACAACGCCATCAAGGTTCTGGAAATCCCCAGCACGGTTACCTCCTTCGCGTCTATATACTTCACGCAGGGCAACTCCTTCAGCGACAACATAGAGGGTCTTGTGTTCCGTGACGGTTTCACCGGCCTTGACGACGCAAACACCAGCAAAACCACCTCTCTCGGCCGCTTTATAAGAATGGCGTCCCTGCAGTGGGTAATGCTGCCCAAGTCCATGACTTACGTCGGAATCAACACCTTCAATTCCGACAACATCTCCATCTACTTCAACGGCACCGAGCAGGAACTGCACAACGCTTCTACCGAACTCAAGGCTCTCACCCACAACGACATCTTCTGCCATTCTCCCGAGAGGGCAGAGGGCAATTGGTATTACAATGAGGACGGCACCATCTCCGCCCGCCTCTACAAGGGTACCGACTGCATCCTCACCCACAACTTCCTCAACGAACCCTGGTACGTTTCGGGTTACAAGGGCGCAGGCGGCCACGTTGACGTTCCCGTCTCCCGCTGCCATCTTGCCGTAGACCACATCGGCGACTACGCCTTTGAAAGCAAACCCATAACTTCCATCACCATTCCCGAAGGAATAACCGCAATCGGCGTCCGCGCCTTCAACAGTTGCAAAAAACTCCTCTCCGTGCACATCCCGGACAGCGTAACCAAGTTCTACAACTTCGGTACTTACGACGAGAATCACTGGAGATTCGAGGGTAACAACGTCTTTGCCGACTGCACCAACCTGAGGAGCGTTACGGGTATGAGAGGCATAAGGGAAATCCCCGAGCAAGCCTTTGCCCGTTGCACCCAACTCCGGAGCGTAGAACTGCCCGAGGGTATCGAAATGCTCGACCAGAGCGCGTTCAGCGGCTGCGACAGTCTCAGAGAGATCAAACTGCCCGATACCATAACCGTGCTCAACGGCAGTTGCTTCTGGGGCTGCCACTCCCTTGAAACCATCAAACTGCCCGACGGTCTGATTAACGTTGGCGAGGATATCTTCCGCGAATGCGAAAACCTCAAGACCGTCATCCTTCCCGAAAACCTCAAGATGATTAGCCAGTACATGTTCTCGGGCTGCAACCGTCTCGAAGTTCTCGTTGTCCCCGGTACCATCGAAATCATCGGCAACAACCCCTTCGGTCTCGCCAGCGTATCGGGCAACGCGCCTTACGGCCAGCTCAAATCCATCTACTTCAACGGAACCGAGCAGCAGTATGAGAATTTCCTCACCGCTGTCAGCAAGATTTCCGGCAACGGACAGATGGTTGCAAAACGCATGTTCACGGGCGCCGAACTTCACTATTACAGCGAAACCTACAAACCGGGCTGCTGGTACTTCACCAACGGCGACCACTCCGCCGTTGCCCTCTGGGACGAAACTGCCGACGACTCTTACATTGAGTACGAAGCCACCGACGGCGGCTATGCCGTAACGGGCTACAACGGCGGCAATCCCGAGGTTATAATCCCCGACGCGCACGAGGGCGAACCCGTCGTTGCCGTAAACGACGGCGCCTTCCGCGGTATGTATTTCATCAAAAACATCCGTCTCCCCGCTTCTGTTGAAAGGGTTGGCGAATACGCGTTCAGCGGCACTTCTGTCGAAAGTATAGAGTTGCCCGCCGCTCTCACCGAAGTCGGCGCTTACGCCTTTGCCGATTGCTCCTTCCTCACCGAAGTCAGCGGCGGCACGGGTCTCACCGCCATTCCCGAGGGCATGTTCAAAGACGACTTGTCCCTCGTTAAGTTCACCGTTGGCGAGCAGGTTGCCACCGTCGGCGATTACGCCTTTGCGGGCTGCGCTTCGCTCGACAGGTTCGCCCTTCCCGCCACCGTCGGCGGCACGCTCAACTCCGTGTTCACGGGCTGCAGCGGTCTCCGTTCGCTCATCGTCAACGCTGACGGAATCGGCGCTTACAACTTTGACGGTTGCTCCCTTCTCGAATGGGTAGTCGTCGGCGAAAAGGTAGAGGGTATAGTCCCCGCCGCGTTCGCAGGCCTCTCCGCCTCCGCCAAGGTTTATTACGAAGGTGAGGAAGAGGGCTGGACGGCGCTCGGCGCTCCCGAGGGCGTAACCCCCGTTTACTACACCGAGTACGCCAACATGACCGAGGGCCGCTGGAGTTGGAACAGTTTCAAAACCGCTCCGCTCCTTTGGGAGGCTTCCAAGATTCACAACATAACCGCAAGTTGCAACCTCGGGTTCATGATTCATGACGACGATGCCGAAAGGACCCTCACCCTGCATGAAGACGATGTTGTCGTAATCGAATACAAGTTCCACTACGACAGAATCTACGACAGCCACGATTGGCTCACCATCTCCATGACGGTAACCACCGACGGCGGCGACCCCGTGCGTTACAACGAATGGTATCAGGGCATAAGGGTCGGCGTCCGCGGCAACATGGTTACCACTACCGAGGGTACGCGTATGTTCAGCTATGCGAAAGACACCCACCCCAAACTCTGGATAAGCCCCAGCCCCACCGAAATTCAGCGCGGCGACGTGTTCTATTACAGAGTTACCATGAGGGGCGACGGCCAGATTCTCTACATCGAACTCGAACGCTCCCTCACCGAACATCACCCCCTCGACCCCTCGATCGGCTGATAACATCAATCCCTTGGCGCCTCAGGTTTTAACCCTTGCCCCCTCCCGAGGAGGGGGATTCAGGGGGTGGGCAACGCACCCGCAGCGCCCTACC
>CANQUN010000078.1 GCA_947627065.1 uncultured Clostridia bacterium
GTTTCCACCACGCTGTACAACGCCGCCCTGCTCGCGGGACTCAACGTTGTCGAACGCCACCCGCATTCGCTGGCCGTGCCTTACGTGGAACCTTCGTTTGACGCTATGGTTTCGGACGGCAACGCCGACCTGCGGTTTATCAACGCGACGGGCGGGCGCGTCTACCTCGCCGCGGCCGCCGACGGGAAACGGCTGACCATCACCGTTTACGGCAGGACGCCCGCGTTTACCGTCAAGCGGGTAAGCAAAACGCTGAAAACATCCGACCCCGGGTATCGGACGGTCTACGACGAAACCATCGAGGAGGACACGGTAACCCTCCCCTCAAAGCCCTCGCTCGTCAGTACCGCAACGGTGGAATTTTATGTGGACGGCAAACTGACAAACACGCTTCCGCTGAGCCGCGACAGTTACGGCGGAGTCATGGGCATTATAACCAAAAAGCCGCCCGAATCCCACAAATAACGACATTTTCAGGTTTTGTGAAAGTCTTAGATTACGGGCTTTTCGGGGCGATATGTCGCGCGGATTTTATTGGAGTTTGAAAGTTTTGACAAGTGCGATATGTGCGGTTTTATGCGAGTTTGCAGGTAGTAACGGGCGCTGTTGGCGGATATGTCTGCGTTGCCCACCTCAGGCGCTTACGCGCCAGCCCCTCCTCGGGAGGGGCCAAGAGAAAACAAAGAACTCCTCTCGAGAGAGACAAGACAAAATAAACAATTCCTCTCGAGAGGGACAAGAAAATAAAATGATACAAAGCCTCATCAGGAGGACGATGAACGTTATTGTGGTAGATGCCTACGTTGCCCACCTCAGGCGCTACGCGCCAGCCCTTCCTCGGGAGGGGCCAAGGGAAAATAAAGAACTCCTCTCGAGAGGACAAAGACAAAATAAACAATCCCTCTCGGGAGGGCCAAGAGAATAGAATCAGACGGTTACACACAAAGAGGCAACATAAAAAATGGCCCTGTAGAGGGGCCATGGAATAAACAGAAACAAATCCTCTCGGGAGGGGCCAAGGGTGGGTTTTTGTGAGATTTAGGGCACTTCTTGGGATTTAGCGGGGATTGAGGGAGCGGGCACGGGGCTTTGCGTTTTTGAGGTTTGAGAGAGTTCGACAGGGTTGGGGGCTTGGTGTGTGCGGTTATTTTTGCGAAAAGACTCTTTGAAATTTGCTTGACTTTTGCGGCGGATCCGAGTATAATATCAGTATAATTTAATAGGGCTTAACGACACATGTGGCGCTTTGCGCGTAAATCTGATTACGGTACGGAAGCGGTCGCAGGTGTCGTTTTTTTATGCGGCACGGGAAACTTCGTGCCGTTTTGCTCTTTTTGGAGGTTTTATGGAAAACAGCGATTATTTAGGCAAAGAAAAGGTGGGCAAACTCCTCGTGAAGTTTGCCGTTCCGTGCATCCTCTCCCTCATCATCTCCTGCCTCTACAACATTGTTGACCAGATTTTTGTGGGAAACAGCAAGGTTGGATATTTGGGCAACGCGGCGACGGGCGTTATCTTTCCCATAACCGTCGTCGGCTGGGGGCTTTCCCTCTTTTTCGGCGACGGCGCGGCGGCGTGGCTCTCGGTTTCTTTGGGTGAAGGCAAGGGCGAAAGAATCCACCGCGGTGTGGCGGGCGCGATGCTCGCTTCTTTCCTGTCGGGTTGCGTCGTCATCCTCATCGCGTATCTTTGGGGCGACAATCTCCTGATGCTCCTCGGCGGAACGGATGCGAACATCTCCCTCGCACATGATTACGGCGTTATCATATACGCCATGATGCCGCTTGCGCTTGTACAAAACTGTCTTGCGGCAATCATCCGCGCGGACGGCGCACCGGGATATGCAATGTTTGCAATGATAGTGGGTGCGGTTCTCAATATAATCGGCGACCCTGTTGCCATTTACGCGCTCGATCTCGGCATTCGGGGTGCGGCGTATGCGACGATCATCGGGCAATTTGCCAGTTTTGTCATCTGCGCGTGCTACCTTGTGCGGAGCAAGACTTTTAAGATAAAATGGAAAAGTTTTGTGCCCGACTTTGGGATACTCACGAAAATCATGGCGCTCGGGGCGTCGAGTTTTCTAACGCAACTGTGCATCGTCGCCACGACGATAGTCAACAACGTGCTGTTTGTGCGTTACGGAATGGAAAGCAGATTCGGGGCGGATATTCCGCTGGCGGCATTCGTCGTCATCATGAAATTGTTCCAGATTGTGCTGAACGTTGCCTTTGGCATTGCGGCGGGCGCGCAGCCCATCGTCGGCTACAATTACGGGGCGAAACAGTACGGCAGGGTGAAACGGCTTTTAACGCTCATCCTGCTTTGGACGGGCGGAATCTGTCTGCTGTTCACCGTCCTGTTTGAAGCGATGCCGCGGGCATTCATCGCCATGTTCGGCATGGGCGGCGGGGCCGAAGGGCTGGACGCGGGGCTGTACATGCAGCTTGCCGTTCCGTGCATGAGAATCTACCTTATGTTGATTGTTTTTACATGTTTACAGAAGGTTTGTTCCATTTTCTTGCAGTCAATCGGTTACGCAAGGCTCGCCGCGCCGCTCTCCTTCCTCAGGGACGTTTTATTGATCTTTTTTGCGTTTACCGTCCCGCTCGGACTGGGCGTCATGGGCGTTGCGTGGGCGGCTCCCATCGCAGACGCGGCGGCGATACTCATCACCCTCCCCGTCATGATTTGGGTATGGAGAAAACTCGGCGAGAAGGAGCGGGCGGAACGGTAAAAGTCCCCTGAATCTCACATTATCGTCACTTTTTGTCTGTCTCATCAAGGTTTTTGATTCTGTTCGAGAAAATTGACAAGAATGAGCACGTCGGACGGTAAAAGCCCCTGTTCTCCGTAAAAAACGCCGCGGGTTCGGGGGAAATTTCATGTTCCCCGAGGCGACGCGGCGTTTGTTACAGGCTGTTCAAAAAATCGTTGAAAAGTTGTTTTTGCTTGGGCGTGAGCGCGGAGAGTCTGTCGGCAGTTTTCTCCCGCTGCCCGTCGTCCAAAGCAAAAAATTCTTCTATGGTAATGCCAAGTCCCCAGCAGATATGGTCGAGATATTCTACCGTGGGGCTTTTTTCGCCGCGTTCGAGCTGATAGATGTACGTCGGCGAGACGCCGGCCTGATAAGCCAGCGCGTTTTGCGTCATCTTGCGCGCCATGCGCAATTTTTTTATCCTTTCGGCAACTTCCTGCTTGTCCATATCTACCTCTTACTATAACTATAGTAATAGTTTAAGCCATTTTTATGCACAATATCTAAACTATAGTATTGACAATATTAAACTATCGTGTTATATTGACGGGAAAAGAACAAAACACATCATGGGCTGCTGGTTTACCAACCTCGACACGAGCAAGCGGCACGAATTTCTCACGCTGTACAAGAGATATTCTCCGCAAGAATTTCCCAAATACGATAATTACGACGCGATAGAAGTTTCCAAAACTGCAGATATTCCCTACGATTATGACGGAGTGATGGGTGTGCCGCTCACCTTTCTCGATAAATACAATCCCGATCAGTTTGAGATTTTGGGAATGGGAACGGGCAATGCCGCAAAAGAGATGGGCGTAAAGAAAAATTATCGTGGAAGAACGGATTTGGCATATACAGTCAACGGAAAACAACAATGCCCTTACAACCGCATTTTAATAAGGAGATGATGAAAATAGAACTGCACGAGATAACGGTGGCCGAAATTGCAAAAAATTACACAGACAACGCCGAGGAAGGCGTGGTGGGTTACGGCGGCACGCTGAATATCCGCCCCAAATATCAACGCGAGTTTATATACGACGAGGCAAAGCGGAACGCCGTGATCGATACGATTGTAAAAAATTTTCCGCTTAACGTAATGTACTGGGTCAAAAACGAGGACGGGAGTTTTGAAGTTCTGGACGGGCAGCAGCGGACGGTGAGCTTTTGCCAATACGTCAACGGTGATTTTTCGGTTGCCGGCCGCGCTTTTCACAACCTGACAAAGACCGAACAGCAGCAGATTCTCGATTATAAAGTCCTCGTTTATTTTTGCGAGGGCAACGATAAAGAGAAACTTGACTGGTTCAGGATAATCAACATTGCAGGCGAAAAACTGACCGAGCAGGAACTGCGCAACGCAACTTATACGGGCGAATGGCTTACGCATGCAAAGTCCATTTTCAGCAAGACGGGGTGCGCCGCCTATCGGCTTGCGGGTAACTACGTGAACGGTTCGCCCATCCGTCAGGAACTTTTGCAAACCGCGCTCGCCTGGATAAGCAAGGGGCATATCGAGGATTATATGTCAAAGCACCAGCACGACCCAAACGCAAACGAACTTTGGTTTTATTTCCGCAACGTTATCGAGTGGGTTAAGATGACATTTGTCAACTACCGCAGAGAGATGAAAACGGTAAACTGGGGCGAGTTGTACGACAACTTTCACCTTGAAACCTTTGACACCGCCTATCTGGAGCGGAAAATCGCCGCGCTGATGGAGGACGACGACGTAACCAACAAGAAAGGCGTTTATCATTATGTTATGACAGGGGCGGAAAAGTACCTGAATATCCGTGCTTTTACCGAAAGCCAGAAACGGCAGGCTTACGAACGGCAGGACGGAATCTGTCCGTATTGCAAAAAGGAAGGCCGCACAAAATTTGCCTATCTGTTGGATGAGATGGAGGCCGACCACATAACGCCGTGGCGGCTCGGCGGCAAGACCGTAACCGATAATTTGCAGATGCTTTGCAAAGAACACAACCGCCAAAAAAGCGGCAAATGATGTATCAAAAAAACCGTTGGCGGGCTTGGCGTCATGGGCGTTGCGTGGGCGGCTCCAATTGCAGACGCGGCGGCAATTCTCATCACCCTCCCCGTCATGATTTGGGTATGGAGAAAACTCGGAGAAAACGAGCACGCCGAACGGTAAAAGTCCCATGAATCTCACATTATCGCCGTTTTTTCCGCCTCATCGGGGTTTTTGATTCTACCCGAGAAACTCGGCGAGAACGAGCGGGCTGAACAGTAAAAGTCCCATAAATCTCACATAATTTCCGTTCTCAGCCTCCCCTCCCGCAGCATTTTGTAATTACTCGACAAGCATGGCGAGGCTGAGCACACCGAACGGTAAAAGTCCCCTGAATCTCACATTATCGCAACTTTCAGATAAGCACAAAGCCCGTGCGGACCGATGTCCGCACGGGCTTTGTGTAGTGAGATGTGATTATTATGGGCTTAATAGTTAAATTGTGTATTTGCAACTTGGTTGCAAGGAGTTGTCGGGTGGTTACGAGACGATGTAATAAGGAATAGACGGAATACGACTGCGCTCTATTGTTTTAACAGGTCTGCAAGCAATTACGGGACGGTGTAATATACGGGGTTAGACGGGGCGCTGCGGGTGTCGTCCGCGGCTACGGCAACAACCGTTATGGTTAGTTTCGTTCCTCTTGCAAACCAAATATCAAAAGAAAATACAGATAAATCATAAGGACTATTTGCATTGCTAATCGAATGCGGTTCCACCCCGCCTTCTATATACACAATATAATTCACGGCGTTTTCGACGGGGTCCCACGTGATTGTCGTGCCGTTTAGCGAAATTACGGGCGCGGCGGGAGCCGTGGACGGCGCTATGGAGATAATTTCGCTGAAGTCGCCGTTGCAGCGTTCGTCGCCGAAAGTGGCGCGCACGCGGTAGTCCCCGCCATCGGTGGCGTAAAAGGAACAACGGCCTCCTTCCCTCATTATGTCAACAGAAACGACGATTCCATCCTTTTGAACCTCGTAACCTTCCGCTCCGTCCACCTCGGCCCAGAACAGCAGGTTCCCGTCGGCTTCAAGCGCGACCTTACCGAGCCTGACGACGATTTCTTCTGTAAAAGCCGAGCGTGTGTTGCCGTCCGCGAGCACGGCGCGAACCTCGACCATGTGCACACCCACACCGAGCGTCGGCTCGTAACTGCTAACCGAACCGTCAACGTCGGCCTGTTTGTCGCCGTCAACGTATATCTCGTAGCGCTCGGCCGCAACGTCGTTCCAACTCAAAACCCCGTCAAAATGTGCGATAAAGGGCACTTCCGGGGTTTCCGAACTCGACGAATCG
>CANQUN010000079.1 GCA_947627065.1 uncultured Clostridia bacterium
GCCGCCTCGTGTTACTCCTTCGACGGTTTTGTGTTCTGCTCCTTGGTAAGGACGAGGTCACCGGTTCAAATCCGGTTAGTAGCTCCACGCAGGGAGAGTTTCTTTTCGAAACTCTCCTTTTTTACTCGCTACTAACCTCACAATGAAATAACGTGACGCGATTGCGCCTTGCGGCGAACAATCGCTATTCCGTCGCAACAGTGTTGCTCCTTACAAATCCGGTTAGTAGCTCCACGCAGGGAGAGTTTCTTTTCGAAACTCTCCTTTTTATGTTTTGGATAATAAAAGATGAGGTGGAAAGAAAGACGGTGCATGAGGTTTTGTGGAAGAAATAATCGTGTGGGACGTGGGTTTGGGAATGGAAACAAGAGCGAGCAGAACGTGAATTTTGGGAATAAAAATGGTGCAGTGAAAATAAGAATTTTGGCATGAGAAACCATGTCTATAAAGCACAGATTTTGGTATAGAAAAAAGCCGCGTGGGAAACGCGGCTTTTGGTAAAAGTGGCCTTTTTCGCGAAAAAATGGCATTTAACGGGAAGATAGCAACCTTTTTCTCAGTAGTATTAACGAGAATAATAGCCTTTGACACAGTAACCCTTAACGAGAAAAAAGCCATTTGGCACGAGGCGTGATTGACAAGAAGTGGCCTGAATCTCACAAAAACGGGGGGTCAGGTCTCATAAAGGCTCGGGGCTATGATGTTGGAGACTTCGGGTTGCTCGCGAGAAAATCAACTGTAAGGCTGACCTCAGAGGGCGATGACGTGGGAGGAGACTTCGAGGTTACGGCTGTCTTTTACGTTGATGTAAAAATACTTTGCGTTGCCCGGGACGCTTACCTCGCCGACGCCGTCCTTATAATCGCCGCCGACAGGCGTCCAGAAGGTGGTCTCCTTCAAAACGTCGGAAGTGGTGTAGTAACCCGTTACGGATTCTATACTTATACCCGCGGGTACCTTCAATTTAACCTGTTGGTTAACCGCCGTGGGCTGCTCGGTTATTTCGACGAGACCCGCGGTTCCCAGACAGATGTTGTCGGCAAAGGCGTAAACTTCGGGCACCTGAAGGCCCCCTATATCGTGGCCGTGCGGGAAGTTGTACTTTAACAGCATTTGGCTGTACTCGGTCTTTTGGTCGCTGAGAGTGGTTGCGATGACCGAGAATGCACTGTCCACGTTGCCGTTAAGGTAGAAGAAGGGCGTTTTGCAGCCTGCGAGAATGGCGTTGTCGTCCCAAAGAGCCGCCTTGCGGGCGTCGTTTTTGAAAAACTGGCCGAACCAAGTGTCGCCGAATCTTTGGTCGAGCGAGCCGTAAACGGGAGCGGCAAAGCAGAATCTGTCGTCGTAAGCGGCGACCTGACAGGTTAAAAACCCACCGTAAGAGATGCCCGTGATACCTATGCGGTCGGGGTCGACGCACGGGAGACTGCGAAGATAGGAGTTGCAGGCGATTACCGCCGCCGCGGCGTGGTAAGCCCACTGCTGTTCGACGGGTTTGTAGAAATCGTTGAACGCGGCGTTTAAGGGGCCGTGGTTGCGGACGCTTGGGCCGTGGTCGTTGTTGTTCATGCGGGAAGAAGCCGTGGGCATGTTACCTTCGGTATCCATTGCGATGGCGGCGTATCCCCTGTTGACCCAAAAGGCGACCCACTCGTAAAAGGCGGTTCCGCCGCCCCCGTGGACGAGCACTATGCCCGGCACGGGGTTTTGCGGAGAGGCGGTTTCGGGAACGGCGACGTAGGCGAACACTTTTGTTTCCTGAACGGAGTCGATGAAGTATCCTTCGACCCTCGGGTGGGTGCCCATGTCCACGGCGTCGTAACGCTCGGCGGCGGGCGTTTGCCACAGCGACGAGGGAAACTTCACCTCACCGCCCGTGTAGAGTTGCCCGTCGGTCTTGACGTTTTCTTTTTTGGGGTAAATTTCGTAATTCATATCCGTTTTATTACAGGCTGCCACAGAAAGCAGCAATATTGCGGCAACGATGAGCGGAAATGTTCTTTTCATTTCCTTATCTTATTTGCCGTAAGCCCAACTGAGCCTGCCTATGGGCGCGGAGTCGCCGCTGACGTAATAGTCCATGATGTCGAGAGGTTTTTGAACGTTGTCGGCAACCTTGAACTCGATGGAGACGTCGTTTGCGGACTTGCCGATGAGCGAGAGCGGAACGGAAACAACCATGACGTTGCCCGAAACGCGAAGTTCCGCTTCACCCGCCTTGCTCCACTTGCCGCCCGAGTAAACGTCAACGCTTGTCTTGTTGCCGTCGGGCGTGCGGTTTATCGCGTACTTGTAACCCGCAAACGTGTCGTTGGCGGAGCCGTTTCCGATGAGGATGTTCATCCAATTGTCCCCTCCGTCGTAAGCGGTTATGTCCTCTTTGGTCTTGACGTAGAAGTACATGTTCTGCGAGTCGTGGGCGACCTTTACGTCGGTGATGTCGTTGCGGTTGGAGTTGTCAACGTAAGTTTCGGTACCCGCGGCGTTGCGGAAGTTTCTGGCCACAGCGTCGCCCGCAAAGTCCTGATAATGGGATTTTACGTTTGCAAATTCGGCCGAAAGATCGGCCGCGTCGATATTTATCTGTGCGGCGGGATATTCTTGCTTGCTGCCCTTGCCGAGTTTGAATCTGCGGATGTTTTCGCAAAGTTGCAGATAGTAATTGTCGCCGTAGCCGCCTTTCATCATCTCTATGTCGCGGGAGTATTCCCAATTGTACACGTCGACGAAATCGCCCGTATTGGGCTGTTTTTGAGCCATCCACTCGTTCCAACTGCACACGAGGACGGTGGAAATTTCGTCTTCATGCTCGAACACGGTGTTCCACATCTGCTGGAAGGAAAGCCCCTCCCTGTAATCGCCCGTAACTATTCCCTTGCTGTTGTCGTAACCTCTGTGCGACTCGGGAGACTTGTGGCTGACGCTTATCGTCTTGTGGCCGTGCTGGGCGACGGGGACGGAAATGTAACCGTTGTGTATCCTCTGCGGCCAATCCCACGACATCCACGGCATGGAGTTGTCGTTGTGAATGCCGTTGGGCCATTCGGATTCCTTGACTTCGAAATATCTCTGCATGGCTGCGGAGACGAAGTTGGAGAAGGCGTAGAAGCGGGTCTGGTCGGAGGCCATGTTGTTGTTTTCGGTTATGCCGACGATGAGAGGCCTGCCGTTGGGTTTGTACCACAGATCGTCCCACTCTCCGTCCTTGTAATAGTCGTTGTAGATTTTGGTAACGGTGTCGCCCGACCTCGTGTTGGTGTAAAAGCAGACGCCCGGGGCGTTGAAGCCCTGATTCCTCATGGAGCGGATGATGGGCAAAAGCGTTCTGCCGACTTCTACGTAATCGTGCTCGTTGGTGGCGTCGACGCACAGAAAGTCAACGCCCGCCATGGTGAGCAGTTCCATGTGGCGGGTGAGCACCCACGGGTCCTGCATGTTGTAGTAGCCGTAGAGAGGTTCGCCCCAGAAATAGAACTGCCCCGCGTCGGAGAGGTCGTTGAGTTTTGCCTGCCCCTCTTCGCCCTGATCCAGAAGTTTCTGGATGTCGTTTATACTGCTCTGCAGGCTTTGGTGCTGCCCTTCCCAGAAGGAGTAGAAGATGCCGACGTGCCTGTCGCCCTTCTTGTAGCCCGCGGCCGTTTCTATCTTGCGGCCGAGCGCGTCGGTCCCCGCAAGGTTGAGATAGGATTGATCCGCCACGGTGAGAGTGCGGGTGTCGTCTATATCGTCGTTTTTGTCGTTATTGCCGCCGCCGCAGCCTGCAAGGATTGAAACAGCCATGATTCCCGCCATTACCGTACCTAAAAATTTAATATTTTTCATTGATTTCTCCTCTTAAAGGTAAATTTCCCGAGAATAGTCGTTGCCGACGAGCGATTTGAGAATTACCTGAGCGTAAGTTCTCACACCGAAATCGTTGGGGTGGTTGATGTTGTTTGCCAGCCAGTCGCGCGTGCGTTTGCCCATATTTTCGTATTCGGTGAACACCGAGGTTACGGGCGCGACGGCAATGTTGTCGTTGTCGTTTGCGATTTTATAAAGTTCATCTTCAAAATACCTCTGGTTGCCCACCCACGTCGACTGGGTGTTGGGAAGCATTGTGGAGACGAGCAGGACGGTACCGTTAGGGTTGGCGGCAAGGTATCTGTTTGCCATTTCCTGCGTCATTGCGCGGTAGGTGTCAAGGTTGGTGGACATATCGTTCATGCCGAACGCCAGAACGAGCAGGTCGATCTCGGTCGCTTTTTGTAAGATTTTGGTATTGAAGTTGGCAAAGCCGTTGGAAACCTGCCAGCCGCCCTGCGCTTCGTTGAGGACGGTGATGTCGGCGTCGTACTTCTTTTCAAGCCACGTGGAGACGAGGTCGAAGTATGCGGGGAGATGCGGGTTGACGTTTCCGCCGTAACTCGTGCCGCTCGCGCTGCAGCCCACGGTTATGGAATCGCCGTAGAACATCAACTTTGCGCTCTTGTCGTTTTTCAGTTTGTCGATAAGGTTGTCGGTTGCGCCATTGGGGTCCGCGGGGACCTTTCCCTCCCACACTTCGTCGGTCGTGTAGGAGATTCTTATGTGCTTGGGGGTAAGCCGTCCGTAATCGTCGTAAACGAGATAGCGGGGTTCGTCAAAATCAAATTCGCACTTGCTTGCGCTGACGCCGATACTGACCCCCGAGACGGGCGTGGTGAGGTAATATTCGTCCACAGGCCAATAAGGCAGGTTGCCCGTGGCGATACGCGTTACCGTTTTGCCGCTGACGGTGTAATCGACGCCCTCGGTGTAAGTTATGGAATTGTCGTAATTTCTCACCGTTATGCTGCCCGACGGCGCGTACAGCAGGCTTGCGCTGCTTTCGGGACCGACGAACACGGCCGTGTCGTCGTATACCTCGTGCGTGTACCAGATGGGCTGAAGGTAAGCGTCGAGCACTTCGGCGTCGTTGTAGGCGGTTGCGTCTACCCATTCCTTTGCCTCAGCGGGGGCAAGCGGGTCTCTCTTTTCGTTGGAACTGCCGCCCGAACCCGTGCCGCCGCAGCCGATGAGACCTGCGAGAGAGAGGCAAAGAACCGAGTAAAGGATAGTCTTTAAGTTTTTCATGTTTCCTCCTGATTTTGTTTTTTATCTGCCCGAATATTCGTTGCCGAACATCGTTTGAAGCAATATCTGCGCATAAGCGCGGATCATGAAATCGTTTGCGTGGTTGACGTTGTTTGCCAGCCAGTCGCGCGTGCGCTTGCCGCGGGATTCGACCCACTGCGTGAAGTCCTGAACGCGGGCAATGGCTATGCGGTCTGAAAATGGGTGCTCGCTCACGATATTCTCCGTCCAGCCGCCTATCTCGCCGACGTTGAGTTTCCACGTGCTCTGGCGGTTGGCAACCTCGGGCGTCTGCACTATGAGGCAGGCGTTGGGGTGATCGGCAAAGAAGGATGAGATGAGGGTGGTCATTTCATAACTGTATCTCCCCTCGCTCGCGTCGCCGTCGTTGCCGCCTATGCGCAGAATCATGAGGTCGATGTTCTTGTTTTTTATGCGCGCGTCGTAATTCTGTATGCAGTCGCTGACTTTCCAGCCGCCGACCGCCATGTTTTCGAGATTGACGTTGACCGAATAATTCTTTTCTATGTACTGTTTGACTATGTTTGCAAAGTCGGGCATGTGCGGGTTGACGTTTCCGCCGTAACTCGTGCCGCTGGCGTTGCAGCCGACGGCGACGGAATCGCCGTAAACCATCACGTTTACGTCCTCGCCGTTTTCGATCTTTTGCAGGAATGGGGTGAGTTTTTTGCCCTGATACTCCATGGCGGGGCCGTTGTACGCCTCGGCGTGGCGGTAGGTTATTGCAACCTGTTTGCAGGTAACCGTCGTGCCCTCGCCGTAAAAGAGGTAACGGGTTTCGTCAAAATCGAACTCGCATTCGGCCTTGTCGGCGGGAATGGCGATGGCGCCCGGCGTTTTCATGAAATACTCGTCCTCTTTCCAATAGGGCATATTTCCGCCCTTGACGCGCTTTATCTTGTTGCCTTCGATTATGTAATCGCGCCCCTCGACGTAAGTTATGCCGAGCTGATAATCACGGACGGAATGTACCTCGG
>CANQUN010000080.1 GCA_947627065.1 uncultured Clostridia bacterium
CCCTGCACCACCGCGCTGGAGGATTACCTGGCGGAGGCCGCCTGCGCCGTGCAGCAGGGTGAAGAACCCGAAACCGCCCTGCGGCGGGCGGCCGAGAAAACCGACAACCGCCTAAACCGCTCTTAATGGAACAATCCCCCCGAAAATTCGATGAGCAGTCGGATTCCAGGGGGGATTTACTTGTCTATTTTATTGTTCCGCACACAGCAGCGCGCCGAAGTAGGTGACGGTTTTTTCGCCGTTATAATACCGCAGCCCCGCCTGCCGGGCCAGCTCGCTTACGGTAAAGCCGTAGCCCTCCAGCGAGGGGCGCAGCCGCTCGGGGTGGCGACAGGCGGCAGCGGGGTAGGTGCAGCGCTCGCACCGGTCGCAGCCCTCGCCCCCGAATAACAGAAACCGCATCGGCAGCGGCGCAAGGGAGTCGGCCAGCCGGTCTAATCGGCGGGTGAAGGCCTGCAAGCCCCGCCCCATGCCCTCTATGTCAAAGGGGTCGTCCAGCGAAAAAACGGCGCAAAAGAGCAGCAAATGTTCGTACTCCAACACCCGGCGGCGACACTCTGCCAGGCTGCCCACGCCGGGCGGGCAGGCCCAGCAGCTGCCGTAGCGGCCGCAGCGGTTTTGCTCGCAGCATGTTCGCACCGCCTCGCTTTGGCGGCAGTCGGCGGGGTTCAGCACCCCCACCGCCTCAAACCCGGCGGCCAATACCAGGTCTTTTACGGTTTGCAGCATGGTAAAGCCTCCTTTTTATACCCCGTTTGCTACGGCTTTTTCTATCCGTCCTATTTCATTTTACTATAAACCGGCAAAATTTGCAACGTTTGGCGTGATGACGTCTTCCAAAGTTGCCGTCTTTGTGGTATAATCTCCTTGAGCATAGGGACTTCTCCTTTCTTGTGACAAGTGATATTTTTATTAAGAATTTATCTCCACGCTCAACCCTTCATGACAACTTTGGGGCCGGGTTCAACTACCTGACCCCATTTTGTTACAAACAGAAATATGGAGGCTTGCATCATGGCTTTTATGACCAAAGAGGCGTATGAAACCTACCTGGCGACCCACGTTACGTCGGTCATCTCGGAAGAAGAAATGAATGACGTGAGAGCGTCCCTTCGCCCTTTAATTGGGGCCCAGTTTCATATTCTTTCAATACCAAAAGACATCTTAAAAGCATTTGAACCTTCTCAGGTGGGCACGATGATAGGCGCGCTCATGGACACATGTATTCCACAGCTCCATAAAATCACAGATTCCAACGTGTTTGAATCTGTTGGGCTAAGAAAAAACACGGGGATATTGGGCGATCGCGAGGGGTATCCCGACTATCTGCATACTTCGGGCAAACGCCTGGAATTAAAGCTCTTATTTTTAGATAATCCTAATATTGAGATGAAAAAGCCCCCTACGCCGCGGGAGCCGTCAGCCAGACTGACCCAAAAAGTTACGTTCAAAAACGTGCAGCCGGATAAGGATTTATTGTTGGTGATTGCATATGCCCTTATGGAAAATCCGAATAAACCCGCCTATTATTCGCCAACGATTATTGATTTTGAGGTTTTCCCGGTGTATGCGTGCATCGTTGCTCGAGACAGAAGAATGTATGATGCCAATGGCGGTTGGTTTGGCTTCTTTGAAACCCCTGCTGTTTTGAGCAAAAAAGGAATGCAAAAGCTCCGTGACGGAATCAAGATTGACTATACGGCATACGGCCGCAAAGAGGACGAAGAGCGCGATTTAAATGAAGACACAAACTTTGGGAAGCTGAAAAGGATTCCGTACCAGCCGCTGAAAAATTATATTCACCCAAAAAACTTTCAACATTTCTTCGATTGATTTGAAAAGAGCCTTGTCACTATATTTGTTTTTATGGTAACGAGGGCCCAGGCAATGCAATCGGGGGCTAATGTGTTTTTGGGGGAGTGCCGCCGCCGCAAGCGATTTTTTGAATATGCAAGGCGACGGGCTGCAGGAATACGGGCATATTGCAAGGCCGCCAACGCAGCAAACCGGGCAAAAAGAATTTGCTTTTTTGTGAAGGCTTGCCGTCGCACCCCGTAAGGGGTGCGTGGATTGAAATGTAGGCGGTGTATACCGTGTTATACATCGCCATGGTCGCACCCCGCAAGAGGTGCGTGGATTGAAATGTGGACTACCTCGGCGCACAGGACATGGCTTATAGTCGCACCCCGCAAGGGGTGCGTGGATTGAAACATCCGTCTATCTGCTGAAATTTCAGTACTGCACGTCGCACCCGGCAAAAAAGGGGCGAGGGGCGATGGTACGCATGGAATTCAAGCCTTATAAAAACAACGTTTCGTTGTAATTTGCGCCCATAAATAAACTTTGCGGTTCTTGAAATTACAGCAAATAATTGTCATACTATAATCAAGATAAGCGCTTATCAAACAAATGAAAGAAGGGCCGCATAGATGGAAATTAAATTAAAGGAAAAGCTGCGTGCGCTGCGGCGCCAAAAAGGTATTACGCAGGAAGCTTTGGCCGATCATCTCGGCATTACTCCGCAATCGGTGGGAAAATGGGAGCGCGGCGAGGGATTCCCGGATATCACCCTGCTGCCCAAAATCGCTTTTTATTTCGACGTCACCGTTGATGAGTTGCTTTGCGTTGATCAGGTTAGAGTGGAGAGCGCGATAAGCGAATATGAAACGCAAAGCAAAATTTGTCGGCAAAACGGAGAGACCGAAAAGGACCTTGCAATATGGGAACAGGCGTATGCGGCGTTTCCAAACGATTGCCGCGTCATGGAAGGGCTTATGTTTGCGCTCAACGGCGACGCGGTATATCCTTGCCCAACGGATACGGCAGAGCGTATTATTGCCCTCGGGGAGGCTATTTTAGAAAAATCAACCCTCTCCGCGCAAAGAGAAAACGCCATTTTGTGTCTTTGCAATACCTACAATGGAATAGACAAAGAGCAAGCGCTGCATTATGCCGATATGGGCGGCAGTTTGTACGCAACAAGAGAAGGCCTTAGAAGCAGGGCCCTTGACGGAGAAGAAGGCGTTGAGGCTTGTCAAAGCTATATCACGTCTTTGATTCATGCTGCGGCAATGACGGCGTCCGTTATGGTCTCCAAAAAGCAGTTTTCGCACGCGGAAATCATTGAAGCCAATCGCTTTGCAGTCGATATACTAAAGCGATTGTATTCAGACGGAAACGTCGGGTTTTATGCCTTCGATATATCCTATTATTGCAGTAATATTGCATTTCAATATGCTGAAATGAAGGATGCCGAAAACACCCTGAAGGCCTTGGAAGAGAGTTGCCAATATGCCGTTGTAAGCGCGGGTTTAAACGACATGGTTTATACCGCGCCCATGGTAAACCGATTGAAATACAAAAAGGAATCGACTTATAAAAATTATAAAGGCAACGCATGTAATTTGAGAATGCAGGATTTTGTGGATCAACGCTTTGATTTTGTGCGAAAAGAGAACGCTTTTCAAAAAATGCTTGCAGACCTTGAAAAATATGCGGAATAGCTTGTAAGTGCGCGCCTGTACGGGGCGTCGGTTCCAAAAGAAATGTTGGGGTCAGGTCGTGGGACCTGGCCCCAAAGCTGTTTTGAAGGGTTGAGCGTGGAGATAAAACCCTTTATTATAAAAGTGCCACTCATCCCCAAATTGCCTGCTTTCGGGGGCGCATTTCAGGGATGTTACGCGTTTGGAAATTCGCAGCATCGTTTGAACTGTTCTCCATTATGGGCGCGGCCGGTACGAAATACGTGCCGACCGCAAGTTTTAAAAATGCGACTTATTCTTTCGCTCGAATGATTGTCGCTTTGGTATAGCCCTTCCAGTTCAGGCATTGCCCGCAGCGGTCGCAAAAGGCCTGCCATTCCCGCTCCATGGTGATTTTGCAGCGGGGACAAACCGGGAACCCGGTTAAACTTCTAAGGTTAGAATCGTACATACAGAAAACTTCCTTGACCGGCATCGGCGTGCGGTATGTTCCTTCCTCTCCGGCAGGCGCGGGGAGAAGCAGACCGTTGGGCGTTGTCTTAAATCCAATGCAGAGCTTCTCCAACGTCAAAATCGTCGGTGCGGTCTTGCCCCGGGCGATGTCGCCGAAATACCGACTGCTGAGATTGCATTCCTCTGAAGCGGCTTCATAACTAAGGTGTTGGTCTCTACACAGTTGGCGAACGTTTGTGGATAGGTTGTCTAAAAACATCTAAATTTCCCTCTTTCGGTCGATTTTGTGTTTTTAGAATACGGGAAACAGACTTCCGTTGCAAGGAAGCATCGTTCCTAATTTTGCATTTTTACGGTTTTTACAAATTAAAATCGGGTTTGTGGAAATTTAATAGGTTTATTTTTGCATTATCAGAAGCATAGAGCAGAGGAAAAGCCCCACCGCGCGCGAGGCCTTGTATGGCGTTTTTGTTGCCTGCGGTAAAATGCCGAAAATAATTTCAATTGCGCCCAAAATTTGCCCTGTTTTATGTTTGCATCATTCCGGGTCATAGCAGACCTCCGTGGTTTTCTTTGGTAACTTCCATTCTGCCCACGTCCGTATGACTTTTCTATATATCATAGTTCACTTTAAAATCAACCTCGGCAAAATTTTCAACACGCTCAACCCTTCAAAACAACGTTGGGGCCAGGTTCGACTACCTGACCCCAACATTTATTATAGAACCTTATTATTTCGCGCTTCGCGGCTTTGGGGGAAGCTTACTTCCCGGCCTTAATGGCGGCCTGGGCGGCGGCGAGGCGGGCGATGGGTACGCGGTAGGGGGAGCAGGAAACGTAGTCCAGCCCAATGTTATAGCAAAACTCTACCGAAGAGGGGTCGCCGCCGTGTTCGCCGCAAATGCCCAAATGCAGGTTGGGGTTGGTGGATTTGCCGAGTTTAACCGACATTTCCATCAATTTGCCCACGCCCGTCTGGTCCAGCTTGGCGAAGGGGTCGGATTCGTAAATCTTGGCGTCGTAGTAGGCGTCTAAGAACTTGCCGGCGTCGTCGCGGCTGAAGCCGAAGGTCATTTGGGTTAAGTCGTTGGTGCCGAAGCAGAAGAAATCGGCTTCTTTGGCGATTTCGTCAGAGGTCAGGGCGGCGCGGGGAATCTCGATCATGGTGCCCACCTCGTACTGCATGGCAACGCCGGCCTCGGCAATCAGGCGGTCGGCGGTTTTTACCACCACGTCTTTTACATATTTCAGCTCTTTTACTTCGCCCACCAGCGGAATCATGATTTCCGGCTTAATGGCCATGCCGGTTTCTTTAGAAACGTTAATGGCCGCGTTGATCACCGCCGTGGTTTGCATTTCGGCAATCTCCGGGTAAGTGACCGCCAGGCGGCAGCCGCGGTGGCCCATCATGGGGTTAGACTCATGCAGGCCGGAAATGACGGTTTTCAGCTCGTCCACCGAAATGCCCATTTCGCCCGCCAGCTCGGCGATTTCTTCCTCTTTGGTGGGCACGAACTCGTGCAGCGGCGGGTCGAGGAAGCGAATAATCATCGGCCGGCCTTCCAGCACCTTGTACATTTCTTCAAAGTCGCCCTGTTGCAGGGGCAGAATCTTGGCCAGCGCCGCCTGCCGTTCTTCTTTTGTTTTCGATACAATCATTTCGCGAATGGCTTTAATGCGGTCGCCCTCAAAGAACATGTGCTCGGTGCGGCAAAGACCGATGCCCTCGGCGCCAAAGTGCACCGCCTGGGCGGTGTCGCGCGGGTTGTCGGCGTTGGTGCGCACTTTAAAGTCGCCCCGGGCTTCGTCTGCCCACTGCATAAAGGTGCCAAAGTCGCCGCTGATGGTGGCTTCCCGGGTGGCGACGGCCTCGCCGTAAATGTTGCCGGTCGAACCGTCAATGGAGTTATAGTCGCCCTCGGCGTAGGTTTTGCCGCCCAGTTCAAAGGTCTTTTCTTCTTCGTGCATGACAATGTCGCCGCAGCCCGAAACGCAACAGGTACCCATGCCGCGGGCTACCACCGCCGCGTGAGAGGTCATGCCGCCCCGCACGGTTAAAAT
>CANQUN010000081.1 GCA_947627065.1 uncultured Clostridia bacterium
GGCGCGTATGCGCCTGAGGTGGGCAATTTTTCGTCTTTTTGCGAGTAGGGATTTGGCAATAAGTGCCCTTTTTCTCACAAAAAGGCGGGTTTACCTTGGCCCCAAGGAAAGGTCAAATTTTCTCCTTGGCCCCTCGCGCGATTCTGTCCGTTTTTCTCTTGGCCCCTCCCAAGGAGGGGCTGGCGCGTTAGCGCCTGAGGTGGGCACACAAAACCCCCCCCCGTCAAGAGAGGAAGTCGCAGATTATGGAGTTCTGCACGAACATGTATTGCGGCTTTATCCTTATGCGCCCGCCCGAAAGGTCGAGGTAGTCCGCGTTATTTTTCAACTCCCTGCGAAACTGCACCTCAAACGGCGTGCCGAAGGTCTTTTTGTAATCTTCGGCGTCTATTCCGTCCTCGGTGCGCAGGGTGAGCATGATGTATTCCGACCGAATCTCGTCGCCCTCGACAAGTTCGGACGAAGCCTCGGCAAAATAGCCGTTGAGAATGCAACTTACGTACTCGTCGATGACGTCGGTGTTTATGAAGCGGCGGTTGTCGATGTGGCTGGCCGCGGCCGCGCCGAAGCCGATGTATTCGCCCCGTTTCCAATAGTTCATGTTGTGGCGGGAGCGTTTGCCGTCGCGGGCGAAATTTGAGACCTCGTACCTCAAAAACCCCCTATTTCTCATAAAATCGACGCCAAAATCGTAAAGGTCGGCCACCGTGTCCTCGTCGGGCAGGTCGCCGTTTAAGTAATCGGAATATATGGGCGTGCCCTCTTCGGGGCGCAGCGCGTACATGGAAATGTGGCTTGCCCCGCTACCGATTATGACCGAAAGCGTCCGTTCGAGGTCGGCGGCCGTCTGGCCGAAAAGCCCGATGAGCGCGTCTGCGTTGAAGTTTTCGCCTTCCAAAAGCCGCGCGCACCTCAAATAATCGTCGAGCGTGTGAATGCGGTTGAGCCGCCTGAGCATACCGTCGTCGGCCGATTGCAGACCGAGGCTGAAACGGTTTATCCCAGCCGCGCGGTAAACGTCGAGCTTCCGCTCGTCCAGCGTGCCCGGGTTGATTTCCACCGTAATTTCGGCGCCATTTGGCAGCGGAAAACACTCCCGTATCCGCTTCATCGTACCCGAAATGTACTTTGCGTCCACGCACGAAGGTGTGCCGCCGCCTATGTACACGGTGTCGAAACTCTTGCCCGAAAGCATGGCCGCCCGCTCCTTTATCTCGCGGTAGAGACAGCCGAAATACACTTCCGCCTTGCCTATCTCCTTGGGGTAAGACGCAAAGTCGCAATAGGTGCACTTGTCCATGCAGAATGGAACGTGCACGTAAATTCCTGCCATAAAAACCCCCTTTTTCTCACATTATCGCACTTTTTTGAGGACAACACCCACCGCCAACGATAGCAAAAACATGCCGCACAACAGCGGCAACGTCCGCAGCCATTCAACCTCAAAAGCGGCATTTTTCTCACAAAAACGCAAGATTTTGCCCAAGAGCGGCTCACTCGGAGTCGATCTTTAATATAGACATGAACGCCTCGCTGGGAATTTCCACCGTTCCCAAGCGGCGCATCTTCTTCTTGCCTTCCTTCTGCTTTTCAAGCAGTTTTTTCTTTCTCGTAATGTCGCCGCCGTAGCACTTGGCAAGCACGTCCTTGCGCAGGGCCTTTACCGTTTCGCGGGCGATGACCTTGCCGCCTATGCACGCCTGAATGGGAATTTCAAACATCTGGCGGGGAATGACTTCCTTGAGTTTTTCGCCTATCGCGCGGCCGCGCGCGTAAGCCTTGTCGCGGTGGACAATTATGGAAAGCGCGTCGCAGATGTCGCCGTTGAGCATCATGTCAAGTTTGACAAGGTCGCTCCGCTCGTACCCGTCGGGTTCGTAATCAAAGGAAGCGTAACCCTTGGTGCGGGATTTAAGCCCGTCAAAGAAATCGTAGATAATTTCGTTTAATGGCAGGCGGTAGAGCAACCGAACGCGGTTTGCGTCTATATACGACATGTCGGTGAACACCCCGCGTTTCTCCTGACACAAATCCATTATGGGACCCACGAAGTCGGGCGGCGAATATATGCTGGCCTTGACAATCGGCTCTTCCATGTATTCGATGTCGCCGATGGGCGGCAGGTGGGAAGGGTTGTTGACCACTTCCACGGTCTTGTCCGTCTTGTGCACCATGTACGAAACGGAGGGCGCGGTGGTTATTATGTCAAGGTCAAATTCCCGCTCTATCCTCTGCTGGATAATCTCCATGTGCAAAAGTCCCAAAAACCCGCAGCGGAAGCCGAAGCCGAGAGCGGCGGAATTGTCGGGTTCAAAGGTGAGCGACGCGTCGTTGAGTTTAAGTTTCATCAAGGCGTCCCTGAGATCGCCGAACTTGCTGCCGTCCAGCGGATAAATGCCCGAAAACACGACGGGGAGGGCGCGTTTGTAACCGGGCAGCGGCTCGGGCGCGGGGTTGTCAAGCGAGGTTATGGTGTCCCCGACCGTGGTGTCGCTTATCGACTTTATGCTTGCCGCAATGTAACCGACCTCTCCCGAATACAGGCATTCTTTGGGTCTCAGGTGGGGGTCGAAGGTGCCCACTTCCACCACGTCGAACACCTTGGTGGAGGCAAACGTCTTGATCTTCGTGCCCGCCCGCACGGTGCCGTCAACGATTCGCACAAAGCAGATCACGCCCTTGTAATTGTCGTAGTAAGAATCGAAAATGAGTGCGCGTAGCGGTGCGTCGTCATCGCCCTCGGGCGGGGGGATAACCTCGGCTATCTTTTCAAGCACTTCGGTTATATTAGTCCCCTCTTTCGCAGAAATTCGGGGTGCGGACGACCCGTCCAGCCCTATCACTTCCTCTATCTCGGCGGCCACTTCGTCGGGCCTTGCGGACACGAGGTCAATCTTGTTAATGACGGGCAGAATCTCAAGGTCGTTGTCAAGCGCAAGGTAAGTGTTGGCAAGCGTCTGCGCCTCTATCCCCTGCGAAGCGTCCACGACGAGTATGGCCCCCTCGCACGCCGCGAGCGAACGGGAAACTTCGTACGTAAAGTCCACGTGGCCGGGCGTGTCGATGAGGTTGTAGATGTACTCCTTTCCGTTCTTCGAAGTATAAGCCATCCTCACGGGCGTGAGTTTTATGGTTATGCCCCGCTCGCGTTCGAGGTCCATGGAATCGAGCATCTGCTCCTCCATATCGCGTGAAGCCACCTGCCCCGTCATCTCCATCAGCCTGTCCGCAAGCGTGGATTTGCCGTGATCTATGTGCGCAATTATGCAAAAATTTCTGATGTTGCTCTTTTGAGTCTTTGCCATTTCAATCAAGTCGGAGAGAATCCCCTCTTTCACCCAAGTCCGTCGGCTCATGGGTAAGTCCGGCGGCGCACGAGTAAGCGTGCCCGATGAATCTTTACATCACGGGCAAAGCGTATGCAAGCCTTGCCCGCAAGATTCACGGACATATCGTTTTGCCAATATCCGTTTTACCGCAAGCCGAACCCGCCCGCATTCAATGCAGGACAAACCCGCCCGCGATGAACACCGCGGATTTTAAGCCCGACGGCGTGGACGGCCTTGCCCGCAAGTTCGTGCAAGCCAAACCGCAAGCGGCCAAAACCCACGCACAACCTTGCCCGCAAAATTTACGGACAAAAGTACGCGCAAGCCATGCCCGCAAAATTCACGGACAAAAGCATACGCAAGCCATGCCCGATGGTTTTACCAACGGGCGGGCGGGCAGGCGGATGAGGCCGCGGGGGGCTTGTCCGCAACATACGTCGCGGGCAAGCCCGACCTTACGGCCGAAAGGCTCGGGTGAGAGCAAACGCTCTCCTTATTATAAAGTCTGTCAGGTGTTGAGCAGGTTGAGCCACTGCGGCAACTTCTTGACGAATTCCTCGTTGGTGTTGGTCTTTTTAACCATACCGATGAGACGTTCGGTGCCGTCCTCTTCTTTGGTGAGGAACCTTCTGACAGCGGTGGCGCAGTTGCTCTCCTCGTCGGAAAGGAGCAGTTCGTCCTTTCTCGTGCCCGAACGGCCAAAGTCCACTGCGGGGAACACCCTGCGTTCGGCAAGGTCTCTGGAGAGGTGAATCTCCATGTTGCCCGTACCCTTGAATTCCTCAAAGATGAGGTCGTCCATCTTGCTGCCCGTGTCCACAAGCGCGGTTGCAAGCACGGTTATGCTGCCGCCTTCCTCGACGTTTCTGGCCGAACCGAAGAACTTTTTGGGAGGATACAGCGCGGCGGGGTCGATACCGCCGGACAGAATCTTTCCGCTCGGGTTGACCGTCTGGTTGTACGCTCTGGTAAGGCGGGTTATGCTGTCGAGCAGGATAACAACGTCCTGACCGAGTTCGGCAAGGCGTTTTGCCCTCCACATGACAAGTTCGGCCACCTTTACGTGATGTTCGGCAGGTTCGTCAAACGTGGACGACACAACTTCTCCCGAAATGCTGCGTCTGAAGTCGGTAACCTCTTCGGGCCTCTCGTCGATGAGCACGACTATGAGGTTGATGTCGGGGTAATTGTGTTCTATGGACTGCGCAACCCTCTTGAGAAGGGTGGTCTTGCCCGTCTTGGGCGGAGCCACGATGAGGCCCCTCTGTCCTTTGCCGAGGGGGAACATGAGGTCCATGATGCGGAGCATATAGTTGTTTTTGTCAAGTTCGCCTTCGGCGTCCTTGCACTCAAGGGTGATCCTCGTGTCGGGATAGCAGGGAACGAGATTGTCGAACAGCGATCTCTCGGTCAGGGGTTTAAGCCCGTTTACGGAAATTACCGCCGTCAGGTTTTCGGCACCGCGTTCTCTCGTGCGCTCGGCATAACCCACGACGAGGTCGCCGCGACGCAGACGGTACTGGCGCACCATCTGGTTGGAAACGTAGATGTCCCCGATGGGAGAAGTCTCGTAGTTCTTCGCCCTCAAAAATCCGTAACCGTCGGCCTGGATTTCCAAAACGCCTATAACGGCGTTGGCGTTGAGTTCGGGCAGGTCGGGGTCTCTGAACTTGACGACGTAACTGTTCATCTTTTCCACAAACGGAATCTCGTCGCCCACGAGTTCGCGGTCCTTTTCCATAATCTCGGCAAGGTCGATCGCGGCTCTCGTCATGTCGCCTTCCGGGTTGATGGAAAGGTCGTGGACCAGCGGGTTGGTTCTGCGCCCGCGGCGGGGTTTGTTGACCTGGTTGGGGTCGACGCCCTCTCTCCTGATACGCCTGATGTCCTCGATCAGGTCGGCCTTGTTCTTCAGGCTCGGAACGCCGCCCAGCGCCCTCAGAATGTTCCTCAAATCATGAATACCATAGTTTTCCAACGTGGAATCATCAATGATTTTCTGTGCCATTTCTGTTTCTCCTTTTAAGATTTTTTTGTTTTTGTTTTTATTTGCAACTTCCCGCCTCTCGGCAGAAAGTAATTGCCTGTTTATATCTTTTCTGCTTACAGAATTTCTTTACGAAACTCCCCGTTTTTGTGCGTTTTAGGGGACTTTTGTGGTTTGCCCTGTGTGCCCCTTGGCCCCTCCAGAGGAGGGGCTGGCGCGTATGCGCCTGAGGTGGGCAATATTGTTGTTTTCCTACTCGCCGGCGGTTCTTACGCCCTC
>CANQUN010000082.1 GCA_947627065.1 uncultured Clostridia bacterium
GACAAATACGTGGAGAAAGGCTATTGCCCCATATATGCCAAAGAAGCGGCAAGACGGAGTTATGAAGCCTACCACGTGCTCGGCGGCAACGGTGTTGTAACAAAACTGTATGATGACATCATCGGGTTACCCGAAGAAAAGAAAGAAAAAAATAAAAATGGAGGGAAAAACTTATGAATTGGCAAGACATAATTGTCAGTGTGGTCGGGGTCGTGTTGACGGCTCTCGCCTCGTGGCTCGTCGCGTGGCTTACGTCGCTCATCAACACTAAGATTAAAGACGCAAAAGCCCGCTCGTTCCTGAACTCCGCGCTCGAAGTTGTCGGCCGCTCCGTCAAGGTTACTTACCAGACCTTTGTATCGAACATCAAGGGGACGGACGCGTGGACAAAAGAGACGATGGACGAGGCGATGTCCCGCGCTGTCGAAGCCGCCCGCGCGCAGCTATCCGCCGACGTTCAGGCTTACATAACGCAGAACGGCACGAGTATCGAGGAGTGGCTCCGCCAGCAGATTGAGGCGCGTATTTACGACTTGAAAGCCCGAAACGGCAAGGAGGTTGAGGCGAAACATGACGAAACGGTTTAAGACGGTTTTAAGGTGGATTGTGTCTCTCACGTGGGGCGTTGTAATGACGTTTATAGGCGCGGTTATCGCCCTCGTACTGTCCCTCGCGGGAGTACAGCACAAGATATTCCATGGCTCCGTGTATTTCGAGGTCGGCAAGAATTGGGGCGGGTTCAGTTGCGGCATGTTCTTCTTTACCAGCGAAAACCCGACGCTTCACACCAAACAGCACGAATCGGGACACGGCATACAAAACATGTTGCTCGGGCCATTCATGGTTATAATCAGCGGGTGGTCGGTTCTCCGCTATTGGTACAGAGAGTTTCTCCTGTGGAGCGGCAGAAAAGTGTACAGCGAACTCCCGCCTTACGACAGCATTTGGTTCGAGGGCTGGGCAACGCACCTCGGCGAAAAGTATTTTAGTTGATTGAAAAGCGGCTGAAAACAGCCGCTTTATTTTTTTGCGCAAAAATCGTTGACAATATCACAATATTGTGATACAATCAACATATCAACCACCAAGGAGGAAAAATGGCAAGAAGCGAGGCACAGCGCAGAGCGGATAAAAAGTACAGGGAGACACACAAGGAAAAGTGTGTCGCATGGGGGACAATGTTGCCCCCCGAAGATGTGGCTGAACTCGAAGCAGTCCGCAAAAAAAGCGGAAAAGGTCGAGCGGAGTTTTTACGATGGGCAACGAGCCGACTGAAAGTCGAGATCGAGGAAGGAGCGACAGGCGGCTGAAAAGTCGTCTTATTTTTACGGAGGAAAGACAATGAAAGGTGTAAAGTACACAGCAAAGGAAAAGGAACGCGCCCTTAAAATGTGGCTCATCGAAGGGAAGCATTGGATGTATGTATGCAAGAAAATGAAATGCACCCGAGTCAGTTTGTGGAGGTGGAAGAAACAGTACGACGGTACACTTGCAAGCCTTGAAAACAAGCCTTCAACGCCAAAAACGCCGCACCCAAACTCACAGACCGAGCAGGAGAAAAATGACATCCTGCGGCTTTTGGCGGAGAACCCGACAATGAGCTATACCGAGCTATACGGCGAACTCCGGGTGCGATGTGCTTACATGCGCCATTATATGACGATGTACAAATTCATCCGCAGACAGAATATCCGTCCCGCTGAGACTTACGAACAGTATGTGCCGAAGCCATACGACACACCCGAAATGCTCGGACAGAAGTGGCAAATGGATGTGAAGTTTGTCCCGAAGGCTTGCTATGTCGGGGTGCTTCCCTATGAACGGCATTTTCAGTACACGATGATTGACGAGGCGACGCGGGAACGGTTTATCTATGCCTATCGCGAACATAGCGGATGGTCTACAAAGGACTTTATTCAGAGGGCAATTCTGTACTTCGGCTATATCCCGAAAATCATACAGACAGACAATGGGTCTGAGTTCACAAACCCGAAGGGAACGAGTGAGGGGAAGGTGCATATCGCAGATGTCGTGATGCAAAAGCTCAAAATACATCATCAGCTCATTCGGGTATATACACCGAGGCACAATGGAAAGGTGGAGCGGTCGCACCGCACAGATCAAGAGCGCTTCTACAACTTCCTGCACTACTTCACCTTCGAGGAACTTCAAGAGAAAATGGGGGCGTGGCTCGTCCGATACAATCACGCCCCTTCGACATCACTCCGAAATCTTTACGGAAAAAAGGCAATGCAGACCCCGCTCGAAAAGAGGGCTGAACTCTTGAAGCTTGTGAAGGAAGGGGCAAATCTCCCGCGTGTGCGCTTCTTGAAGAACGGCAACAGGGTGGCATAGAGGAACTGAAAACGGAGCGCGGAGCCGCGCAAAGAAGGCGGGGCTTCTTTTTTCGCTACCATCGCTTGACCGAAAACGTGGAAAGTGTTATAATAAAAAGGTCGAAAGGCCTCTTTTTTTGTGCTCGCAAAAAAACTTATAAAAATATTCTAAAAATGTGCTAAAAACGCTTGACTAATCAGCAAAAAATGTATCTCAATCGGTTTACATTTATTAAAGTATATATTATAATATAATATTATGATACGGTCGGAAAATTGATTTTCGGCGTGGAGGAAGGCTTATGCAAAACGCGGAGGAAGATGGCTTATGCAAAACAAAGCCGTAAGGTTTCTCGTTATAAGCATGACCTGTATATTGCTGTTGTGCGTGGCGGTTTTTTCGTGCATGACGGTACTTATGAACAGAAAGGGAGCGGACACGGTAGGCGAACTCGGTGAAGTGTACATGTCGGGCATGAGCAGGCAGGCGGTTGAAAACTTCAACACGACCATGAACCTGAAATTCTGGCAGGTACGCGGCATCATGGATTCCGCCCCGCCGACTTCCACGTTCAACATCCGCACCAAACTCACCGATTCCGCAAGCCGCAGAGACTTCAAGAGCCTTGCGCTTTACGACGAAAAGGGCAATTTCTATTCGGTGTACGGGTCTGAAATACACGCCGACCGTCCCGAAGAATTTCACGAATACGTCCTCGGCAACCTGCAGGAACAGCAGATGTCCACGGGCGTGGACGCAAACGGAACAAAGTTGATACTCCTGCCCGTTGCCGCCGAATACGAACTTGCCAAGGTGGTTGACATGCCCGAAGGGGCGGACGGCACCGAAAAGAGCAAAGCCCTCGTGGCAACCCTGCCAATAACTTTCATCAGCGACACGCTGTCGCTTGGCACCGACAACAACATGCTCTACTACTTCATCATAGACGAGGCGGGCGATTTCATAGACGTCGGGGGCATGAAAGAGGATGAAAAGATAACCTCGGGCAACTATTTCGACAGGGTGGAAACCCTTTACGAAAACATAAAGGGCAAGACAGGAAAAGCCGTTTCCTCTACTTCTGCCGACAACACGAGGATACAGGAAAAGACAAAGCGGCAATTCATAGACGAAATAAAGGATTCCGTAAAATCGGGCACCGCTTACAGCGGAGAGTTCACCATAAACGGAGAGCGGCGGTTCCTGTACGGTTCGCCCCTTTCTCTTGGCTACATAATAATGTTCATGCCTTACGGGCAGATAAACGTCATGGTCAACGATTTGGGGCAGAATTGGGGCTTGGCAGCACTCATCAGTTGTCTCATCATCATGGCCGCGCTCACCGTCGTTTTCTGGCTGTACATGCGCCTTGTGAGAAAGCACGTGCGCGAACTTGAAGCCGCCCGCCGCACGGCAGAACTTGCCAACAAGGCCAAGAGCGAATTTTTATCCAACATGTCGCACGACATCCGCACCCCCATGAACGGAATCGTGGGCATGACCGCCATAGCAGGCGCAAATATCGAAAATACCGAGCAGGTCAGGGATTGTCTCAAAAAGATAACCCTTTCCAGCAAACACCTTTTGGGACTCATAAACGACATTCTCGACATGAGCAAGATAGAGAGCGGCAAACTCACCCTCCATGCCGAAAAGACCTCGCTTTCGGAAACCTTGCGCGGGGTAGTCAACATAGTCCAGCCGCAGGCCGTGGAAAAGGGGCAGAGGTTCGTCGTTTACGTGTCGGACATCAGGCACGAAACCGTCGTGTGCGACAGCGTGCGCCTCAGCCAGATTCTGCTAAACCTTTTGGGCAACGCCCTCAAATTCACGCCCGCGGGCGGGCAGATATACCTCACTTGCCGTGAGGAAGATTCTCCCAAGGGAGAAAATTACGTAAGGCTCAAGATCAACGTCAGGGACACGGGCATCGGCATGACGCCCGAATTCAGGGCGCGCATATTCGAAGCCTTCACCCGTGAGGACAACGCCCGCGTGCAAAAGACCGAAGGTTCGGGTCTCGGCATGGCCATCACCAAGTATATCGTGGACACCATGCAGGGCGCCATAGAAGTGGACAGCGAACTCAACAAGGGCACCGAATTCCGCATTACTCTCGACTTTGAAACCGTTCCCGAAGAGCCGCCCGCAACTTTCGACGGGTGGAAGATACTCGTCGCCTGTTCGGATGCCGAAATGTGCAGATGTGTCGAAGGAGAAGCCGAAGCGCTTGGCTGCAAGGCCGATTCCGCCTTTGACGGGCAGGCCGCCGTCAACATCGTCGCCCGCCAGAAGCAGGAGGGAGAGGCTTACAGGGCCATCCTCGTCGATTACGACCTTGCCGACAGAGATATCCTCGTAAACATGGCCGAAACCGACAAGGACGTCGAGATATTCTTCCTCATATCTTCCGAATGGGCAGACAAGGCGGCGGGACGCACGGGCGTCGGTTACATCGCCAAGCCCATATTCCGCTCCAACCTCGCGGCCGCCCTCGGCAGCGTGGGAGAGGAAAAAGCGGCGGCGGACGCTGCCGCAAGCGAAGAGGACAACGAATTTGCGGGCAGGCGCATCCTGCTTGCCGAGGACAACGACCTCAACAGGGAAATCGCCAACGAACTCCTCTCCGAATGCGGCTTCATCATCGACGAGGCCGAAAACGGAAAGATCTGTTACGACAAGTTCGTCGCTTCCGAAATCGGGTATTACGACGCCGTGCTCATGGACATCCGCATGCCCATCATGAACGGTTATCAGGCCACCCGGGCAATCAGGTCGAGCGGCAGGGCAGACGCGGCCGCCGTGCCCATCATCGCCATGAGCGCGGACGCATTCTCGGATGACGTCAAGCACTGTCTCGACTGCGGAATGAATTCCCACATAGCCAAACCCATCGACATGGACGTCGTCATGCGCGAGTTCAAACGCTTTCTTGTAAAGAAGTAATCCCCGCCCTAACACGCAAAACCCCCCTGAATCGCACAAAAACCCGCCATCTGGCCCCTCCCGAGGAGGGGCTGGCGCGGATGCGCCTGAGGTGGGCAACGCAGGCACGTATTCCAACAAAGTTTATTTTGGCCCCTCCCGAGGAGGGGCTGCCGAACGGAGTGAGGCTGAGGTGGGCAACGCA
>CANQUN010000083.1 GCA_947627065.1 uncultured Clostridia bacterium
GGGAGGATCACCGCCTTCGCGCCCTCGCCTACCCGAACCTCGAGCGGGAGGGGACGTCCGTCCGGTTCTGCTTCCCGCGTAAGGAATGCCCGTTTTACGGGGTGTCCTACCGTGCGCTCGAGGTCCTGCTCGCCGAGGAGACGGTCTACGAGATCGTCGACCGCCATCCCCCCGAGCCGTCGTCCTCCGTAAGCCCCGCATGGCCGTCGTGGACGAAGAGAATGGCGTCGACGTCTTTCGAGGTCGTCTCCGTCGTCACGTCTGCCCCATCCGAGTGTCCCGTCGTGCGACCTCTCCGTCACCCACCTCCCGTCTGAATCCCGAGAGGGACGTCCGTCCGTTTCTGCTTCCCCCGAGCGTTCCGTTGCGAAAACCCACCGGCACTCCCAAACGTTGCCGCGCAAAGCCACGCCTGAGCACTTCACCGCATAGTGTTTCCGGTTTCCCCGTAAGCACCGGCACCATAAGGTCGTCGGCTCCTACCGAACGTTGCCGCATACCCCGGCACCTCCACCCCCTGTCGCACCACCTCACCGACCCCCGACACTCTCGCTCCCCTGTCGCACACCCCACCGGCTCCCCCCGAAAACTCCGTCGAACGAAGCACCGGCACCCCGTCCGAATCCCGAGAGGAAAGGGATGTCCGTTTCTATTCCCCCCCGAGCGTCCCTCCGTAACCCCCCGAGCCTCTACCACCCGAGTCCCGAGAGGGAAGGGGTTTTGCTTCCTCCGTAGGGAATGCTCGCCCGTTTTGCTTTCCTCGAGCGTCTCGTCGCATACTCCACCGGCACTCCCGTCCCCTGCCGGACACCCCCCGGCACCTCTCCCACCCAAACCATGGGCGGGAATGCCCGTCTGTCCGTTTTGCTTTTCTCCGAGCGTCCCGTCGTATAAAACGTCGTTTCCTCGGGAATCTCTGCCACATAACCCCGTCTGCCCCCCCGAAGGTCCCGCCACACGACCCCACCGGCACCCCGCCCCCCTGTCGCACGATCCCACCGGCGACCGCCTCCACCCTCACCCCCTCACCCCCTCGCCCAACACACGACCACACCGACTCCCCAACACTTCGTCGCATAAACCACACAATCACACCCATTTTGCCCCTTGACAAGCCCCACGGTTTGTGGCATACTATCCGAAACAGAACAAATGTTCGCACACGAAGGGAGCGTGGGAGAGATGGGAAAGGACGAAACGGCGCTGGCGCAGGCGGAGGCGCTTCTACGGCGGAAACGGTATCTGGAGGCGGCGCGGACGGCGGGGTACGTCGGGGTGCGTTCGCGGGCACGGCAGGTCCGCGCAGAGCGGGAATTGACGCTCATTGCGTGCGGCTACGGGGTGCTGACGCCCTACCAGCGGGACCTGCTGGAAACCTTTTTCGTTTCCGGCGAGAAGTATTGCGCCGACCGCCTGTGCGAGCGGTACTATAAGGAACGTTCCGCGCTCTACCGCGACCGCAAAAAGGCGCTTTCGGAGTTCGCGAAGGCGGTGTACGGCACATGATCTCCGCTCGGATCCGGTCGCCCGTTTTGTGACATAAAAAAGGACCGTTGACTTTTCCACCGGTGTGTCAACGGTCTGTTTTTCGGTTTTGGCGTATCCGACAGGCAGTGCTTCATTTGATAGAACTGCCGATCTGCAATTCCTGCCGCCATTGCGGGGGTGCGCCATCGTCGGCCCAGTACTCGTCTACGGATGCGATTTTCGTCTCCCGTATGCGAATAAACGAAACGACGTGAAAGGACATTGAGCGGTCCTTCGGGAATACCCGCACGACCGTGATCGTGACGTCCCCGGCGTTTTCAATACGCTCGATTTCCCCGTCCCATTTGCCGGGGTATTGGCAATTTGCCCGGATAAATTCATCGACGGTAAAGTGTTCATTGGTGCAGTTCCAGTTCACATAGGCGTCCTCCCGAAAGCATTGCCGTATGCCATTTTCGTCCTGCTCCAAAACCGCTTTCCAAAACCGCTTTATTATATTTATCATAATAAGTTCTCCAACTTGAAAATGTTTCAGACCTGCCGAACGGGCAACGACGCGAGGGCGATCAGATCCTCGACAACGCGTTCCGGCACCAATCGAACAATACGGAAAAGGCATGGCCAAAATCATAGTCACCGCCGTTTTGCAACGAGATGCTCAGTTCCAACACCTTTTTGTCCTCGCCCTGCACGCACGCAAGCAGTTCCCGTTTTGTCGGAACGAAATTTCCACTGTATAAATAATATAAATTCTGCATAATGAAAAAGACGGATTTACAGGTCGTAGGCAGCTTTGCAATGTTGCGTTCCCGGTCGGCGTGTATGTAACGGTGACAGATTTCGTGGTAGAAATTGTTCAAACTGAGTTTTGCAAAATTTCTCTCGTCCTCCGCGGTGTATGCGGGGACGAGGTTTTTCAATGCGCCGTAATAATCTTTGGTCGTGTGCAGCAAGTGACAGATCTCCAGCGGATTCCAGTGCTCCAGATCCGCTTTGCCGCAAAGGAAACCGCAGGATTTGTCAAAGTTTCCGACGGAAACAAGTGCGTTTCGATAGGCTTGCAGATCTTCGACCGAAAGCCCGTCGATCACCGCCATGATGTCAATATCGCTGCTTTCGTTCTGCTCCTCGCGAAGGTAACTGCCCTGCAGCCCTATATACAGCAGCCGTTCGCCAAATGTGACCTTTAATTTGCCGATCAATTCGGCAATATATTCGTCTATGCGAAACATACCGGATCACCTGCCTTGAAAATCGAAAAGGTTGTGTCATTGTTTGACTTCATATTTATGCACCTGCAAAAGATGCCCCTTCGCCGAACGCTCGCCCACTCGGCATTTAACAGGATACCACCCAAATGTGAAGAAAGAAAAGCCCTCGTCCCGGCGGGCTCCTTTTCCCGGCAAAACCTCCGTTCCGGCGGAAAACTTCACCCCGGGAAACTTCTGCCGATACGATTTTCGTCTCCTGTATGTCGCCTATGCCATATATTGATACTCGCTCAGCGTGTACTCTTTGAGCTGCACATTTTGTTTTCCTTTGACGGTATAATTAGTAAGCAAAGCTTCTATTACTGGATTTCTGTTTGTTTCCTTTGCCCCGACATGATAAAAATGCTCTTGCGTAATTTTCTGACAGTCACTCCATATTGTTGCAAGATACTCATTTTTTCTATAATCGTTATGATCCCATGTGGACAGCATGAACTTTGCTCCGCTTTTCACTAAAGCATCGTGCAAAGTAAGTTCCGACTGCTCGTTCCAACTATCATAGTAATCAACATGACGTCCAATATATGGGGGATCACAATAGAGAAAATCGTTTTTCCCTGCCATGGCGATCGTAGTTTCAAATGGCTGACAAAGGAACTCCCAGGAATGCGTTTTCAGTAGTCTTTCAACATGGGCGACTTGATTGACGATTTTGGTCACATAAGCCTTTGCAAAGCGCTGTGGTTTATGTCCGTATGGAACATTAAAATCATAGTTCTTATTGAACCGTATCATTCCGTTAAAACAAGCACGATTCAGGAACAGGAAGTCAAGCGGGTCATTCTCATTATTAAATCTTGTACGAACGGTATAATAATACGCCTCGTCGCCTTGCGCCAGCAACTTTCCCTCTCTTTCCAAAAAATTGCGTACAACACCGGCCGTTATTTTGCCGGATTTTATTTGCCGATAGAATTCTATGATGTGCGGATTTGTATCTGCAAATATGGCCAGATGCGGTTCGACATTAAATCCTACAACACCGGAACCCATAAATGGCTCTATCCAAACAGAGTTTGCCTGCATCACAACGCTTTGTTTGATCAACGGAACAAGTTTCGTCTTTATTCCTTGAATTTTCAAGGGAGGAACATATACTTTCTCGCTCATTTGACTTTCCTCTTTTTCTTTTTTGCTTTTGGGTTATTGAGTCCAGCGGGCAAGCCACGGTATTGCAGATATTCGGCAAACGAGGACATTTTTTGACGTTTTCCATGAACAAGAATTTCTATTTTTTTGAAGTTTGCCCAATAATCGTCAAAAAGTTCCTCGCCGGCTTTAGCAAATACACCGTTACCATTTAATATGTCATCAATCTTTTGAATACTGCCTATATTTGCAGTATTTCCACTGCCCCCTATATCGCTTGCAATTTTCCATTTTTCTTCTGCAAAAAAGAGGAAATTTTTAATAACTGCGGGTATGGTCTCCAAATCGTCCATAGAATAGATGTGCGTTTCTTCGTTCTTGTCAAGAACCGAACGTGTATAGATAATGCCCAAGCAGAAATGTCCGCTATATGCATCGTACGGATATTGTATGTTCTTTGTGCTCGTACGATCGATAAAGTATTCACCATGCGAGCCCAAGGTAAATTCATTGCAAAAACCGGGGTGTTCTTCATCCCTGTATGTGGTCTTTAAGTCTACGGCAAATTTTATTTTTGCGTTGGTTTTTGAGATAAAGGTTAAGTCAGGATACCAATTTTGGTATGTGGCAAGTTCGAGATCATATCCGATCTTCTCGGCAAAAGTCAAAAAATGCGGAAACAGATGAAGTTCAAGCACTTTTGAAACGATTTTGGTATCGGACGAAATTGTATAGATATTTCTGAATAGATCAATAAACCCTCGGATCGTCCATGCGTCATCTTTTGCAATAAAATCGCCTAAAGTGGCGGCAAAATCTTTTAATTGTGCGGAGAACAAAGCTTTTTCGGTTTCGTTCTTCATAGGTGATCTCCTCTTTCCCCGGTGATAGGGTTTTTGCCTTCTCGTCAAACGTGCAGGCGAACGCGACACAAATTTTAGCAAGTGTCTCCGCAGACACGGTCACAGTCTTTCCCGTTTAAGAAAGTTTTTTTGCAATGCCCGTATCGATCAACAACTTCCGTGACCCGGTATAGCCAACCGTCATTGCGTCGCCTGTCGACAAAGTTTTGTAATAAAGTATAGCATACAATTCTTCAGTTGTCAACATCTCGTCAACGGTGCCGAATATCATGCCGAAGATACTGTTCGTATATTTCGGGGACACCCGCTGAAACGAAAAAAACCCCGTCCCGGCGAAAACTCCATCCCGACGCCCCCATCCCGACGACACCCGTCCCGACGACACCCGTCCCGACTGCCCCCTCGTGCGGAACCGAACGCTCACGCCAAGTTCAACCCAAATTCAACCTATAAGAATGTGCGTCGAAATAGGTTTCCTCCCCCCATTTCCGATAGCGTGTCTTTCTGTCCTCCGAAAACCCGAATTTGCGAAGAAGCGCGACCGACGCAAGATTGCCGTCCGCCACCTC
>CANQUN010000084.1 GCA_947627065.1 uncultured Clostridia bacterium
TGGTGTCCCCCGCGACGTTTATCTTGTTGTCCTCTATAGGGTGGATGCACGCCTCGTCCGAATACCAGCCCTCGAAGGTGTAGCCCTCGATATCCGTGGCGTATTCGGTGAGGTCGAGTTCACGGCATATCTCGGTTTTTACCGTCTGCTCTTCAAAAGCGCTCTCGTTGGATTTGAGGGTAACCGTGGCCGAAAGGTCGGACTGGGATACCTTCATGGTGTATTCCATGGGAACGGAATCGACGGCGATGAGGCTCATGTATACGCCCTGCGGGAAATCGTCTTTGGAAACTTTGAGCGTTGAGAAGATGACGCCGTTGAGGGCTATGAAACTGTCTTTCTGTTCCTCCGCTATATTCAGCGTGATACGCGCGTTGTTCTGGAGGAATTTGTAAGGTTCGGAATAATTCTCGTTACCGTCGACGTCGTCGTGTCTCACCTGGTTCCGGTGGCCGTATTCGGTTCCGAGGTCAACGGTGAAAGAGTCCTTTGAACCTGCATCGGGATTCCAGCCGTTATTTCCCGCGGCTACCAATTCGTCGGGGTCGGCGAACAGGGCAACCGAAAAGCGGCCCAATCCTTGGGTTGTACTCCACGAGCCGTTGGGGTCCATGAAGGTGTCGATGTTTATTGCAAGATCGGGTGTGATGTCCTTGCCTATGCGCATGAAGTAGGTACCTATAAGGACGAATCTCGAGCCGTTGTCCGCAGCCTGATAGCACGAACTCGGCGCATACATACCGTAATTAGCGGCAAGCTGGTTGCCTTCCTCGTCGAGGAGAAGCCCGCCCGAGGGCACGCCCGTCTCTATGCCGTTGGAGTCAAAGTTCCACTCGAACTCGGTAAGCGTAGTGCCCTGATAAGAGTAATACTTTTTGCCCTCTGCCGAAGCCGTTACGGCAAGGGTTGCCGTAAAGCAGGCAACCATAACCGCAACGAGGGTCATCAGCGTCAATTTTCTGAATTTCATCGTATCTCCTGATAATTTGGATTTTTTAAGTCGTTTGGTTCGGGTTGTTTGTTGAGTTAATCGGGTTAAATTTTTTGGTCAGTCTCTCTTTTTCTTCAAGACGCCTGCGGCAAACGCGAGCGCGAGCACGCCCGACATGAGACCCGCGGAACCTACGCCCGCAAAGCAGCCGTCGTCCTCGATTTCTTCTTCGGGGAGTTTGGGAATGGACACGTTTTCGGTTTCAACCTCGCCCTCTGCGTCGAGGAACTTCTTGCCGCAGTTGAGGCACAGCCAATGTTCTATGGTGCCCTCTGCCTGCGTTGTGGGTTCTATGCGGGGCTGGCGGAACAGGTCGTGGCCGGTGGCGGGTATTTCGATGTCGGTCATCTCGGTCTCGTCGCCTTCGTGTTCAACGCACATACCGCAGTTTTCGCACCTGTAGTGGGCCTTGTTACCCGGTTCCGTGCAAGTGGGTTCGGTGGCGGGCACTTCGACAAAGTGGTGGCCGGGGGCGGTGATGTTGAGTTCATCTTCCTGAATTTCAATTTCGCCTGCGGCGTCCTTGAAGAGTTTGTGGCAGATTTCGCACTCGTAGTGGTCCATGGTGCCGTCCTTGGTGCAGGTGGCGGAACCCTCTACAAAGTTGAGGGTGTGGCCGTTTGTAACCTTCATCTTGACCTCGAGGTTCTGTTCGAGGGCGATGAGAGAAACGTATAAGCCGTTTTTGAAAGCGTCCCTGCTTGTAAATCCTTGCGCGAACTGAACGCCGTTGAAGTAGGCCTTGGTTTCTTCAGCCTTTTCGCCGAGAACCAGAGTAAATCTCGCTTCGTGGCCGTTGTAATCGTGCGCTTCGGACTGCAACCAGTCGGCGTTACTGATACTCAACTTCTGGTAATTGTGGTCTGTCGGAGTCAACGCTCCCCAAACCGACGTCTTGGCGTCGTATTCGGGCTTCCATGCGTCATAACCGGCTGTGAACAGTTTGTTAAGATCGTCGAAGAACGCCATGTAGAAACGGCCGAGCAACTGGTCATGGTTGCTCCACGCGTCGTTCGGGTCCATGGTGAAAGTAAAGGTGATTTCTTTTTCGATGTCTATTTCGGTGCCGCCTATCAGCATGAAGGAACCGGCCGTCAGAAGGAAGGTGCTTCCGTCGTCTGCATAAGAATAGGTTTGACCGGGTTCATATATGCCGTAATAATTGGCGTCGAAAGCGCCTGCGGCGGGTCTGCCGTCAATGTAGGGGTGCTCGGTGGTTATGCCGTTGCTGTCCCACGTGAGGGGGTTGCCGTCCTTGTTGGTAAGTTCTACGTCAACGGGAACATCGGGGGTTGTACCGGGAACGTCGTCGGTCTGATGAACCTTCATCTTGACTTGGAGAGGTTTATCGAACGCTTCCATAGATATATAGAAACCGTCTGCAAAGTCGCCTTTTGCCGCAAAGCCGTTTGCAAACTCAACGCCGTTGAAGTAAGCCTTGGATTCTGCCCCGTTCTCTTTGAGAACTATGGAGAGGGTCGCTTCGCCTCCGTCATAGTTATACTCTTGCGAAACTACGTAGTTTATGCTCAGTCTGTGGTAATTGGGGTCCGCAGCGTCTCCGTAATTTTCGTTCATTCCGCCCCACACTATCGTTTTGGCACCGAGAGCGGGATTCCATGCATTGATACCTGCGGTGAACAGTGCGGCGGGATCATTGAAGAATGCGAAGAAAAAGCGACCCAGCCCGTTGTTTTGGCCCCACACTTCTTGCGGGTCCATGGTGAAGGTAAGGTTGATTACGCGGTCAACGTTTATGTCCGTGCCGCCCAACATTATATAGTTACCTGCGGGCACCACGAATAAACTGCCGTCAGGCATAAATGTGTAATTGCCTTGGTCAGGCGCATACATACCGTAATGGTTTTTGTAATTAGGATCTTCGGGGAATTCTCCTGCGGACTTGCCGTCCAGATAAGGAATTTCCGTTGACACTCCGTTGTCGTCCCAGGTGAGCGCTTGTCCGGTAGCGGTCTGAAGCTCTGCGCCTTGGGCGGAGACGGATAACACGCTGAACGAACTGCACATTGCAATGGCAAGTACGGCCAGCATTACTGCAAATTTTTTCATCAATTTACCTCCTGTTTCTTTAAGGCGAAACAAACCTTGATTTTTTTATTTTTACGGTTGCCCGTTAAAATACGTTTTGGGGTTGAGGTGCGCGTTTTTGTGAGATTCAGGGCACTTTTGCGGGTTTTATAGTTTTTTGGGGTCTGCCCACCTCAGGCGGGCGCTGCGGGTGCGTTGCCCACCCCCTGAATCCCCCTCCTCGGGAGGGGGCATTTGTGGTGCGGCCTCTCTTCTGTTTTGCCTGTTTTGGCGGATGTTCTGCCCTCTGCGTGTTTAATGTTGCGGGGCGGATACATGGGCAGAATTTAAGGTAATTAAAGGAATTCTGTGCGCGCCTCGGTAAGAGGCGCGCACACGGGGCTTTGATGAAAGAAAAGGCCCGTGCCGCGGATATGTTCTCGCAAACATATCTTGCCAAAAATAGCAGGCAAATTTATGCCCGACAATTTTTGTTTGCTATATTTTGGTTTTTATTGACGGATTTTGGGTTTAATCCGCGGGTTTTAAGTTCCGTTGAGTGAGGCAGTGAGGTCGGCTTGCGATTTGCGGAACGTTACTTTATATTGACAGTTTTTGGTTTAATCCGCGCTTTTGCGTTCTACATAAGAGGCGACAAGTTTCCGCTCGTAATCGACGGGGTTGCCGACGATGTAGTCGAAGTAAAAACGGGCTTCCTGCCTGGTGTCTACGTATATGGACGACAGTGGCGGCTCGAAAAAAGCGGACATCTGAATGTTGTCAAAGCCGATTACCTTTACGTCCTCGGGCACGCGTTTGCCCATGCGCCGCAGCCCGTTTATCACGCCGAAGGCCATCATGTCGTTCATGCAGAAGGCGGCGTCAAACTCGCAGCCGCTTTTTACGAGTTGCATGGCGGCGTTGTAACCCACCATGAACGCTTCTTCACGAGGGTAGTTGCCGTAAACCACGCTGTCCTCCCCCACTTCAAGCCCTTTTTCTTTAAGATACTTTTTGTAGAACGGGACGCGCTGGTCTATGGAGACAAACTCTGTCATCATGCCTGCAATGAATATTATCTTCTTTGCGCCTTTTTCTATGAGCGAGTCAATGGCCTTTCTCATGGCGTCCTCATATTCGAGTTCCATGGAGAACTCGCCCGAAAAGTAAGACGTACGTATGGTCTTTGCACCTATGTCGTTGAGATGCTTTTCGTACTTTTTGGGAAATTCCGAGGCGTAATTGACGACACCAGCGACCCTGTTGGAGATTAAACTTTCGATAACCTGCGGAAGTTCGGCCTCGCTCGCCTTGTAAACGGAGACGACGTAATCGTAATTTTTGGCTTCGTCTATCATGGCGCCGACGACCTGCAGGTAGTACGGGTTGGAGAGGTCGGGCACGACGATGGCGATGCGGTTGCTCTTGCCGCTGACAAGCCCCGCCGCGATTTTGTTTGGAATGTAACCGAGCGCGTCGATGACTTCCATTACCTTTTCCCTCGTCCGCTCGGACACATAGCCCTTGCCCGTTACCACGCGCGTAACCGTCATGGGCGACACGCCTGCGAGACGGGCGACCTCTTCTCTGTTTACCATCGGATTTATGAACTCCAAAATGTTCGCGAAAACATAATTCTTGATTACATTGTAACACACTTGCGGCCGCTTGTCAATACCTTTCGGAAAAAAATTATAAAGAAATTTTTTTGGGGTGAATAATGCGGAAAATGTCAATATTTTACAAGCGTGGTTTGAGGGTTGAAGATATAAGGGGCGGCGGGGCGAACGGCGGGCTGTTGTGGCTGTGTGTCGGGTGTTGGTGTGTGCGTTGGGTGCGGCGGGCGGTTGTGGCTGTGTGCGTTGGGTGTTGGTGGGTGCATTGGGTGTGCCGTTGCCCACCTCAGGCGCATACGCGCCAGCCCCTCCTCGGGAGGGGCCAAGGGATTGAGGTCTCCCCTCTGGTCGTTTGAGACGGGTTGAGGGTAAAAAGAAAAGCCGCCGGAACGGTGGAAAAGGGCGGTTTTTGTGAGATTCAGGGGGTTTTTGGATATTGCCCACCTCAGGCGCGGGTGCGCCAGCCCCTCCTCGGGAGGGGGCAATTGGTGGTGTCTTCTCGGGAGGGGCATGTTGGGG
>CANQUN010000085.1 GCA_947627065.1 uncultured Clostridia bacterium
CTGCCGTTTTTAGCCGAAAATGGGCAAAAGTAGCCTGAATCACACAAAAAAGGCAGGATTGATGCGGAAGTTTTTCCCCGTTGCCCACCTCAGGCGCAAAGCGCCAGCCCCTCCTCGGGAGGGGCCAAGGATAAAGATGGAGCGTGGCGAGGATTACACTCCGTGGGACGACATGATTGCGGGGGCACAGACGGTGGGGAAATTGCCTGCCGTTTTTAGCCGAAAATGGGCAAAAGTAGCCTGAATCACACAAAAAAGGCAGGATTGATGCGGAAGTTTTTCCACGTTGCCCACCTCAGGCGCAGAGCGCCAGCCCCTCCTCAGGAGGGGCCATGGATAAAGATGCTGCGAGGTTGAGGCGTCAAAAAAGAACGGCGGGCGGGAAGGACGATGATTTACGAATTGAAGGATTCTAAAAAATTTTTCTCACTGTTTTCGTATTCTTCTATCAATTCCTTGACTATTTTCAGGCTTTTTGGAGAAAGCGAGGCGAACATGGCGTACTCGGTTCTTTCGAGTAGCGGTTTGCCCTCTTCCTTGTCAAACACGGAATAATCAATTTCTCCATCGCAGAATATCTCGTCGGCAATATCCATGATGAGATCGCAAAAATACTTTTTCCTATTCTTCGCCCTTCTTTTAAGATAGTCGGAGATAATCCTTTCCATTACGCCGAGGTAGCGGGCCGCGTCGCTTTTGTAAATCGCCGAGCAGGAATAGCAAATGCACCAATGGACACGGAACGAACCGCGGCGAAGGTAGACCGTGTTAAGGTGGGAGAAAATGTATCTCTCCATGCGGTCGATCTCCTCTGCCGTGTAAATTTCCTTATGGATGCGCTTTGCGTATTCCTCGTAAAGAAGGCGGGTGGCGTCAGGCTCGGCAACGCCTTTTACGCAGGACGCAAAAGCCGAAAAAGCGGGAGGATTTTCAAGATGGGTCGTCTCGTAGCGGTAGTCAAACGAAAGGGACTTTACCGTAGCCCAGTCGGCAGAACCCAAACGGAGATCAACGTATTCGGCGAACGTATAGCGGCAGAGCGGTGCTTCCTTTGCTTGAATAACTTCGTCATTGCAATCCTTTAAGCCGCATTCTTCCTTGCAGAAGCGTTCGAACGCCGCAAAGGCGGCCGCGCCTGCGGAATCGCTGTCTTTTGTGCCGATCTCCTCTCTGTAATCCGTTCCGTCGTTCGCAACTTCCGCACTGAACCTGTGCGCGCCCGTCTCGTCCACCGCAAGGATTCTATCGGGCTTGTTCTTTTTGGAATTGTCCTCGACGTATAAAAATACACGGCGTTTCATACTTAAAAATCCGAACCGAGGCAGTCGCCGTACTTTTCGCAGATGTACGAGGCCATGAGGCCGAGGTATCTCTCCGCAAGGCTCACGTCTTTCTTCATGCCCTCTATGCGTCTTTTTGCAAACAGATATGCCATGCGCGCACGGTAAGCGTCCTGCCGCTCCTGCGGCCAATCAGCGGACGGCGCGGCGATTGCGTTGCGCGCTTTGACGTCTTCCTTGACAACCTTGAACATCTCGCAGGCACGCACGATTCTCTTCAATTCGTTTTCGAAATCATCGGTAAAATATTCAGAAAACGTCGTGATCAAATCGTAAAGCGTCCCTCTGACCACTTGGGCAATGGCATCCTGAAGTTCCTCTTGCTCTTTTGTAAGAGGAACCTCTTGCATTACGGTGAAATCGTCGCGTATCTTTTGCAGATCCTTTTTGGAAAGCCTTGTTTCCTCGCGTAAAGCGCCCGACGCGTCCGCCTCGGGCAGGTATTCGCCGCACATGGCGCGCGCTTTGGTAAGAGCGTTCATCTCGTTGTCGGGATCATACATTTTATCCATTTTAATTACCATCCTTTTTTATTTTTTGTTTGCCGCGGCGGGCTTGGGTTGGGGCTTTTTATTGGGTGTCGGCTCGGGCCGATTCCGTTCCGCACGGCGGACCTGCCGCAAAGGTTTTGGCATGAACTGCAAAGGCTTCTGCCGAAATTATCACGGCAGATTCCGGCGTAAACGCCCCTTCTCCTCCGCGGTTGCGGAGGAGAAGTTTCTCAAAGACCTTATCGGCGCGATGTTCTTCTGCGCGGAACCATTTTCAGATCGATATAGGTTATACCTTTCAGGGCTGCACGAGAGAAGTCGGTGTGAGTGATCTTAAGATATCGTCAAGCGCATTCAATTGCACCATAAATTTATCGAGATTTGCTTCCAGTTTCGGGGCAACTTCATCCATGGACTTATAGCAATCAGCCGCATCGAGCAGCGAGACGGCGGAAATAAGCCGAACGCTCGAGTTCGGTCTTTTTTTCATCTTGCCCTTCTTAAGAAGCTCTTCAATCAGTTTTTCCTGCGCCGGCGTCCACTTGTGATCATAGGGCGAATCGTTATTGACATTTTCAAACTCCACATAAATTTCAAATCCATTGAATGATTTATTACCCTTGGGATTAACATAACAACGAAGCATGGCAATTGAGAAGTTCTCTCCGTTTTTCTCGAAGAACTCCTTCATGGCTTTTGTAGCAAATACTTTCGGGCCGTTGATAGCGGGATCTCCAGTGATTTTTTGCGCACAATAGCGAATAACGTTTTCGGGTAACGGCGAATTGAAATACTCCGTCATCTTCTTAACGGCAGCGGGATGTGCGTCAATAATTTCTGCGCACTTTTCAAATTTTCCAACATTTTCATTCAGCAAGTCTGTGTTACACATATCCAAATACTCCTTTAATCCATATAATAATATTTTTTTGTCTTGGGCGTCCATCCGGAAGAGATTGGCCTTGTTTTCTAATTCTTCAATTGTTTTTTGAACCACCTGACAGACCTTTTCATAATCAAATACGCACCAGTCGGCATTATATTTGGCGTTTTTGGTCGCCTTTTTCTTGGAACGATCGTAAGGAAGCGCGCCGTCGGGCGAGAGATAGATGAAAATTTTCTTGTAATCCTTGTTGCGGAAATCTATTTCGTTCTGGTATTTCTGCAACTGATTATCATGGGTTGTCGTCCCGGTTTTGTTTTCAATGACGATGACTGTTTGGGACGTCGGAATTTCAATCAAGATATCCATACGCCCGCTTTCACTGTCTGTTTTTGTGATTGTTTTGACTTCTTTTTTGACAGAAACATACCCTTGTATCAAATCAAGTAATTCTTGTTTTGAAGATATCTTCTGCCTCGCAAGAATCTCGGCGTTGGACGAGACATTCTTTGTTAAAGTGTCCGGTTTCGTCCGGTAATCATACAAGTTTTCCAGAAAGATTCTCAAAAAGAAATCTCCGAGATGATGCGGATTGTCGGGCGTCAAAAGCCCGGCAAAGAAGGCCGAATGATGTGTCTCCTGATTGATTAGCCCCATTGCACGAAAGATGTTCATCCGCGGATTCACCGCATTTTCGATCCCATGCAATGAATTTCCAAAGGCATCCAATTCGGGAATGGTTACTTCTGCGGAAACAACTTCATTTGTTGTGTTTTTCATGTCGTTCTCCTTTTTTTATTTTTGAACGGCTTGCGCCGAACTTTTCTTTTGTTTCGTCCTTGTTGATTCGTCCCTGTTTCCTCGACCCTATTACAGCATACCCGATCCCGTTTTGCAACATTCGCACCTATTATAACACATGCGGGTCAATTGTGCGGCAGGACGAATTTTGTGTCTTTATTATAGCACATGCGGGTTTATTATGCGCCAGGACGAATTTTGTGTCTCTATTATAACACATGCGGGTCAATTGTGCGGCAGGACGAATTTTGTGTCTTTATTATAGCACATGCGGGTTTATTTTGCGGCGGGGCGGGTTGCATCGCATGTTGTATTGGGATTTGTCCTTTATTCTCGATCGGAGTCTTCGGACAATCGGCCGGATTGCAATTCGGCTTTCAGTTTGCAAAAGATTTTAAGGACGTCTTCTCTTTGGGAAAAGCCGCTTTCGCATTCCCAGCCCGTCCCGTTCTTTTCAAACATCATATAGAAGAAATCGGCCTGCGCTTTTTTAACCGCGGAAACGGATGGACCGAGCAGGACCAGAATGGGCCTTTCGCAAAGCGACGGCAGGATTGTCTCGTTGCCGAGCACCGAGAGCAGAAATTCTTCGTACGCTTTCGGGTTTTCCGCGCTGCTGTCCGCAAGGTCGGAATAAGAGATGACGACGCGGGCGCCGTCGCCGCTGCAGTTTATGGGCAGGAGTTTTATAAATTCTGCGAACCAGCCCTTCTTTTTTATTGTATAGCCGCCGTTTTCCGCCGTGAGTTTGAAGTGGGCGTTTTCGTGCTCGATGAGATAATCGGGCCGCCACAGCCCGCTTTGGGCGTCGGGGTAGCGATACAATCCCAAGTCCACGCGGTAGTATTCTTGCGACCACGTTGTGCCGTAACCGCATTTTCCCTTGTTTTTGTAACAGTTGCCGCGGCATTCCTCCGTGCACGGCTGCTGTTTATACGCGTAACCGCTTCCGTCGGGGCGCAGGCGCTCGGCGAGCGGATAAAGGATGCTTTCCATGTGGAATGTCGTCCACGCGCCAAGCCCCATGTTGTAAAGGCCTGGGTTGCCTTCAAGGGCGTGGCACAAATTATCCAGATACGCATTAAGAAATTTTTTGTCAAACATCTTTTTCTCCTTTGATCCTTTTTTATTTCTTTTCGTTGAGCGGCATGGTTGCTGTGGTACGGGGGGTATTGCGCGCCGCAGAAATGGACAGAAGTGGCCTAAAACGCACATTATCGGCAATTTTAGCGTGGGTTGAATGCGGGATATATAAGTCGATGGAGATGGTTACATCTTGCGTGGCGAGGGGTGATTGCGGGTGCGCGTTGTTTGCAAGGGGTTTGCGGGGTTCTTTCCCCGTTGCCCACCTCAGGCGCTAACGCGCCAGCCCCTCCTCGGGAGGGGCCAAATCGAAATGAGACTTTACTCAAATCAAGAACCATGGAAATAAAACAAGATAAATCCTCCTCGGAAGGGGCCAGGGATAAAGATGGAGCGTGGCGAGGATTACATTTCGTGAGGCGGCATGATTGCGGGGGGACACAAACGGCGGGGTAATTGTCCGTCGTTTT
>CANQUN010000086.1 GCA_947627065.1 uncultured Clostridia bacterium
CGGATTTTCAGGCGCACATGCTGGAACACCAGCTCGGTGCCTACACCAACTGCAACCACGGGCAGGGGCTGGCGGTGCTTCACCCCGTCCTTTACCGGCACATGCTGCCGGAGGCCGCGCCGCAGTTTGCCCGCCTCGCCGTGAACGTGTGGGGGGTCTCCCCCGCCGGCAAAACGGAAGGGGAGCTGGCGGGCGCATTTACCCAGTCGCTGGCGGCGTTTATAAAAGAAATCGGCCTGCCGACAACGTTTACGGAAATGGGCATTCCGCGTGATACGGACTTTAAGGCCGTCGCGGACAGTACGGTTCTCACCGGCGGCTGCTGCAAGTCCTTTACCAAAGAGGAGCTGCTGGCAGTGCTGCAAGAATGCAGGTAAATGAAACCGAAGCAGATTCTGAAAATCAGCACCGACGTTCTCATGTCCCTGCTGCTTCTCCTCTTAATGGCCTACTCCCTGGTGGGCGAAGCGGCGCACGAGTGGCTGGGCGTTGGAATGTTCGTTCTGTTTGTCCTGCACCATATTCTGAACCGAAAATGGAGCAAAGCCGTCCTGCACGGCCGATATACCCCCTATCGCATCCTGCAAACCGTTCTTGTCCTGCTGGCCTTGCTTTGCATGGGCGCTTCCATGGTCAGCGGCATGGTGCTTTCCCGCACGGTCTTTTCGTTCCTCGGCTTTCGGGGCGGGCAAACAGCGGCGGGGGCGGTGCACATACTCTCGGCTTACTGGGGGTTTGTGTTTTTGTCTTTGCACCTTGGGCTGCACTGGGGCGGCATAATGGGCATGGCAAAAAAGCTCGCAAAAAAGCCCTCTCCATGCAGAAAATGGGCGCTGCGCAGTATGGCGGCATTAGTCGCCGCATATGGCGCCTATGCGTTCGTAAAGCGGGATTTCGGTGATTATCTGTTCCTACGGGTTCACTTCGTGTTCTTTGATTTTGATGAACCCCTTGCCCTGTTTTTGGTGGATTACGTTGCCATTTTGGGGCTGTTCGTTTGTGCGGGGTATTATTTGGCAAAATGGATACGCTCCGCGAAGCCGAAGGGAGAGCAGTAAATGGCAGCGGAAAATTGCAGTGAGGTTCAGGGCAATCTCAACCGCAAGCATTTCTGCGGCTATAACGCCGCGTTTGACAAACAGAAGGGACGCTGTAAGTGGGCGGCGAAACGCCGGGGAGAGAGACTTTTGCAAGTCCCTCTCCCCGGCGTGATTTTGTGATTTTGATTTTACGGTTCACCCCGCTCGGGCGCTCACCCAACTATCGCATAGAACGCAAGCGGGTCGCGGTCGTCCTCCGGCGGAAGCGAGAGTGCGCCTATTTGTACCGCATCGTAGAACAGTATCGAAACGATCTCGCCTGTGCACGACAGCGTAACGACCCTTTCAACTTCGCCGCGCACACATTCGGGCGCGTGCGTTTTCATCAGCCCGACAGCATCGGCTATGATGTTTTCGTAGAGCGCACATGCGCGCTTGTCCGCATCGGCGAGAATTGTCCATATCTGCCCCAGCTGCTCCTCGGTCACGACCACGAACGGCGCGTCGGCTTCACTTTCAATCAGCGAGTTGACGCGCTCCTCGTCGCGATTCTCCTCGAATCTGTTTTTCTCGGGGATGACGCCGGAGCATATGTAAGACAGATACAGCCCGTTTCCTCTCGTATGGCGGCCCGCCGTTGCGTTTGCGGAAAACGGCTCGCTTCCGTCGCCTTTGAAGTCGTAGCCGTAGCAGACGCCGAACGCATCGCGGTAAAGCTTAACGTCATTGTAGTTCGGATAACGCGAGCTCATATACTCCCATCCGTTTTTATGGATGACAGCCCAGCCTAACGCCCAGAGTAATCTGTCGTCGGATACACCGCACCCACGGAAGCCGAGCGCGCGTATCTCCGGCAGCTTTTCGCGTATCGCGCCGAACAGTGCCGTCGTTTCGTCGATGCGGGCTTTTGTCTTCTCCATAAGCTCGCCGAAAAATTCCCGCGTAAATATGACGAGCTTCGTCTGATACTTGCCAGACGGCAAACGAGTCAGAAATCCGTACTTTTCGAGCACACATATTTCGTCCTCAACGTAGGCGGAAGCGACGCCGAGCTCGACCGACAGCTCGGATGCCGACATCGGCGTGTAGTATGCGGCGAGCAGTATGTTGCCGGGCAGGCGGCGGTTGAAGAGCGTTCTGTACTCTGCGTTGTCTGTGCCGTCGTAGGTGTATGCAAAACAAAATTCCGCAGGCCGGTAGCTTTTTTCTCCGAATTCTCTTTCCATAACAACGCCTTCCTTCAAAATTTTTCTCGTTTTGTAGAGATAATACTTGACCATTTCGAGCGAAATCGAGTATTTTTCCGCAATCTCGGCGCAGGACAGCCCGTCGAAGTAGTGAGCAACGGTGCATAGTCTGTACTCGCGCGAGAGCAGCGCCAGCTCGCGGCGCAGACGCCGCGCCTCGTCGGCACGCACGGTCTCAGCCTCAACGTCACTGTCGGACGCCGATTCGGCGATGATGTCGATATCGACGGCAACGCTGCGCTTTTTTTTGCGCAGAAACGTCTTATACACGTTGTCCGCAATCGCCCAGACGTAGCCGAAGAACGCGTCAGGCTCGCGCACGCGCGGCGCGGATTCGAGAATCGCGACGACGATGTCGCCCGCTAGTTCCTCGGCGTCTTCCTTGTGCGAAACACGGCGGAGCGCGTAGGCGAATATCGTTTTCATGTTTTCTTCCACAAAGCGCGCGGCTTCCTCAAAAGTCATGTTGTCCTCCCGAAACGATCGATTTGAAAGCTTTCATCTATATAGTAGCATACATTCGATGTTGGTTAAACGGCGGAAGAAGAAAATTGGACGAAACCTGCAAAAGCCGACCCGACCCCGGCGCTTGACGGAATGGGAACCTTTCCCTCATGGGACAACACGGCGGGAGCGCAGCGCCCGTTAAACGGTTCGTTTGGCGAACTTCTTTTTTCTCATGTAACGCAAAAAAGGGCGGCAGCCGAAACCGGTTGCCGTCCCTTTTTTCTTGTTTTACAGCTCCAATTGCCCGGCAAAATCCGCCATGGCTTCCGAAATTTTAATCTGCTGCGGGCAGACGGCCTCGCAGCTTTTGCAGCCCAAACAGGCGCTCGGCAGCTTATCGCTCGGGTAAGAAGACAACGCCATTGGCGCAATAAATCCACCGCCGGTGAAGCAGTGCTCATTATAAAAGGCCAGCAGAGTCGGAATATCCAGCCCCTGCGGGCAATGGCTTGTGCAGTAGCGGCAGGCGGTGCAGGGCAACACAATTTTGCGCACCATTTCGTCCGCCATGGCCAGCAGATTGGTCATCTCCTCCCCCGTAAGGGGCTTTTCTTCCCGGAAGGTTTGGACGTTCTCTTTCAGCTGCTCTAAGGTAGACATACCGGAGAGCACCACGGTCACTTCGGGAATCGACTGCACAAAGCGGAAGGCCCAGGCGGGGATTGTCTCGTCCGGGCGCATGGCCTGTAGGCTGGCTTGTTCGTCCTTCGTTAAATTGGCCAACCGCCCGCCCCGCAGCGGCTCCATCACCCAAACGGGAATGCCGCGCTCTTTCAGCAGCGCCACCTTTGCTTTGGCGTCCTGAAAGCTCCAGTCTAGGTAATTGAGCTGAATCTGGCAAAATTCCATGCTCTTTCCGTATTTTTGCAGGAAACGCTTCATTACTTCAAGGCTGCCGTGCACAGAAAAGCCGAGATGTCGAATTCTGCCTGCCGCTTTCTGCTTCATTAAGTAGTCGTAAATGCCGTATTGTTCATCCAGATAAGCGTCAATATTCATCTCGCAGACGTTGTGGAACAAATAAAAGTCAAAGTAGTCCACCCCGCATTTTTTCAGCTGCTGTTCAAAAATTTCTTCTACCTTTGGCATGTTGGTCAAATCATACCCGGGGAATTTAGAGGCCAAATAAAACCGCTCTCTCGGGTAGTCCCGCAAGGCCCGCCCCAGCACGAGTTCCGAGTTGCCGTCGTGGTAGCCCCAGGCGGTGTCGTAATAATTCACGCCCTGCGCCATGGCGTAAGCCACCATTTCTTGCGCGGCCGCTTCGTCAATTTTGGCGTCGTCTCCGTTTATTACCGGCAGGCGCATGGCGCCCATGCCCAGCGCGGACAATTTTAAATCCTGAAAGCTTTTGTAAATCATAGGGGTTCCTCCCTTTATTATAATTTTGACGCCATGTCAGCACAGTTAGTATACCACCATTCTGACGCGGCGTCAATCTATTTTTATCTAATTTTTGCAAAATTCCGCCCGATTGTTAATCCGCCGGGGCCCAGGCGAGAAAATTCCGCTGGAAGATATGATAACGCTGACGGGTAAGCTGATTTGCAACGGTGTAAACGCGCTTGCCCGCGATTGATACAAGCCCGATTTGCTTGCGCACATTTTGCTTAGTCCCCCAATAAACGCCGCAAGGCGGAAAGCAAAAAGCTCCCCCGCGGATGACGACGGACTAAAGCTTCCCGAATCGCGGTTTCAGAATCTCACGCATTGCCGTTTCCTCATGTTTTTTTTCGGTAATATAGGGTTGTATCATGGCCGGTAAAAACAGTCTGCAAAATTCTTTTGTCCGTTCCTCAAAGCTGTATGCA
>CANQUN010000087.1 GCA_947627065.1 uncultured Clostridia bacterium
GCCCATGCAACCCAAAAACAGGGGCAACCCAATGCAACCCAACAAAAAAGCAGCCTGCCACCGGCCGGCTGCTTTTTCTATTCCATTTAACGCCCCTCCTTGCCCCCTCCCGAGGAGGGGGGTAGGGGGGTGGGCAACGTCCCCAAAAAAGTAAATTCAAATGCCCACCTCAGTCTCGCTTTGCTCGCCAGCTCCTACCGAGGAGGCGCCAAGAGAAAAAAGCCCCCTCTCGAGGAGGGGGGTAGGGGGGTGGGCAACGTCCCCAAAATGCAACAATGCCCACCTCAGGCGCATACGCGCCAGCTCCTCCCAGGAGGCGCCAAGAAAAAAAATGCCCCCTCCCGAGGAGGGGGGTAGGGGGGTGGGCAACGTCCCCAAAAAAGTTAACCCGTTATCTCTTTCGGTAAGTGATTCAAAATATCCTCACATACAGCCCGAAATTTTTTGTTAACCTCTATGTTTGTGTAGCGGAGCACGGTAATCCCTTGTGAATGCAAAAACGCGTCGCGTTCGGCGTCGTGTTGAACTGCGGAATCTTTGTAATGTTGCGAACCGTCCAACTCGATGACTATTTTCGCTTTTGCAAGATAAAAATCGACGATATACTGCCCGATGACGTATTGACGGTGCACTGTGCAAGGGAGTTGACGAAGGAAGTTGTACCAAAGTTTCCGCTCCTCTTTTGTCATGGCTTTGCGCAGATTCCTTGCGTTTGGCGTAAGTTTTGAATTGCTCGTGTAACTCATAGGCTCATCGGATTGTAATTTTTGTGATTGCCCACCTCAGGCGCATACGCGCCAGCCCCTCCCAGGAGGCGCCAAAAGAAAAAACGTTCCTCCAAGGAGGCGCCAAGGGAGAGGGGTCTCAGCCGACGTTGGTGCGGGAGATGGCGGAGAGGTCGGTGAGATCCTCGGAGAGCGGGGTGAGGGAGATGTGGCCCGTCATCACGGCGTCGGTATCGAGCGTGAGGTCCTGCGTTCCGCGGTAGAGGCAGACAAGACATGGCTTGGCGGTTCCGTCGGGCAGAAATTCAAACGTGTCGCTGTAAATGGCGGGACCCACGCGTGTTATCAAAATTTCATCTCCCGCCTCGGGGAAATTTACGTTTATTATGCGTGTAAAGTCAAACATCCTGCGGGTCCGTATTTCCTTGTAAACCCTGCCGATATTCTTGACGGCGTTGTCAAACGAGTTGAAGGCGGAGGAGACGGCAAGGCCGTTTATGCCGAGGTGTGCCGCCTCGAAACACGCGGCGACGGTGCCCGAATAGTGTATGTCCCCGCCGAGGTTAGGCCCGCAGTTTATGCCCGAAATCACAAGGTCAAAGTCCTTGTGCATGCCAAGCACGGCAATGCGCACGCAGTCGGCGGGCGTGGAGTCCACGCTGTACGCTTCTATATCTCCAAAAATATCCGTTTTCTTGACTTCGTAAGGGTTGTGTATCTCAATGGAACGGCTCTTTCCGCTCTGCTGGTACTTGGGTGCGAACACCGAAACCTGACCGAGTTGGGCCGCCCATTCGGCAAGCAGGCGGAGGCCGGGGGCTTCTATCCCGTCGTCGTTGGTGAGGAGTATCTTCATATCTTGTCTCCGTGGGCGGATTTGTAGGCGCCGAGCAGTTCGTCCGCGTCGGCGATAAGGCGGTACATCTCATCTTCCGAATACACGGTTGCGCCCGCCGCCATGTTGTGCCCACCGCCGTGGTATTTGATTGCCAGATCGTTTATGCCGAGAAAGCGCGAACGCAGCCTTACGCGGATTTCCTTTTTAGTCGTATTGTATATAAACGCCACCCAGATAAGGCTGCCGCGGATGGTGGACAGGTCGCCGATGACGTTGCTTGCCGCTTCCAGCGTGAGGCCGAAATCCTTTTGTATCTGCTCCGAAATGTAAATGTAAGCCACGCCGTTTTTTGTTATCTTTATGTTGTCAAACACAAAGGAACGCAGTTTAAGGGTGGAAAAATCTTCTATGTACAGGTGCGCAAACAGCGTTTCGTAATCTATCCCGTAGTCGAGCAGCGCGCCCGCAAGCCGCAGGGTCTCGCCCGTTACGCCTTCAAAACGGAACCTGCCGCTGTCGGTAACCATGCCGAGGTATATGTAAGTGGCGGCCTCGGCCGAAATTTTAAGCCTGTCTTTGAACCCGAGGCAGAAATCGGCTATCATCTCGCAGGCCGAGGAGCGGAAATCTTCTACCCACACGAGGTCGCCGTACGGCTTTATGTCAATGTGGTGGTCGATTTTTATTATTTCCTTTGCCTTTTTGTAGTTGCTGTTGGAAATGCGGTTTTCGGTGCCCGTGTCGATTATTATCTGCAGGGCGGTTGGGTAAACGGCCTCTTCCACCGTATCCTCGCCGCCCAAAAAGGACAGGTAGTCCGAAAAATCCTCGTCCACAACGTAAATGCGCTTTGCGGGATAGGTGTCCCTGAGGACCGTTGCCAGCCCCTTGGTGGAACCCACCGCGTCTCCGTCGGGCCGTATGTGGCGGGATATGATGATGGTGTCGTAACTTTCTATCTTGTCTAATATCGCTTGCTTTATTTGCTCGTTCATGGGTATACCGTTTTGATTTATTTTGGTTGGGAATGGGGCGTTTTTGTGCGATTCAGGCCACTTTTGACTTTTTTATTCCGGCTTTGGCTTTGTTTTCTGGCTTTGTTTTTTACTCGGGTTTTGTGGCGCTCAGAGCGTCCAGATCGTCCAAAAGGCGCATGGCCGTTCCCTTGTCGGGCACGGTGCAGCCGCTGGCTTTCTTGTGCCCGCCGCCGCCGTATTTTACCGCAATGGGGTTGATGTTGTAACGGTTGGAACGCAGTTCAACGTGCACGCCGTCGTCCCCTTCGGTGAAGTTGACCCAGATGAACACGCCCTTTATGTCGTGCATGAGGCTTACCATGCCCGAGGAGACCACGGGCGCCGCGTCGCTGTCTTCCTTGAGATCCTCTTTGGCCGTGTATATGTACGCGACGTTGTTTGGCGTAAAGCGTATCTTGTGCATGTTGTCGGCGTCCTCGAGTATCTTGGAAAAGTCGTCCGCGTACAGGTTGTAGTAGAGGGTATTGAGGTCTATGGGCTGGGAGAGCAGAAACGCCGCAAGCTGAAAGGTGCGTGCGGTCGTCGAGTCGAAAACGAACCTTCCGCTGTCCGTAACCATGCCCATGTACAGCGACGTTGCCGAGGCGGGGGAGAGGCGGAGTTTGCATTCTTTGGCAAACATGGTTACAAGCCCGCACGCGCTTTCAAAGGTACTGTCTATAACGTCGAGGTCGGCAATTTTTTCGCAGAATATGTGATGGTCAAACCGCAAGGTCGCCGCCGCAAGTTTGTACCGCTCGTCGCAGATGAGTTTGGAAGAACCGCAGTCGAGTATTACGGCAAGGGCGTTTTTGTAGGTCTCGTCGGGAATCTCGTCAAACGTTACTTCCACAAAGGGCAGGCGCGTTGCAACGTCGCCCACCATGTAAACGGTTTTTTTGGGAAAATTGTCCTTTATCAGCTGCGCAAGCCCCATCTGGCTGCCCAGCGCGTCCCCGTCGGGGTGAGAGTGGCGGTGGATTATCACCGTGTCGTACTTTTTTATCAGTTTCAATGCCTGTCTGAACATCATTCGCATTCCTTTTGATAATTTTTTTGTCAAGAACAATATTATACTACAAATATAACGTTTTTGTCAACTTGCCGTACTTGACAAATGGATTGATTTTAAGTATAATGTAAACAGAATATACAAAGAGGTCAAAGATGAGAAAATACAGAATCCGCGTAGGCCTTGACGTTGACGACACGCTTTACGAATGCAATTCTTATGCCGTGTCCATAATAAACAGCCGCCACCCCGATGAAGAACCCGTTAAGATAGAGGAAATAAAGAGTTGGGGCGGCACCGAAAGGCACGGGGACGAGCGCATTGCGCTTTACACCGACCCCGAGTTTGTGAGAACGCAGCCCATAACCAAGGGTGCGCAGGAGTTTGTCAAAAAACTTGCCGAAATTGCGGACGTGTTTTTTGTAACCGCCGTGCCCGCCTGCTGCATGAGCGCAAGGGCCGAACGGCTCGTCAGGGATTTTCCCGAAATTCCCCCGCAGAACATCATCATGGGTACGCGCAAGGACATAATATCGCTCGACATAATGCTCGACGACGGTGCGCACAACATTTCAAGTTCCCGCGCGGCGTATCCCGTGCTCTTCCGCAAGCCGTGGAATACGGGGCTTTCGGGCCTGCTTTCCGTAAACAGTTACGACGATTTTCTGCATTTTTGCGAAATGGTGAGAAACTCGTTTTCGGAAAAATTCCCCGTTCTCGCCAAGGGCGGGGTGCTGTGCCTCGTG
>CANQUN010000088.1 GCA_947627065.1 uncultured Clostridia bacterium
TGCATGGCCATCTAGTTCAGGGGAATGACGGTGCGCGAGACCTGCGATCTGACGTTTGCCGTGCGCGATTCGGGCGAAAAGGTGGATTTTTCCGCCATCCGCGGGATACGTGCGGACAAGCATTCCACGGGCGGCGTGGGCGACAAGACAAGCCTTGTCGTTGCGCCCGTCGTCGCGTCGCTCGGGGTCAAGGTTGCCAAGATGAGCGGCCGCGGCCTCGGCCACACGGGCGGAACGGTGGATAAACTCGAGTCCATCAAGGGGTTCAGAACCACGCTTTCGGATGAAGAATTCATTGATTGCGTCAACGAGATAGGGCTTGCCATCGTAGGACAGTCAAAACAGTTTGCGCCTGCGGATAAAAAACTTTACGCTTTGAGAGACGTAACGGCCACAGTGGACAGCATGCCGCTGATTGCCGCGAGCATAATGGGCAAAAAACTCGCCGCCGACGACGATTGCATCGTCCTCGACGTCAAGACGGGCAGCGGTTCTTTCATGAAAACGCTCGCTCAGAGCCGCGAACTTGCCCGTCTCATGGTGGACATAGGCAAGAGCGCGGGCAAAAAGATGGTTGCGCTCATAACCAATATGGACAGACCGCTCGGCAACGCCATCGGCAATTCGCTCGAAGTTGCCGAAGCCGTTGAAACCCTGCGCGGCCGCGGCCCAACCGATCTCACCGAGGTCTGCATGATTCTCGCAGGACACATGCTTTCGCTTGCGGGCAAAGGAACGCCCGAACAATGCCGTAAGATGGCAGAAAAGGCAATAGCGGACGGAAGCGCGCTTAAGAAACTGATGCAGACGGTTGAGTTTCAGGGGGGCGACGTCCGCCTCATCGAGGATACGGACAGGTTTGATAAAGCCGCCTTCTGCCGCAGCGTAAAGAGCAGGGCGGACGGGTACATCGCCAAGGTGGACGCCGAGGCGTACGGAACGGCCAGCCTAATACTCGGCGCGGGCAGGAACACCGCCGAGGACAGCATAGATTACAGTGCGGGCATAATGTTGAAAAAGAAGACGGGCGACCGCGTTGAAAGAGGAGAGGAGATAGCCGTTTTGTATTCCAACGACGAATCGTCCTTCTCCGCAGCGGAGGAAAAACTGCTTTCCGCCACCGAGATAAAGGCGGAAAAACCCGCGGACGAGCCGCTTATTTACGATATAATCGGATAGACGATAGACAGACATGGCAAAATTGTATTTCAAGTTCGGGGCGATGGGCAGTTCCAAAACCGCACAGGCGCTCATAACCAAATTCAACTACGAAGAACGCAACATGAAGGTGTTGCTTCTCAAACCCGCAATCGACACGAGAGACGGCAACGACGTTGTAAAATCCCGCATCGGGCTTAAAGAATCGGCCGTTGTCGTGGGAGCGGAGGAAGATATCGGCAAACTGTACGCCGAGCGTTATTCCGACTGCAACGTCATAATTGTAGACGAATGCCAGTTTTTAACGCCCGAACAGGTTGACCAACTTTCAGACATAGTGATAGAACGGGACATTCCCGTGCTTTGCTTCGGTCTGTCCACAGATTTCACCACCCATCTTTTCCCGGGCAGCAAGCGCCTTTTTGAAATTGCCGAATCCATAAGCGAAATCAAATCGGTCTGCACCTGCGGGGCCAAGGCCACCGTCAACGCAAGGCTTGACGATAACGGCAGGGTGGTTACCGAAGGGAGCCAGATATGTATCGGCGGAAACGACAGGTACGTTCCCATGTGCAGAAGGTGCTGGCTCAAATACAAAACGCAAACTCTATAAGGAGAATATATTATGCAAAGGTTGCTTAAAAGCCTGACCTCGTTTGTCGTAGCGTTGATGGTGTGCGTCGGTCTGTGCGTAACAACGGGCGCGCCCGAAGTTCTTGCTGTTGCAAGTTCGGACGGCTACTATGCCTCCATTACGGCTACGGGGGGAGACGAACTGCTCGGCCAATTGCACGATCTCATAACGACCACCCACAGTTTTTACACGTCTTACACCGACTGTAAAAACCCAAGTTACGTCAAGAGGACGGATCCCGGCCCCAACGGCCAGCTCATGGAGTTCTACTCGCAGGCGGAGTTGTCGTCGAACTGGCAGTCGGGCAACGTCGGTACGTGGAACCGTGAACACGTCTGGTGCCAGAGCCTTTCAAACGGGCTTTGGGGCGAGAACGGCGGAGGCAGCGATCTCCTTCACATACGCCCCACGGAAAGCAGGCTCAACAGCACGCGTAGCAACAATAAGTACGGCGTTGTCGGCACGGCTTCTACCGAAGCGTGGTACAAGGACGCAAGCGGCAGGCAAGTAGCCCTCGGCGGCCACATAAAGGGCAATATATTCGAGCCTATAGACAGCGTAAAGGGCGACGTTGCGAGAATAGTGATGTACGTTTACACGCATTACAACACCTATTCCAACGTTTACGGCACGACCAACGGAAAGGGGAGTTCGGGCTACTTCGGCACCTTGCGTTTCCTCAACGTGATTTCAGCTTCCAACGAAAGCGCGGCCATCGACCTGTTGCTCGAATGGAATAAACTCGATCCCGTTGCCGAAGTGGAACTTGCGAGAAACGAGGCCGCTTACGACATACAGGGTAACCGCAACCCCTTCGTGGACCATCCCGAATACGCCGACGCGATATGGGGAGACGAGGATATATCGGGCGGAGACGGTCAGCAGAATGCCGAAACCTTCCGCAAAGCCGTTGAAAAGGTAATTTCCGCAAGTTCTTTGGAAGCCCGATTCCAGGCCATAAGCAAGGCCGTTGCCGTGTACAATTCTCTCACCGATACAGATAAACAGTCAGTTGCGGAAGAAGTTTCCGAACTTCGCGCCGCCGTGGATAAATACAACGAAGAAGTGCGAGCGTACAACGCCGCCGCGGATTCGGCGGAGGCTGCCGCCGTCGGCGCCTCGCGGCCGCTGATGAATTGATTTGCGAGGGATAAACATGAAAAAGATGAATATTAAAAAAGTTATCCTTGCCGTTGTTTCGGCGTGTCTGGCGGCATTCTGCTTTGCGTCTTGCGAATCGGCGGGGGGTGGATCCTCGTCGACGGGCATAGTCTCTTACGGCTATCAGATGGCAGAACTCAATGGTATGCTGAGAGCCGATTACTCACGGGTAACTCTCACCGTGACGGACAGGTGGGAGGCCGTTTCTCTCACGAGCAAATACTATTTTACGGACAATGAGGACGGCACCGTCAAGGTCGTTTATTCGGTCGAACGGTTTGCCGAAATAGGAGATTGGAACGCCCTGCCCGAAGAGTCCAAGACCGTTGTCAACGGAGAAGCCGTGTTCAAAGACGGCGAGGTTGTCGAGGGCGAGTGGAACGCGCCCGAAGGCGTCGGCTCGGGCCTTGAATTCAACCAGGATTATTTTACCAATCTCTCCGTGGCGGGCACGTACCTCAAGGCGGACGTGAAGAATCCGTCGGGATTTTTGGGCGCGCAGATAGAATGCGGCGGCATGCACGTGGAAGCGACGTTTCTCAGCGTGTTCTTCAACATAGACATAACTTTCACCGCAAAAACGGGAAATTTCGTTGAATATAAATACGAATTTACGGTTTGACGCGCGGTTTTCCCGCCCCGCGGAAATTGTTGCGGCAAAGTGAAAAAATTTTTTGTCGGATAATTTTCGGTCTAAACTGTTGATTTCCTGCTTGCGTTTGTGGTACAATATTAGAGAAGCATCGGAGTGTGCTTTTAAGGGAGTGCCCCGAATGTTTGAACTCAGGAAAATAGGTGTGGTAAAGAGGGCGTCCGCCTGGCTTCTGGACGCGATACTGCTCGCCGTACTCACCACGGGCTTCATGTACGTCATCTCGCTTATATGCAATTTTGACGAAGCCCAACAAACCGCAATCGAATACGACGGCGAATATAATGCTTTTTACAACAAGTACATCAAACAGGTTGCAGTTTTTTACGGATATACCTGTGAGGAAGAGGACGGTTACTACATTATAAAAAAAGACGGCGCAGATGTGGACGTAAACGTTGTTTTGACAGATCTCGTCGCTTCCGAAGGAAACGACCCCGACACCAAGGCCGCCTACGACGCATACATGGAACTGACGGAGAGGATTCCGCCGGCAAAGGCAACAAAGCAGTACAATTACGTGCTCACAATGCTGTTCATGATGGTATCCGTCGGGCTGTTCCTCTCGTACCTCGTGCTGGAGTTCGCCTTGCCGATGATATTCGGCAACGGGCAGACGGTGGGCAAAAAGGTGTTTTCCAT
>CANQUN010000089.1 GCA_947627065.1 uncultured Clostridia bacterium
TAGCCGACCCCTCTCAAATTAAACTCATAAATGGTATACTGCGACTCCGACCCCTCATCGCCGCCCATGCCCTCTTTGAGGTTGAGTTCGGTGAGGGAAATGGCGGAATCCTTATAGATGACATTCCCTTCCGCATCGATATAGAGCGTGGTGCCTTTTGCCGAAACATACGTTCCCGCATATTGAGGCAATTTCAGTTTTTCCTTCGCGGAAGCGCCCGTTCTTGTGCACTCGACAGTCCTGTTTGAAACGCTCGCATCCACCAGCTCGTTCGTCACGGTCATTTTCCCCGTGGACGCATTGTATTCCACGCTGTATTTCGCATAGCCGTTTTCCGCATCGATGCCGTACTCCGGCGGCGTTCCGATCGAGAATGTGAGTGAAATATTTCCGTCCCTTTCGGTATATTGCCGAAGCGTGCCCTCTTCGGAATTTACCACGATCCCCTTCATGTCGAACGTCATTGTGAACCCCATCGTGCCTGCGAGGTCGCTTGCCGACCAAGTCCCTTGAATGGCTTCGGGGAAGCGGATGGGATAATCGCTCGCATATAAGATGTCCTGCACGGGCAGGTTGGAGCTGTCGATCTTGCCATCGAGAATGAGCGTTGTGGCGGTCTTGCCCACCAGTTCCACGCTCTGCGTGCTCAACGTATAGGTGATGCCGTCGTAGGCGATCTTGTTCCCCGCTTTGATCGTGACGGGGTTCCCGTTCAGGGTGGCGACGTCGCAGTCGAGGAAGAGGACGTCGGAATCGTCGCGGCTATACCATGTGCCGAGGCACTCCTCGCGGATGAGGTTCAGCCGCTTTCCGCAGACCACGCAGCCCGTTCCCGTGCTATCTTTCACAAAGGTGTGTTTTCTTGCCTCGATCGTCCCTTCAAAGGAGACGGTATATCCGTCCTGCGTATAGGAATAGGTCACCGCGCCCGCCTCAAAGCAGGTAGTCTCTTTGGAAAGCGCATAGCCGCTATCCGAAAGCACGGGCAGATCGATCGAGATCGTGTGACCCTCGGTCTCGTCGTCACATGTTTGGCAGACGCCTGTTGCCAAGCCCGCAGTATCCTTCGTGGGCTTCGTGAGTTCATAGGTGTACATGTGCGGAAGTTTTTCCACGGTCTTATCCCATGTGAAAGTCACTCCCTCCACCGTGATGGTATAGGTATACGAACCTTCGGTAGCGCAAGATTCCACCGAATGGGTCTCGATCTTGTAGTGCTTATCGGTGAGAGCGGGAAGGATATACGAGAGCGTATGCCCCGGCATCGTTTCGGTGCAGTTGGGGCAAGTCCGTGTCGCCAAGCCCTCGGTTTTCTCGGTGGGCTCGGTGATCTCCCAAGCGGGATAGGCGTGCACGTGTTTCTTGAACGAGACTTTCAGCGTCGCGTTGCCCGATACCGTAAAGGTATATGTGCCGTCCGTAAGCTGAACAGACTTCCCGTTGAAATAGACCTTGTCGACCTCATAGCCCGCATCGGGCGTGACGGTGAGCGTGACGATCGTCTTCTCTGCGACCTCGCCTTCATCGGTGAGCGTGCAACTGCCGCCGTCGCCCGCGGTGACTTTCACAGTCCTGTAAACGACGGGAATGCTCGTGAAGGTGACGTCCACGACGACATTCTTCGTCACCGTAAAGGTATAGGCGAGATCCGTGAGAGCAGTCTCCACGCCGTCGATCTTGAAGGACGAGAGCTCGTACCCCACATGTTCCACGACGGTGAGCGTGAGAGAGGTATTCTCTTCCACGGGGCTCGCCTCGGAGAGAGCACACTCCCCGCCTTCCCCGCAGTTCACCGTGACGGTATACGTCTTGACGGAAGGCGTGGGAGGGTCGACTTGCCCGTTGCCGTTGTCGCCCGTGTGATCGCCGTTATCATCGGTGTTGTCGTCCGTGTTATCGCCCGTGTTGCCGCCGTTATCATCGGTGTTGTCGTCCGTGTTATCGTCGGTGCTGCCCGTGCTTCCCGTGTCGTCGGTGTCGGAAGTCTGTCCGTTCGGCTCGGTGCCCGCATTCAGACCGCCGAGATCGCATGCGGAGAGCCCCATGATCCCTGTCGCCGCACACAACACCGCAAGCAATGTAATGAACCGCTTTTTCATGATCTATCCTCCTCGTTTTGGATTTGATCGATCAAAATATCCTCTTGAATCTCATTTTTACAGGCCAAATCGCATTTTGTGCTTTGGTTTTGTTTTGCGCATGGATAAAATACACTTGTTGCCCCTTCATGCTACGCGAATTTTTGGTCGTCTCATCCCCAAACTTTACGGTTACGTCTTCCCAAGTTTCATCTTGATACGCCTTAACAGTCACCGTAAAATCGTTGGACGTGAGGTCGGTAACATCGGTGCTCGACGGATCGGTAGAGGGTGAGAGAGCCATATAGGAAGTAAGCATGTTATATGCGCACCCATATGTAGCGCCCCAGCTGGGAAGATTGATCTTGATGCAGTCCTCCTCCGCCATTCCGTATCCGTTAATGGGGATTATTAGCTGGCTCGATGAAGGCGTGTTTTTCGACGTCGGCAATTTTCCCCAGTCGCCCAACGTCCAAGTTTCTTCGTCGATGATGATGCGCGCCTTCAAGGGGAGATTGCCTGCGGAGACCGTCACCTTCTTCGCCCCCTCTTTGACGACAATGAAACCGACATAGATCCTTCTCGACCTGCTCTTCGGCTCTCTGGTACGACCGGAATCCTCTGCCAAAAGCGAATAATAAGAGGCGTCGTCAACCTTCAACTGCCAAGCATTCGCAACTTTGAGATATTCGTAATTTGAATTGAGAGATTTTTCCCCGACCGTGATATCCACCTCTGCCGTCACATAGTGCGTACCCGCGGAGAGCCCCGTGATGTCGATTTGATCGGTTTTATTTTCCGCAATATTGACGTCCTTCCCATATTGCGCAGTCAGCGGGTCCATGGGCGCAAGACAGCCAAGGACTTTCCACGTTCCATTCGCCGTACCGTTATCTTGCTTTACATAGACGTCCCAATTGGAAGTGTTGAGATAGAGATCGCCGAAATTGCCCGGAGTTTTGGAGTTGCTGGGTTCGGCATTGCCAAAGTGCCATGTCGCGCCGTCCGCACCCTTGTCTCCCTTCAAACTCGCAAGCCATTCGTCCTCTTCGAGCGCGTCGGTCGTATTGCCGTGTTCTGCTTCATAATCATCCAAATACAGCTGGTACGCGGATTTGCCGTTCTCGGCAACTGCCTTATAGTCGGTCTTCTCGTCGCCGAAGTACCAATAGCCCTCATCTTCGCCGTTATCCGCACTCCCAATGTGTGGCGTGACGCCGTTTTTGCCGACCGCTTGATAACCCGTCTCTTCTTCGCCGATCCACCACATATCGTCCTCACCGATATGGGGCGTGATGGCGTCCTTACCGGGAGCGCCCTGCGAACCCTCTTCGCCCTTCAAACTCGCAAGCCACTCGGCTTGGGTGGGCGCACCGTCCGTGCTCCCGTGTTCGAGCGCATAGCCGTCGAGATACAATTCGTAGGCGGATTTGCCGTTTGTGCCGTTCGTGCCGGGGTCGCCCTTATCGCCCTTCGCGCCTTGAATGGAAGCAAACCACTGCTCATATGACTGCACGGGCATGTTGTTTTCCGCGCAATTTGCGACATAGAGATCGTAGATGGCATGGATCTGCTCTTCTACCGTGTTTTGCGAGCCGCCATTTTGCGTGTTGTTTGTGCCTGAATTGTCACCTGTGTTGCCGCCGCAGCCTGCAAGCCCTACCACACTCCCGAGCGCCAGCGTCGCGCCCATAATAAGCGCCGCAAACCGTTTCGCAAGTTTCATAGTTCTATTCTCCTTTATTAAAAGATTTTTTTGCCGATTTTAGATTGTCGATTTTTGAGGGGAGTGCCCACCCATTCTTTTCCGCAGAGGGAATTCTCTCGTGACCTGCCCCCTTTTGAAGGGGGCGGGTGTCCGT
>CANQUN010000090.1 GCA_947627065.1 uncultured Clostridia bacterium
AGGGGCTGTCGCGGAGCGACTGAGGTGGGCAATGCGGAGCAAAAACCGCCCGAATCGCACGAAAACTCCGCATTTTGCGTTGTTACAAGCGATGTGCCAACGCATAGTGCCTGAGGTGGGCAATGCGGGTAAAGTGAACGAGCGGCACAAATTCCAACCGAGACACGTTGCCCACCCCCTGAATCCCCCTCCTCAAGAGGGGGGAGAGAGAAAAAATGGCCCTCCCGAAGATGGGTCTTTTATTTTCCTTGACCCCAAGGAGATTTTTATTTTCTCGGCCCCTCCCGAGGAGGGGCTGTCGCGGAGCGACTGAGGTGGGCAATGCGGAGCAAAAACCGCCTGAATCGCACAAAAACGCCACATTTTGCGGTGTTACAAGCGATGTGCCAACGCGTAGTGCTTGAGGTGGGCAATGCGGAGCAAAAACCGCCTGAATCGCACAAAAACGCCCCATTATCAACAACGACGAGGCCCCCGAGGGATTTCCCTCGGGGGCTTCTGTCTGCCCATGGCGGCTACTTCCTTTCAACCTGCGGCAAACCCGACGCTGCTTTGAAATCCGTTATTTGTCGGCGGAAACAGAGGGGACTTCGGGCATCTTTACCGAGCCGTAATCGAAGAACTCCAGCATTGCGGTCGAACCTTCGGCTTCGATGGACGCGGACGACAGGTAGCCGTTGCGTATGGCGATCTCCGCCGTCATGGACGGGGCATTTTCGCTCTTTTCGATATTTACCGAATACTTGCCGTCCTTGTATTCCGCGGCCGAATACGCGCCCTTTATGACGCCCAGCAGTTCCTTAATGCCGTCGCCAAGCACGCTCCAATCGTCAAAAACCTCGTCAAAATCGCGCTCTTCGGACACGAGTTGCCAATCCTTGCCTTCCTTACGGTATTCGCAGGCCGCGTTCTTGCCCTTTACAAGGTAAGACTCCTCGGTCTCCGCCTCTTCGTCCGAAGAGGAAGGCGTCATCTTGCTCATCGTCCACAGTTTGCCGTTGTCGGCGTCGAACTTCGCCTCGGTGGCTACGGTCGCCTCGTCAAAGGACATCGTTTCCTTAACGTAAAAGTTCTTTGCCGAAAGCGTCGCGTCAAACGCCTTTTCCCAACCTTGTTCGTCCACTTTGCCGCCGCACGCCGCAAACGCGCCGAGCACGGCCAGAAGCACAAACGTCAAAACAACATTCAATCTTTTCATCTTTTCACACTCCGCTAAGTATTTTGCCGCATGCGCAAAAAATTATGCACACCCCCGTTTTTGTGAGAAAAAGGCCACTTCTTGCCTTTTTCCGCCTTTCTGCGCCGCACGTACGCACCCAAAACCGCCCCTCGTTTTCCCGCACCTGAACCCCGCAAACCACCGCCGCAACCGCCCGCAAACACCCGCGCCCGCCGTTTCGGCCAAACGCCAATCCGCCGCGTTTTAGGCCGCTTTTTACACGGACGCACATTTATTTTCCTCCGCACGCGGAAAAATCTTTGACAAAAACGCCCCGTAATATTATAATTAAAAGGGGAAGGTGTGTCCGGGCCTCAAACCTGTAGGCATGTGCGGCCAAACCGCCAACCTTCTGCGGCCAATCCGCCCGCCCGCAACCCCAAATTCGCAACAGAAACGAACGCCGAAGCAAACGGCGCACGTCAATATTATAAAACGGCAATCCGCCGCATAAACTAAACGGACAACCACATATTAAACGGGTAACCGTAAACTAAACGGGTAACAATATGGATTTTGAACTGACATATCGCAATTGGCTTGCCAACCCTTCCTTATCGCAGGAGGAGACCGCCGAACTTGAGGCCATTTCCGACAACAGAGAGGAGATTGAATACAGGTTTGGCAAAGAGTTGGAATTCGGTACCGCAGGCATGCGCGGGATAATGGGCATGGGTACCAACATGGTGAACGTGTACACCGTGAAACGTGCCACGCAGGGTCTCGCTTCTTACATAAAATCGCTGGGCGCACGCGCCGCCAAACGCGGCGTTGCCATCTCCTTCGATACGAGAAACCGTTCGGAACTGTTCGCCCGTACCGCCTGCGGAGTGCTTGCCGCCAACGACATAAAGGTTAGGATATTCCCTACGCCGCACCCCGTTCCCATGCTCTCGTACGCCGTGCGCCGCTGCGGGGCCGTTGCGGGCATAATGATAACGGCCAGCCACAACCCCAAGGAATACAACGGCTACAAAGTTTATGGTGAGGACGGGGCGCAGATGTCGCCCGAAGCCACGGCCGAAGTCGTGCGTTACATTTCGCAGACCGATTACTTCGACGTACCCGCCGTCATGATTCCTCCCCTTGCGGAAGGGTTTGACATAGCGGGCGTTTACAAACTCAGCGGCAGGACGGACGGCAAGTATTACAAGCAGGTGCTCAAGGCCTCGCTCTCCCGCAAGATAGTCAAAAAGCAGGCTAAATCGCTAAAAATCGTGTACACCCCCGTCCACGGCAGCGGTTACGCCCCCGTCATGGAAATCCTGCGGCGGCTTGGCATAACCCCCGCCGTCGTCAAGGAACAGACCGAGCCCGACGGCAACTTCCCCACCGTTGAAGTGCCCAACCCCGAATACCGCGAGACCCTTTCCATGGGCATCGCCCTTGCCGAACGCGTCAAGGCGGACGTGGTGTTCGGCACCGACCCCGACTGCGACCGTCTCGGCGTTGCCATAAGGGACGAAACGGGCGGATTCGTCGCCCTTACGGGCAATCAGGTGGGGCTGCTGCTCACCGATTACATTCTCGCAAGGCTCAAGGAAGAAGGCAAGTTGCCCGCCAACGGCGTGGTTATAAAGAGTTTTGTCTCCACGGGTCTCGTCAAGGCGCTCACCGACGCTTACGGCGTCGCCCTCGAAGAGGTGCCCGTCGGCTTCAAGTACATCGGCGAAAAGATCACCGCTTACGAAAAGGACAAGTCCCGCACCTTCCTCTTCGGTTTTGAGGAAAGTTGCGGTTACCTGCGCGGAACGCACGTCAGGGACAAGGACGCCGTGGTCGCAAGCATGCTCGTTGCCGAAATGGTCTGTTACTACAACAGCAAGAGCGTCTCCGTTTTCGACAGGCTGTCCCACATCTACAACACTTACGGTTACGCCCTGGAAAAGACGGTAAGCATAAATTACTCGGGAGTGGACGCCATGGAACAGATGAACGCCGTGGTCGATTCGCTCAGGGGCAAGTTCGTCCCCAAGATAGATATATACAACGTAAAGGAAGTGCGCGACTACCGTTCGCTCACCGCGGTTACGTGGGAAGGGGAGACCGTCCCCGTCCGCAGTGAACCCGCCAACGCCGTCTACTACGAGTTGGAAAACGGCATTTTCGTCTGCGTACGTCCCAGCGGCACCGAGCCGAAACTTAAAATTTATTACTACATGCGCGCCAACGGCAAGAGCGCGGCGGAACATGCCATGGAAAAGCTGGCTTCGGCTTTCTCGCAGATGCTCGGCCGCTGAACGGCGGCGGCTTGGCTGCCGTTTGGGGTTTGCCCCGCGGCTTTGCCTTGAAATAGTGCTTGGGGATTACCCCGCATTGTCATTATATAATAATATGCAATGACACACCCTCCGTCCGCCCGCCGAAAGCGCGGCGGAACGGCCGCAACACGCCCATATTTTTGTGCAGATACCGCCCCGCAAACGGGCGGCGGAAATTTTTTTCGCGAAATACGTCAAAAACGTTTGACTTTTCCTTTTGCACATGGTAATATATATAAGCTGTCTGTTGAGGCGGCGGCTTAACGGAGTTAAGCAGAAAGTAGATTGACAACTGCATAAAGAGAGAAAAAAAGTACAGAAAGGCAAAACTTAAATTAGAAAGAAGGTTAATAC
>CANQUN010000091.1 GCA_947627065.1 uncultured Clostridia bacterium
TGCCGCTCGGCAACTTTGTCGAACCCGACCTTTCAATCCGCCCCGCCGACCCCGACGAACTGCGCAACGTCTCCGACATGGAATTTTACTTCCGCTCCGACCAAAAGGTGCGCGTGTACCTGTCGGGCGTAATCCTCCACGACTGACCCCCGCCCCGAAAAACCGCACATCATAAACCACCCGCACACACCTCGCAAAAACGTCCGCGCACAGCCCGCAAAACCACCCGCACGCAACCCGCAATGACGTCCCGCGACCCTCAAGTCCCCGTCCATGCGCCGCGGCGAGCGACGGGCGAAATCCGTCGTTTTTTGCCGCATTTTTTCACACCGTGTATAAATTCGCCAAAATCCCTTTTATCATAAGGGATTTTTCTTTTTACCAAAAGAGCCGTCCGAGGAGAAATCCGATAATTTTTCAACTGAATTGAAAAAAAGTCTTGACAAGCGGCGGAATCCGTGTTATCATGTATACAGAAAGCCCGACCGCATATCATAAAACGGGGCAGACGGCGCGGCGCAACGCACCGACCCGCAAGCGGCGCACCGCACCAACCCGCAAGCGGCACCAACGGCGCGGCGCAGCGCACCCACCTGCAAGCGGCGCAACGCACCAAGCCACGCACCGACCCGCAAGCGGCAAGCCCCGCAGAGATTTCGGACGAAGTTTTCAAATTCAAAAAGGAAGGTCAAGATGAAAAAGTTATTATGTGTTTTCTTAACGACCGCAATGGTTCTTGCCATGGGCGCATGCGGCGGAGATAAAACCGGAAAAGCACCCGTGGGCACCCGTCCCGTATACACTTCGGGCAACAAGTACGAAGTAGGTATGTGGGTGGGCATTTCGGACACTCATTGGGAATACGACGAAACGGGCAAAAAGATACCCGGTTCGGGCAAAGCGCTCACCGACGAGGAATTTCTCGAAAAGTACCGCGAGATTGCCGAGGCGGGCATAACGATAGCCTACCCGGGGTACGACGTGATGTCCATGGGCAACAGAACTTACAACCTCAAGGCGCTCCGTGCCGCCAAAGAAGCGGGGATCAAGCACATAATCCACGACCCCGATCTTTCGGAGTATCTCACCAACGCAAAGATTCTTGCGGACACAGGCATCAGCACGGAGGAACAGATCGTTCAAGAGGTTGCAAACAAGATTCGCCCGTATACCGAAAGCGAATACGCGGACGCCCTCTACGGCTTTATGATGAAGGACGAACCCGGTTACAACATGTTTGAAACGCTCGGCTATGCCCAAAAGGTGTTTGCCAAGGCGGCTCCCGACCTCATGCTCTACATCAACCTGTTCCCCGTTGTGGCAAACGGTTTCCAGCTGACGGGCGAAAACACCTCCACCATGAGTTATGACGAATATCTCTCGAGATACTTCAACATGGTTAAGGCCGACTACATTTCCTACGACCACTACCCGCTGTACGGCACGGGTCTTTCCACGAGTATAGAACCCTCTTTCCTCTATAATATGGACGTCATGCAGACCAAGATCGCCGAAGAGGGGAACAACAGACGCCTGTGGACGTTTTTACAGAGCATATCCTTCGGCGCGCGTAACCGTGCGCTCGGCAGCATTGCGGACGCCACCTTCCAGGCCTACTCCTTCCTCGCCTACGGCGGAGACGGAATCCAGTGGTTCTGCTACGCCGCGCCTCCCGCAAACGACGGCAACACCTCTTTCGGAGACAACGCGTTGGTAACCCGTTCTTACGAAAAGACGGCCACCTACACCTACGTGCAGGAAGCCAACCGCCGCCTCAACGCTTTCATGCCTTATTACGACAACTTTGAGTGGAAGGGCGTCATGCTCTCCTACGCGAGCGACGAATACGGCACCTACGACGACACGGGCAACTTTGAAATGATTGCCGAGTCTCCCAACGTAATCTCCACAGACGGAACGGTTACGGGCTACACCTCGGACGAATGCGCCCTGATAGGCGTGTTTGAGGACAAAGAAGGCCGCCGCGGCTACCTCGCGGTCAACTTTACCGACCCCGCCCTCAAAAAGACCTGCCACCTGACCCTCAACATAAGCGGTAAGGGTGCGGCCGTCGTCGCCGAAGGCGGCAAGGCGGAAACCACCGTCGATATAAACGGCGGCAAACTCTCGCTGACGCTCAAAGAAGGCGAAGCGGCGTTTGTTATCCCGTACTGATTGATAACGCCAAAGTAATGCGGCGATTGTAATCCTACCGATACAATGATATAACGCAAAAGGCGAAGCGGAAAATGAAAATTTTCCCGACGGGTTTTTTCTATCACCCGTCGGGGGCTGGAATCCAAAGGGATTCCAGCCCCATAAACCTTATAAGTAGCCTATATCTCACAAAAAAACGCGGTAAGGTCGTTTGAAAAGCGGGGAGAGGGGAGGCTCCTGCCGCCCCGCGAAACGCCCGCAAAACACCCGCGAAACGCCCCGTAAAACGCCCGCAAATTGCCCCGCAAGCCGTTTAACGCGGCGGCCGAACCGCCCGCCCGGCGCGGGTGAAAAGGCCCAAGCGCGGGATACAAAAAATGCGTGCGTCGCATACATAATAAAAGTATAGCGCACCCCCGCAAAATCCAAAATCTGCACCCCATGGCCCCTCCCGAGGAGGGGCCGGGGGAGGCGCCTGAGGTGGGCAACGTAAAAAAACAATACCCATGACCCCTCCCGAGGAGGGGCCGGGGGAAGCGCCTGAGGTGGGCAACGTAAAAAACAATGCCCACAACGGCGCGCCAAAAAACACCAAAAACCACCAAAAACAACCAAAACCCAAACCAAAATCCAACAACAAAACAGTCCCGTGCGCTCGCGGCGCACGGAGAAAAAAATAAAGGAGAAAATCATGAAAAAGTTCACAGCCCTTTTAAGCCTTGTACTTGCGGTTGCGCTCACCGCCTCTCTGGCGGCATGCGGCGGCGACGGCGGCGGCAATGAAAACCTGATTGACGGCGTTACCTTCAACCAGAGGTCGGGAGAAATGTTCCTCGAAACCAAAGAGAACAAACTCCCCATCAAGTTTTCCTACACGCCCGGTTACGGCGACGAATGGATCCGCCGTATATCGGCCAGTTTCCTCAAGAGCGAGCAAGGCAAAAACTACTACATGGTTCTTGACAACGACAGCGAGTTGACCACCGCTCTGCAATCGAGATTCCAGTCGGGCAACGTGTCGGACATCTACTTCCCGCTCGCGTCCAACTGGCAGAGTTACGCCCAGCAGGGTTATCTGGAACCGCTCGACGACCTGTACAACTCCAAAGCCCCCGGCGATGACGAGACCATTCTCGACAAGATAACGGGCAACTGGAAGACGTACGGCAAATTCACCTACACGGGTGTAGAGCACTTCTTCATCTTCCCGGGCAACGAAAACGTAGCGGGCATCGTCTACAACAAGACCATGTTCGACGTGAATGGCTGGACCGTACCCGAAACGGTGGACGAACTCAAAGCCCTCTGCGATCAGATAGTTGCCGACGGAGCCGTTCCGTTCACCTATCCCGGTAACGTAGAAGGCGGATATTGGGACTTTATCGGCACCAACTGGTGGCTGCAATATT
>CANQUN010000092.1 GCA_947627065.1 uncultured Clostridia bacterium
TGGATATCCTCGGCCTTCATGGACTTTAGAGAGACGCCGGAGCTCGGCGTGAGCGTCGTCGTGTACTGGCCGCTCGCGTCATAGGTGACGTTAGTGGCTTCGGCTGAAAGCTCGATGGCCTCCGCTTCCCGACTTGAGCAGGCCGCCAGTGGAATCATGCAGACCGCGAGCAGCACGGCCATGATGATGGCGACACCTTTGGTCATCGGACTTGTCTCAGAGAGCGTGGGGCGTTGGTGGGATGCTGTGTGCACGGAACTCTCCTCCCGTAAACGTTGGTTATCGGGGATCTTCTCGTGAAGCGCTTTGAAAGGCGTCACTAGTGATCCCGCGTAAAATGGTTGATACTGCCATCAGCCGCGCAAGTTGAGGTGGTAGCGCTCGAAGAAGTAATTCTCCACACGCTTGGCGCTGTCATAATCACGAATTTTTCTGAGTTGCTGAACGAGGTAGCGATAGGGCTCCGCGACATTGGCGCAGTTGGTGCGTAAATGACGGAGGATTTCCTCCCGCGTTTTCGGCTCAAATTTTTCGGCGAGTTCGTACATAAAATCGGGGAGCTTGCCACCGACCACCTCATCGAGGACGACATCGTCAAGTTCGTGACACGCATTGAGCTCGTCCGTTAGGTTCGTCATGATCGTCGCCTCCTCGGTGGGTCTTCCTTTTGATGGCACCCATAGTGCGTTGTATCGAGCGGCTCTACAACAAGTTCACGCAGTATCACTCGTGAATCGTGTCATACCACTTGAAAATTTGACGTGGAGCAACCCCGTGAAGATGAACCGACGGGATTGCGCCCAGTCGTCGCACGATGGCGCCAACGCGGGCGCTCATACGATGCATCAACCTCGCGTTAACGATAGAGACGTTCCACCCCGCTGTCTCAAGAAGCTTCGTGGACACCGTTACTTAGCGGCTCGAGCTCCGTGTCGGTCAACGGCTCCGGTTGAGTGCCCGTCCCTCGGCTTTATTGGCCCCGCTTATCAGCGTTTCCCTCTCTTGGCGAGAAGAACGAGGGTTACAAGAGTCCGGGGATGCCGCTTCCCTCATGCGTATCTGCATAGAGTTGTTTCACCTGCATCGCCAGATCTTTTAAACCATCGAGCCGGAGCGCTTGGTAAAGATGACGATAGGCATTACCTATGGCTCCTTTATTCAACTCTTGGTTAATTTTGCGTTTGACATCCGGATTTTTGACATTGTCGAGGAGTTTCTTGAATTCCGGGGGGACGCCCGCTGTGCCGCCGGTGACTTGAGCGAGCGCTTCGTCGGGTATGTTGTGGGTTGTATCGGTCACAATCGCTCCTTTGTATCGCGTAATTCGTTTTGTCGGGAAAGCGGCCCCGGCGATCCTTTGGATCAAGGCGTTGCGTTCGTCTTTGGTGGATTCTCGATCGTCGGCGGATTTTGCAAAATAGCCTCGGTGCCGCTCGACGACGGAGTCGAATTTGCACAATCCGTGGTGCGGCTCGGGCCACTTCGCCTCTTTGGCGGCGTCCGGCGCCAGTGCCGCTCGTGACTTCGTCCAGTTCGAAAGCATTGGACGGGCGCGGGAATTTGATGGTTTGTGGCATTGGTCACGACCGTCGTCGCTTGGCAGTGACAACCCGAACCTGAGCCTTGCCGCTCTTGGGCGTATTCCGCAGATTCTCGTCGCCCTAGGCCCTACACAACATAGGTAAGCGCGCCATTTGAACAATAGTAGGTTTTACCGGCCGGTTTCCCGTCGGCGATCCACAATGCCCGCGCTTTGAGGGCATCATCCAAATTGGCCAAATCCCTGGCGCTCAGCGTAATGCCGCTTTTGCTGAAATTGGCAATGATTTTGTTTTTGAACCAACTTTCGAACGTGTCCGTAGAACCGGAGTTTTTGTATTCTTGCTGATAAGTCGTCTCATAGTTTTCGCTCCAAAGCCCGATACCGCCCGTCACGGCCTCAAGTTCGCCGTCCGTAAGCTGATGGGGGTTCTTTGGGTTGTGGGTGTTTTCCGCCATGACTGTTCCTTCCAAATGGTGAGATTTTTTGGGATTATTTGGTTTTTTTCAAACAGACCTGCTTTTTTGCAATGGGTTGAGCTTCATGGGTGTCTGGAGGGCATTCGGTTTTTTCAAAAAGCTCTTGGTACATTTGAGCGTAATTGCGCTTTTTCACCGGCGAGGTTTCTCGATTTTGAATCCTGGTGTTTCGGGCGTGATTGAGGATATCGAAGTACTCGCCGGGCAACGATCCACCGTTAACCGCGAACAGCCCAACAGCGTTGAGCTTGTGCGGGTTATTTGAGTGGCTCGTCGTCTTAACCATGATCACGTTTCCTATGTGGAGCTACCTTTTAACGCCGTTTATAGTGAAGCCTCTTAGCTGGAATGGCAATGACGCTAAGCATTATCACTTGTTATTTTTATCAAATCACTTGTGTACGGTAGCTCGTCTGCTCACCCCGTTCATACGGGGCTTGGTTTGGCTGTTAGCGATCTCGCTCATGGTGTTTTCCGTTTATGGATCGAGAATCGAACGGCTTTACCATCCTTCGTACCAGATCGTTTTCGCAAGGGCGAACCAGTTCGTATGGCAATAGCACATACGCCAGGGTTGACCGGTCGCCAGGCACGCCGCTCGTACCCGCTGGTCAACGGCATTGGTTTGTCGGTCCCAGCATCGATCGAAATCCGTGGCCACTCCACACTTTTGGGCTTCTTGCCGATAGTCATACAAGTCCACCTTCTCGGGCTCGTTCCAGAAACCCGATTGTTTAAAGCACCTGCCAGCGACTCCAACAAGTTCGTCGTCCTCAAGCTTCCGCATTCCGTTGGGGTTGGTGATAACTTCCGTCATGATCGGCGCCGCCTTAGCGGCCACGTCCTTCCGCCACCACCCGTAGTGAAAGGTTCCGCAATGCTTACACTCACCATCCCTCATCCATCTTGCCAATTTACTTGCACCCCTCGCCAGCCCCCAACCTCCCCGCGCGGATACTAGGTCACAGGGACCAAGTATCCGCAGTTCAGAATCTTGGGCACCGGATACTATGTCCCCGGGGACGAAGTATCCGCAGATCAGAAGCGTGTATCGAGAAAAGTCCGAATAGACTCAAAAGTGGGAGTTGGCGCGCTTTTAGCCCAAACCTTGCCACACCCGGATACTAGGTCCCCGGGACGAAGTATCCGCAGGTCAAGAAGTTAGCGGGGTGGGAAAGCCCTGTATGCATAGGGGCATGAGTTGGCGCGCGTCTAGCTTGTATCTTAAGCTCCAATCCCCATCGGCTCGCGCGGACACTAAGTCCCCGGGACGAAGTATCCGCAAGTCCGGAGGGATTTGAGGAGTGAATGCCCAGTAATACAGGGCTGAGTTTTGACGCGCGTTTAGCTCGGATCTGAAACCAAAGTTCAAACGAGTACTAAGCACGCAGGATCGGCAATGGTGAGCGCAAAACACAGGCGCGCTCCCTCAACCCCGCGCGGATACTAAGTCCCCGGGGACCTAGTATCCGCAGGTCAGGGGCGTGTGTA
>CANQUN010000093.1 GCA_947627065.1 uncultured Clostridia bacterium
GTGCGCCAATGGGGAAGAAAATCGTATTTTGATAGCGATCTTTCTCGGTCAGCGCGGCTTCCTGCTCGTTCCATACCTCTTTGGCCAGCCGAAAGACCGCCCAGGCCTTGGGCCAGCCCACGTAAAAGCCCACGTGGGTCACAATGGCGGCAATCTCTGCCCGCGTTACGCCGTGGGCCTTGGCATTTTGCAGGTGATAGGTGAGCGACGAGTCGGTAACGCCCGAGCTCATGAGCGCCACAACGGTGAGAATGCAGCGGGTTTTAAGGTCAATGTCCCGGTTGTTCCAGTTCTCGCCAAAAAGAATGTCGTCGTTAAAATGGGCAAAATCCGGCGCAAAGTCGCCCAGCTGATCCCGCCCCGCCGTTTGGGTAATTTTTTCCATGGGGTATTCCTCCTGTAAAGTAAAATGGCAAGGGATAAAATCCTTTATTCTTATTCCCCCAGCAGCGTTTTTACGCAGTCGCGGGTGATTTCGTAAATCGAAAGAACGACGTAGTTTACCCCCGCCGCCTCCATCGCCGTCCGCTGTTTTTCGGTAACGAACGTGTACGGATATATCCCGAACATGAACGGGAAAAAGGTGTAAAGAAACTGCTGCTTTTCGGCCGTCGGCAACGCCGGAAAATACTGTTCCAAACAGCGCATAACCGCCTTTAAGGAGTTGCCGTAGGCAACTTTCAATTCGGCCAACTTTTCCGGGCGGCTGCTGCTCTCTAAATCATAATGATTCATCGACAAGATTTTAAGCAGCTGGCCGCGTTGTTCCAGCGTGCGGGCGAGCTTGTCGGCAAATTCGGCTTTGGTGAGCGTTTCGTCCTCCGTCATCAGGCGGTTCAAGTCGGCAATCCACCATTCATATTCCCGCTGCAACAGGGCCAGAAAAATTTCCTCTTTGGTTTGGAAGTAGTTGTAAATCGAGGTGCGGGTCAGGCTGGTGGCGGCCGCCACGTCTTTTAGCGTGATTTCTTTAAAGCTTTTTGTCTGGTACAAAGCCTCGCAGGCGTTCATAATTTCTTCTCTGCGGGCTTCCGTTAATTCCGGGGAACCTTTGGGCATGGGTGCATTCTTCTCTCTGCTCATATTGACGCGGCGTCAGCATAATTAGTATACCACCATTCTGACGCGGCGTCAATCCCTTTTTTCATTTTTTTGCCGACCCGCTCCCCTTTTCAAAACGCTCTTGCAAAAACCAGCTTGCCCGTATATAATAAAAAAGATAAGAGGACTGCCTTTTTTGGCGACAATTCCAACATGCAAGCTTTGGCAAGCGAGGTGAAAAGCGACAGATGAATATCAACAACATCCCTTTTACGTCCTTTATGCGGGTGGCAGAGGCGGGCAGCTTTAACAAGGCCGCCGAGGAGTTATACATTACCTCTACCGCACTCATTAAACAAATCAATCTGCTGGAAAACGATTTGGGCCTGCGCCTGTTTGAGCGCACCCACCGGGGGCTGACCCTCACCAAAGCCGGGGAATCGCTCTACCGGGACGCCCGCTACATTACCGACTATTGCAGAGAAGCGGTAGAGCGGGCAAAAAACGCGGAGCTTACCAGGGAGCAGGTCATTCGCATCGGCACCTCCCCCATGACCCCCGCCCAGCTGCTGACCGATTTGTGGCCAGAGATTCACAAGCATTGTTCCGACGTGAGCTTTCAGCTGGTGCCTTTTGAAAACACCCCGGAAAACGCCCGGGAGATACTCAAAAATCTGGGGGATAAAATCGACGTGGTTGCGGGCGTTTTTGACGAAACCATGCTGCAATTGCGAGAATGCGACGGCTTTGAAATCTCCAAAGAACCCATTTGCGTTGCCGTGTCTATCTATCACCCGTTGGCGGGCAAAGACAAGTTGACGGTTGAAGACTTGTACGGCGAAACGGTAATGATTATGCACCGGGGGTGGAGCCGCCACATGGACGACATTCGGGACGACTTGACCGAACATCACCCCCAAATTGCGCTGGAAACCTTTGACTTTTACAACGTAGAGGCCTTTAACCGCTGCGAGCAGGAGAAAAAGGCGCTGCTGGCCATTGGCAAATGGTCGTGCGTGCACCCCATGCTGAAGGTGCTGCCGGTAGAGTGGCACTATGCCATACCCTTCGGCATTCTGCACTCCCCCACCCCCACCAAAATGCTCGCCCGCTTTCTTGCCGCCCTGCGGCAGGTAACGGGTGATAACGAGTCATAACCTGCGGTTAGAACGGATCGAGACTTCCCCTTTCGGTCGGAGAAGTGTTACGATAAAATCAGTCACATACTAAGGAGGATTCTGTCATGCAGAGCGTTTACGATTTTTTAAAGAAGGTCGGTACCTATTATTTGGCGACCGTCGAAGACGGTCAGCCCCGCGTGCGCCCCTTCGGCACGGTCGATCTGTTTGAAGGCAAGCTGTATATTCAGACTGGCAAGGTCAAAGAGGTATCCCGGCAAATCGCAAAAAATCCGCTGGTGGAGCTATGCGCCTTCGACGGCGACAAATGGCTGCGGCTTTCCGGCCGACTGGTACGCGACGACCGCGTCGAGGCCAAAAAACACATGCTCGACGCCTACCCGAATTTACAGGCGATGTATTCGCCGACCGACGGCAACACCGAGGTGCTGTATTTTGAAAACGCCACCGCCGTGTTTTCCTCTTTTACCGAGTCACCGGTTACCGTCAAGTTTTAAGCATTATTTACGGAACAGGCTGTTTTTACTGTCTCACTATCATCGCATAATTGGGAGGTACCATTATGACGAACGAAGAAAAGGGGTTGTTAAAAAAATTAGCATCCTGTTCTCTTGACGGACTGGTCGGTGATGAGCGAGCATCGGGAGAATCGACTGTATGGATGGCTATAAAAAATGGCGTCCCCACTAAATTCAGACAAGGGCCTACGAAAAAATTTTTCAACGGCAAAGAAAACGAACGGATTGAAGGCGTCCTTCATACTATGCAAAAATGGATTACAGATGATGAAAAATTAGCATTTCTTAGAAAATTTGGGTTCCTGATGAAAGATGCAGATGTTAAAGCATATAGCAAAAAATTTAAGCCCCAAAAGTAGCCGTTGGGGTTCGACTTACGATTTTGAAAAGGGGCGGCGAATGGAGCCGCATCCTTCTCTGAGTCATAACCTGCGGTTAGAACGTATGAACGAATCGAGACTTCCTCGGGAGTCTCGATTTTTTTATAATGATTTTGGTATCAAAAACAAGTCAACCCGAAAACCCAAGGAGGACGGAACCATGCGGAAATGGCTTTTATTGTTTTTATCGTTCGGCATTTTGTTTTCGGCGGCATGTAGGGCAGAAAACGCCCCTTCCCCTACCGCTGCCACTGCGGATGAAGCCGGGGCGGTTTACGCCTACGGCGACGTAAACCGGGACAGCGCCATAAACGCCGCAGACGCCCTGCCGGTATTGCAGGCGGCGGTGGGGCTTACCTCTCTTGGCAGCGTTGCCGCGCGGGCGGCGGACGTAGACGGCAGCGGCGGGCCG
>CANQUN010000094.1 GCA_947627065.1 uncultured Clostridia bacterium
GCTTTTCCCTAATCTTTCCCGCTCTTTTTCCAATCAACTCCCGAGAATCCCTTCCACGCGGCGCACCCTTGCGCCGCCCCGGGTTTTTTGTGCCGGCACCGCACACAACACCCCACCCCTTGCCCTTCTGACCGGGACAGGACGCGACATTTTTCGCGTTTCCCCCCTTGACAGGGGCGAGAAAAAGGGGTATAGTGAAGGGTGATAGAATGTTTTTTCGTGGAGGCGGTCACGGCATGAAAAAGAGAATGATCTTCGCGCTGGTGCTGTGTTTGGCGTGCGCGAACGACGCGGACGACGGGGCGAGCAGCTCCGAAAGCGATCAGGACGATCAGAGCGTGTCCGTCGCGGAAACGGGCGGTGCGGAAACGAGTACGGACGCGAGCGCGGAAAGCACATCGAGCACGGACGAAACGTCTGCGGAAAGCGGTACGGCGGGCACGGACGGTACGGACATGAACACGTCAAGCGTGGGAACGGGCAGTATGGGTACGGATACGTCGGGCGTGGGAACGGGTGGCACGTCGTCAAACGACACGTCGTCAAGCGACACATCCAACGCATCGTCCAACGCAAACGGCTCCACGTCAAACGACACATCCAACGCATCGTCCAACGCGAACGGCTCCACGTCCACTGGCACGGAACTGAGCGGAACGGGGTCGGACGCGTCAAGCAAGCCCACCGAAGGCAGCGAAAACGGCGGTGGCGTCGATACGTCCAGCAGTTCGGGCAACCCGTCGCAGACCGGACACAAGCACAGTTATAAAACGACGGTCGTGAAACCCACCTGCACCGAGGACGGCTACACGCTTCACAAGTGTTCCTGCGGCGACAGCTACAAGGACAACGAGGTCCCCGCGATAGGACATGACCTTTTGGGTATTCAAACGATCAAAAACCCAACGGATACCGAACGCGGCGAGTGGGCTCGCGTCTGCATCCACGGTTGCGGATACTCGGAAAGGCAAGAACTGTATTCGTGGAACGAGGTCAGGAAAATCGAGGAAGAACGCATCCTGTATTGGCTCAACAAGTACCGTGCCGAGGAAGGCGCGCCGACGCTGACTATGTCAAAGAAACTGACCGAACTCAACGAACTCCGTTGCGAGCAGTCTTTGCAGGGTGGCGAACACAGAGGGCATAATCTGGACGATATTGCGAAAGCGTGTGAAGCAGTAAAAGTCGGGTGTTTTTGCGATTATGTATATCATGCTTCTGATGGAACAGTTGTACAACCGCATTGGGACCCACATGATAGTGCTGGACAAGAAGCATGGCACGGTAGCAGTTATTGGGAAGAAACCGCTGTTGACGACGCAAATGCAAAGTCCCGAATTGATGCCAAAGCAAAATTTATTGCAGACGCGTTCCGTGCATCCGAAGGTCATTGGTGGTATGTCGGCGGTGTCGGCGAAAGTTGGAAAAACGCAATTTACGTCGGCATCGGCATCGGTCCGCAGAACTGTTACGTTACCGTCTGTGATTACAACCCCGACGAGAAAGGCTATAAGCATATCACCTTGGACGAAGACGGGAACGAACACATTGAGTGGGTAAAAGACTGACCCGACCTGAATCAAACTAAAACAAAAACAATTGCATATCACACCGAAAAGGACTTGAAGAACCGCGCAAACGCAAGTCCTTTTTCATGCCGTCCGCACCACCGCACACCACGGGACGAAAGGCAATCTCCCGTCCTCCGCCCTCACCGCTGCCTGCTCGCCATTTTACGCGAAGCCTCCGTCTTTGTCCCTTTTTCCAAATTTCGTCCCTTTTCCCAAATTTCGCCCCTTTTCCCAAACAACTCCCGAGAATCCCTTCCACGCGGCGCACCCTTGCGCCGCCCCATTTTTTGCGCCTGCAGTTTTGAGTTGTGCTCCCAGACCCCCGCAGTGCGAAGTCGACTGCCGTTGACTTCGAGGGTGAAAATTTTTGAACGGGTAAAAATTTGTGAACGCCCCGGCTGAAATTTCAAACCCATCCATAAAAAACGACACCCCCAAATCCGCCGAACTGCTGTCGCAGCCTCGCCCCCACTTTACGTTTACGCGTCCCCGCCCCGTGCGGTGGGACAAAAAACACCTGAGCTTCTCATGCGGGGGACGCCCATGCCCCGTGCGTCCATGAAAAATTTCTTACATCAAAAAAGACACCAAAAAAGGCACCAAAAAGGGAAAACAAAAAAGGCTCGGACTCCGAGCCTTTTTGATTCCCCTCACGATTCCCACCGCGGCGAGCGACCGCTACCTGTCGCGCAGACGCGCATCCCGGCGCAGGGCGTCCCGAAGCGACGCCGTCACGTCCGCGATCACGCGCAGCTCATACGGGTCGCACCCCTCCAGGACCCCGGCGATGTCCTGCTCGAACGGCGTCCGTGCCGCCTTCACGCTGTCGCAAAGCAGCTCGTCCGCGGTCACGCCGAGTGCATTCGCGGTCGCGACAAGCGTCGTCAGGCTGACCCGTGTCGTGCCGGTTTCGATGTTGCTCATGTGCGACGGCGACACCCCGACGACCTCCGACAGCCGTTCCTGCGTCAGGTCCGCCCGGATCCGTGCGATTTTGACGCGTTTCCCGATCGCTTTATAGTCCAATTCCATAGTTTCGCCCTCTTCCTGTGAAAATTTATCCATATCTATTATAACCTTTGCGACCGCATATGAAAATAATTTATAGCCGTAGTATACGGTTTCAGAGCATTTCCGAAAGGAAAAAGGGGTCGTCAACCTTTCCGAAACGCCGAAATGACGGTGCGAACGCCGTTTCTAAATATGAATAAAAAATGAACTCGTGCGTGGAACGGAGCTTGCACGGGGTTCTTTTTTACCCCAAAAACAGAACAAACGTTCGACATATTTGCGTATTATATAAACCAACCGACGGCAAAACGGGCGAAAGCGAACAAACGTTCACAACCGAACGAAAGTGCGACAAAAACGAGATGAAAAATCCGAACAAATGTGCTATCCTATTGACAGAAAGGAGCGATGAAGCGATGAAAAACAAAAACAACCTGCCGTTTCGGTCGCGGGAGGACTGCGCGGAGAAGCTGCGGCAGTATTTCGAGGCGTACCTTCCGGAGAGCGGGGAGGTCGCGGACGTGGAGGGGCTCGCCGATTATTTGGGCACGACGCGGGCGGACCTGATGGCGTGCGCCGTGCATAAGCGGTACGGCGAGGCGGTGCGGTGCGCGTGCAACCGCATCGCGAAGATCAAGAAGCAGCTCGCGTTCGCCGGGAAGCTGCCCGCAGCGGTGCTGGCGTTCGACCTGAAGAACAACCACGGCTACCTCGACCGCCCGGACGACCAGTTGCCGACGACGCAGTCGGTCGTTTTGAAGGGCCTCGCGGACGGTTGGACCAAGTGACCGGTGGTCGTTTGG
>CANQUN010000095.1 GCA_947627065.1 uncultured Clostridia bacterium
ACCCATAAGGGCTATACCACGCACCTTTGTACGGTCTGCGGCTATGAGTACTCCGACAGCTACGAGGAGGAAACGGGGCATCTCTATGACGAGGAGACCTATCCATCGACGTGTACGACGCAGGGCTATACCAAACATACCTGTTCGGTCTGCGGCTACTCCTACAATGATAACTTCATTGAGGCGCTTGAACATGAGTACGGGAAAGCTATTGTGGAGCCGACTTGCACGACGGGAGGGTATACGACCTATACTTGCGTGAACTGCGAAGATAGCTATATCGCCGACTACACGGAGAAACTCGGGCATACCTATGTCCTCACGATAACGCCGTCGTCCTGCGTGAGCTACGGCTATACAGAGCATATTTGCGCGACTTGCAATGATCGCTTCGTAACGGATTATCAGGTGCCCTTGGGACACGAATATCTCGATGTCAGGGTGGAGGCCACGCCCGAGAGCGTTGGATTTACAAGACACATCTGTATCAGGTGTAATTACAGCTATATTTCGGACATTGTGACGAGTGGCGATACAGGATACATTCCCGAACCCGCAGAGCCTGCAAAACCGCACAGCCATTCCTATCAGCTCTATGTGCAGGACAATATGGAAGGGAAATTTTTCATCGCTCTCCGTGCATGCAACTGCGGAGAAGTGAAGAGCGGCGGGTTGGTCATTCGCGGCACCAAGGACGGCAGCACCTATACGATGCTGCAAGCCAACGAATATGGGCAAGTCTTCTATGCAGACTTGAACACGAGATACAAGGTGGAGATCGTTGACGAAAGAGGGAACGTTCTCAAATCGTTTTGGCTCACGTCGCGGGGTATTTCCGAACAAGCCCCCGCAGAGCCTTCCACGCCCGACGTGCCCGACGAACCGTCAAACCCGAACGATCCGACAAATCCCGACGACCCCTCGGATCCGGGGGCGCAAAATCCTCCCGAAGATCAAGGGCAACAGGGGCAGAAACCGCCCGAAGAACAGGAACAGCCGAGTGAACAGAATCCCCCCGAGGGACAAGGACAACCGAGCGGGCAAAAACCATCCGACGGGCAAGACGACCCGAACGAGCAGGAGCCGAATGACCCCGACGTGCCCGAAAATCCCGATTCGGGGGAGCAGAAGAACAGTAAGAGCGTAACATCCATAATTCTCTTCATCGTGCTGATTGTCCTTGCGGGCGGCGGACTCGCGGCATACTTCATCATCAGGAAGAGAAAGCAGAACAAGCAGAACTAAAAAATTAAAAAACAGGAGGGAAATTATATGTATAATCTTTTGGCAGCGGAAGGCCTTGACGGCAGTCTCAGTGAAATCGTAACCAAGCTCCAAGCGCTCATGAACTCGTTCTGGATCTACATCGTCCTCGCCCTTGCGGCGGTGGTCGTCGTTTGGGGCGCATACGTCGGCATCAAAATTGCCATTGCACACCGCAACGAGGAAAAGATCAATGCCCGCGACATGGTGAAGAACCTCATCATCGGAATCGTGATAATCTTCGTCGTGGCTATGGGCGCGCCGCTTCTCATCAACGGTCTGTCCGCATGGGTCGGCACGGGAGCCTGAGCGTCGCCGCATAACGGTCTGACATGAAACGGGGCGGCGAGGCAACTCGCCGCCTTACTTTTTTTAAGGAGAAAACGAAATGCTGATATTTTTCCAAGAGCTTGGCTTGCAGCTTTTTCTTTGGCTTTTGCAGCTCGTAGATGGGATCATGGAAATTTTCTCGGCGATCTCGGGCGTGACATCGGTGAATTATCACGGACAACAGGTGAATATCATCGAGCTGGTTGTAGGCGATTCGACTGTGGGCGCAATTTTTTGGTGCATTTTCATCCTCGCGGTTGGACTAACGTGCATCTTCACGATTGTTGCGCTCATAAAAAATATGATCGCCAACAACCGAAACATATCCTCGATTGTCGGAAAGTTCTTCCTCGCGCTTTTAGGAACGATGGCAATGCTTGCCGTTGTTTTTCTCGGAATCATGATCGCCAACTCACTTTTGGTGCTACTTGCAAAAATCTTCCAGGTGGGGAATACGACAAAGCTATCCAATGCAATCTTCAATGCTTGTGTTGGGGACTGGATAAACGGCTACTCCATAAACGGTGTCGATATTACTTCAATGTCGGCACACGAAATCTTCGGCGGCTATAATTCGGCGCTCTTTGGAATATGGCCGACTTCATGGAAGATGAACGGCATGGTCAATCCCGACACATTCTTGTATCTTCCTGCGCTGATTGCGGGGGCTGCGCTGGCAATCTCGCTCATCATTGCGACGCTCAATCTGGCGAAGCGTATTTACGAGATCGTGTTTATCTATTTCTGCATGCCTGTGTCCATGTCCACACTTCCGCTCGACGACGGCGCGCGGTTCAAGAATTGGCGCGAGCAGTTTGTCACAAAGATCATTCTCGCCTTCGGCGCGGTGCTGTCTGTCAATGTCTTCGCACTTATTCTGCCGTTCATTACGCAAATGAGCATTCCCAACGTGAGTGGCTTCGGAAACGCAATGTTTACAGTTTTCATGATTGTGGGTGGCGCGATGATCATTCCCGTGGGGCAGACGCTCTTTGCGCGGCTCTTCGGACAAGCGGATGATTATCATGCGGGCGGCGGCTTCCTGCGTAGCGTATTCTATGGCGGCAGGGTCATCGGCGGTATGACGATAGGCTTGGCGGCGAAGGGTGTGAAAGGAATTGTGCATGCAGTGCGGAACAACAAAAATTCCAATAATAACGGTAACTCCGGCAGTTCAGGTAGCGGAAGCGGAGGTCCCGCCGACGAGAACGACAAGTATTCTGAGAGCGAAGGCGGCACATCAGGGGGAGAAAACTCTAATGCTTCGGAAGGAGCAGGAGAGACCTCAGAGGCAGCCTCGGGAATAGGGGAGACTCCCTATGCCGACGAAGTCGCTTCGGAAGGAGCAGGGGAGACCGCCGACACTTCCGGTGCGGCATCTGAAGAAGGTAGCGGAGAATAAAAATGCCTCTCCCAAACGGGAAAGGCAAAGGTTCATTCGGCTTGCAGATTTTCAAGAAATGCTTTTGGAGAGAGCACGGACACGGGCGATTTTGCAAAGTCCTCCGCGTTCCGCGTGACGATGCAATCCACTTCCGAGCGGAGCGCAGTCTCTATCATCACGGCATCCTCAAAATCGGTGACGGGCGACGGCACGGCTTTTCTGCAGTCAATGCCC
>CANQUN010000096.1 GCA_947627065.1 uncultured Clostridia bacterium
CGGCCGGTGGCAGGCTGCTTTTTTGTTGGGTTGCATGGGCTGAACCCTTGCTTTTGCATGGGGTTTGCCCTGTTTATTTTGGGTGAACCCTATTTATTTGGGCTGAACCCTTGCTTTTGCATGGGTGAAACCCTGCTTATTTGGGGTTTGTGCCCCTGTTTGTCAACTGTTACTGTTCAAAGAAAATCTGTATGCTCGATATGTAAACACGCTCGGTGGAAGCAAATTCGAGTGTACCGGACGCTTCGGTCAGTTCGATAGTATCAGCCGACTGCGAGGTGTGGAAAGTATTGCTGCCCTGACCGTTAACGGTGAGTTTACCTTTCGAGGAACTATACGACATAAAGGTTACGATAACTTTAGTTACTTTGCCGGAGAACTGCAACGTGAAACTGCCGTTACCGCCGCTCTTACCAACTTTAAGAGTTCCAACGCCTTTGCTCGAATCTCCCTTGTAAACATAACTTCCTGCAGTTACGGAACTGAGTTCGTCGCCGGCACCCGCGCTCTCGAAATACGTCTTAAGCGTACTGCTGTTCATAGCGGTCGTGTTAGCCGAGGCGTTAAAGCTGAAATCGTACGTTACGGATTCGGGAAGCGCAGCGGACGCCTTGATGTCGATGGTTATGACCTTCGTCTTATAACTTGTGCCAATGCGCGCCGTAAGCGTAACGGTTATCTGACCTGCAACAGAAGGCAACTTGGAGATACTGAGGGTATGACCTTCAAACGTAGCGTAATCGGGGAGATCTCCGTTAACCTCATATTCAAACGTAACAACGTCGTGCAAGGGAAGAACGGTGTCGCCGATTGCGCCAACCGTCATGGTTTCTTCAACGGTTGCAAGCGCAGCCTCGACTTTAGCGAAATCGGAGGCCTCAACGTCAACTTCCGTGCCGGTAACGCCCATTTTAACAGAAGTTATACCTATCTGCTGATTCTGATCGCCGGAGGAAGCCGTGATTACGAGCCTGACGGACGTAACGCCTTTAAGTTCGACATTGGAGCCGAGAAGAACGGTATCGTCAGACAAAGCACCCGACAGAGCCTCACTGCAACTCGTCCACGCCGATCCGTCATTGTATTCAAGATGAATATCCGTAAACGTCTTGGCGTCCGACCATCTCTTGAGATTGAACTCGAAAGAGGTGATATTGCCTTTCGTGAGGGTTATGGTTACATAGAACGTCGCCGAACTCTTTCCTGCAGCAACAGGCCTGTCGGTAATTGTTCCTTCCTGTTTGGAAGCAGCGCTGAAAGCAACTGTACCTTCAAGGCCTACAACGCCGAGGTCGGCAAACGTAACGGAGTGGCTGGTGTAAGATGCGCCCCAAGTTGCAGCATAGGTGTCGAATTTCGAAAGGAAATCGGCTACGATATCAACTGCCTCAACAGGTTCGACGGGGTCGGTGGTAACTTCTCTGGTGTGGCCGCAATCGTTGCAAGTAGTATCCTGATCGTTGTCGTAACGGTGGTTTTCAAGTTCGTTTACGTCGTCGCAGGTTTCGCAGGTTTTGCGGTGTTGGGTGTCGGTTTCGTCGGTGTATTTGTAAGTGTGATTGTGCACGGGAGGAACATCTTCGGCGTCGCCCCAAGTACCGAGAACGGCGAGATAGTTGTCGGCAACATGCAATGTATAATCTCCACCGCCGACGGTGTTATACGAACCGTAATTACCGAGGAAGCATTTTTTGCCTTCAACCGTCCAGACAAAGATGTTGTAGTCAGAATCCCAAGACCAATTCATGTCGGCGGTGCGGGTTGCTTTGTAAACGGCGTTAATGTGCTTGCCGCTGAGTTCTATCTCGATGTAGTTGCTGCCGCATTTGAGGAGCCAACCTTCGCCGTCGGCAATAAGTTCAACTTTAGCGGCACTTGCGATATCGGTAGTGGTTCCCAGATAATAGCCGGACGGGCTGCCAGTGAGGTAGTACCAAACATCGCCGCTGCACTTCATGCCCATGTAGTATTCGGTACCCTCAACAGGAGTGGTTATGGGTGTGAATACTTTGTCGCTCGGCTCGGGGGATTCGGGCGTTACGATACCGGTGTCGTCATACTCAACGGCCTGAGGATTGGTGCTGCCGTTGTAGGTGATTTCTATGGTTTCAAACGTGCTGTAGAACTTTTGAATGTAGCCGTAAACGGTTATCTTGGCACCGAGTTTAAGTCCGGTTTCGGGAGTAAGGAGAGTGCCAGGTTCGAGACGGTAAACCTGAATGCCGTTCGACGAGGAATCGCTTGCGCTGTCCGCAATGTAAACCTTTGTCCAGTTGCTGTAAGTCGAGTTCCATTCGCCGGTGGCAACGATGTAACCGGTAACATAAACGGCAGTATTAACGCCGTCTACGGTGTAGTAAGCGTTTTGATCGAGGTCATTGCCGATCTTGAGCGCTTCGGCAACGGTGAAGGGGTGCTGCTGGCTGCCGTCGTTGGTGAGGCCGAGCGAGGGTTTGAAGGTGAGTTCGAAATCCTTGGTTTCGGTCGCTTCGTTTACGGTGAGGGTGGCGGTGAGGGTGGCATTCTGCTCTCCCTCTTCGGGCAGGCTGCTGATGGTGAGAGTGCTGCCTTCAACCGTGGCGTAATCGGAAGTGATGCTCCAGGAGACGGTTGCGCCGTTCTTTTCGACGGGAAGTTCTACCGTGCCGAGAGAATTGAATGTGGTTTGAGTAAGGGTAAGGGCGTTTTTAGCCGCTTTGACGATCTGCTCGTCGGAAGCGCCGCCGACGATACCTTCTACATCGATGTAATAAAGTTGAACCTGACCTACGCTGCAGGTAAACTCGAGAACGTTGACCGCTTGGGCAAGTTCTAATGTAACCAAATCATTGCCGGACGCGTCAAGGGTGTATTCTACCGTTGCGTCGGGGAATGCAGCCTCGAGAGACTGCTGCAGGTTGGTGTGATAAGGACTGTTGTCAAAATGTCTCGTGCTGAAATCTACGTGGATTATGCCGGGGAATTCAATGATAACGGTGGAGTTTTTGTAGAAACGGGCGGGGTTGCCGCAATCGGCTACCGGCGAACTGCCAACGGTGTTGGTGAGTTTTATGCCGTTCTGCTCCCAAACCTGCTTGGTGGCGTCAAAGGAGGTGCGGTTGATCATGTCGGTAAACTCAAGACGTTTGACAACCGTTTCATCATCGCGGTGGATGCCTGCGGGGATGGTGCGGGTGAAGTCAACCGATTCTGAAGCCGAACC
>CANQUN010000097.1 GCA_947627065.1 uncultured Clostridia bacterium
TAAGCCGCGTGGCGTCGTCATGGTTGCCCGGAATAACGACGACCGCCCTGTCCTTGGAAAGACAGAGTATCTTTTCGTAAAACAATTGTTCGGCCTCGGCGGAAGGGGTGTAAGTGTCAAACACGTCGCCCGCGACGATGACGAGGTCCACCCCTTCGCTTTCGGCAAGGGCGGTGATCTCGTCAAGCACGGCGGCCTGTTCGGCAAGCCTTGACATATTTTCGGTTTTTTTGCCGATGTGCCAATCGGATGTATGCAAAATCCTCATTGATTGTGTTGTTACCTCGGCTTTGGCCACAACATTTTGTATTTTTGCCAAGAGCAGAAAATACGCTTGCTTTTTGCGGTCGGATATATTATTATTAACTGATAATATAATAATATATTTACCGAAAAAAAGCAACTTGTTTTTTACGTTGAGGAAAAAATGGCGTTTTGTACCTTTTCCAAAGAATATTCTCTCAGTTCGTACACGAGCGTGGAGAACGTGTTCATCTACTCTTACATGCCGCTTGCGGGCGACAATGCCGTAAAAGTTTACCTTTACGGCCTGTACCTGTGCCAGAGTTCCAACGATTTTTCCGTTGCCGACATGGCGCGCGCCATTGGCGCCGAAACGGGCGAGATTGTAGACTGCTTTAAGTACTGGGAAGAATTCGGCCTTGTGGAAGTGGTGAGCGACGACCCGCTGATGGTAAATTATCTGCCCATCGGCGCTTCTTCAAAGCCGCGCAAGATAAACGCCGAAAAGTACACCGAATTCAACCGTTCTCTCCAGAAGATACTTGCGGGAAGGATGATTTCCACAAACGAGTATTCGGAATACTTCCGCATAATGGAAACCTTTAACATCCGTCAGGAGGCCATGCTGATGATCGCGCAGTACTGCGCCGACATCAAGGGCGACGACATTGGCTGCAAGTACATTTCCGCCGTGGCCAAAGATTTTGCGGGCCGCGGGATTACAACGCCCGAAAAGGTTGAAAAGGAACTTGAAAATTACATTATCCGCAGCACGGATATTGCCGCCATTCTTGCCGCCATGTCCGTAAAACGCAGACCCGAGATTGAGGACGTCAAACTGTTTGCCAAGTGGACGGGAGAATTCGGCTTTGAACTGCCCGCCATACTTCAGGCGGCACGGACGCTCAAGCGCGGTTCGGTAAAGAAACTTGACGAACTGATGCTCGAACTTTATTCCAACAAGAAGTTTTCAGTCGAGGAGATTTCCGAATTTTCAAAGAGCAGAAAATATCTGTACGAACTCGCCGCAAAAATCAACAAGGCGATTTCGGTATACTACGAAGTTCTCGACCCCGTGGTGGACAATTACACCGCACGCTGGACGGCGATGGGCTACGACGAACAGGCCCTGCTGCTCGTGGCAAACTACTGCTTCAAACGCGGGCGGCGTTCGCTTGAGGGTATGGACAAGACCCTCGAGGGGCTGTACGCGAAAGGAATTGTGGATTTTGAGTCCATTGTCGGGTATTTCAAACAGGTTTCGAAAGACGACGAATTTTTGCGCACCGTGCTCGATTCTGTGGGTCAGACCCGCCGTCCCAACGAGTGGGACAGGCAGAATCTGCGCCAGTGGCGGGGCTGGGGTTTTACGGATGAACTCATCCTTCAGGCCGCTCTGTGTTCGGCGGGCAAGTCAAGCCCCTTCACCTACATGAACGCCGTTTTGAGCAGTTGGAAATCCAAGGGCGTGTTCACCCCCGAAGAGGCGGCAAAAATTACAAATGTGCCCCAAAACGCGAAAAAATCGAAGGAAATACACTTTGCCAACGAGCGAAAATACACCGAGGAGGAGTTGGAAGCGTTGATAACCGACGTTGACGACATCGATATCTGAAAATGAATGCCGAAATCCTTGATTCCATAGAGAAAGAATACGCCGCCATCCGCCAAAAAAATGCCGATAATGTGCGAAAAAGGCGGGATTTGGCCTTGAGCAACCAAAAGTTTGCGGCAAACGACAAACGGATAAAAGAGTTGGATTTTGAGATTTCCCGCCTCGAATGCTTTGAGATGAATCCAAAGGCGGCGGCGCCGCTCAAAGCCGAACGCGACAGCCTTAAAACGGAAAATTCGGCTTTACTTAAGGGGCTTGGAATGACCGAGGACGACCTTGCCCCCTCTTTTGACTGCGCCATCTGCCGCGACACGGGAACGGTGGACGGCGTGCCGTGCGCCTGCTTTAAGGAAAAGTGGGCAAGACACACCCTCGCCCTGCTCGGCGCGGGCGATTTTGTGCGCAGGACCTTCGCCGACGACAAGGCCAAGAAACCCGAAGGCCTTGAAAAGATCTATTCCGCCATGCGCCGTTACGTTGAGAAATTTCCCGACGGGAAAATCAGAAATTTTGTCTTTACGGGCAAGACGGGCTGCGGAAAGACCTTTCTCGCCTCGGCGGTCGCGGGCGAACTTGAAAAGAAAGGGTTCAACTGCATCTTCCTCTCCGCCGTTGAGCTGAACGGGATTTTTTTGAAGATGTACACGACGAAGTATTCCGACTCCCCCGATTACATGCGCATTCTCACCGATTGCGACCTTTTGGTAATCGACGACCTCGGTGCAGAAAATCTCTACGCCAACGTTACCATCGAGTGCCTGCTGGCCCTCGTTTCCGAACGTCTTGCCCGCCGCAAGCACACCCTGATCACCACCAACCTGACCCCAGACGAAATAATGACGAGATACAACGACAGGTTCTTTTCGAGGGTTACCGAAAAGGCTTCTTCCGCCGTTTTGAAATTTGACGATATAAATTTCCGTTTATCCAAAGAAATTTAGGAAAAACATTTGACTTGTTTTTCCGTTTAGTGTATAATAATAACGCTATGTGATGAGTGCCGCGCTGTTCGGCCTGCTACTATGGCTCAGGAGGTAGAGCGCGTCCTTGGTAAGGAGAAACAAGGCAAAAATTTCTCTCAAAAACTCAATCGCAAAAACGAACGAAAATCGTTCATGCTGCTATGGCTCAGCAGGTAGAGCACGTCCTTGGTAAGGACGAGGTCACCGGTTCGAATCCGGTTAGCAGCTCCAAAGGAAAAACCGCTAAATATGGCGGTTTTTCTTATGTTTTGGCACAATATCTTGATTTCGCAAAAAGTGTTTGCTGAAAAGGAGGAGA
>CANQUN010000098.1 GCA_947627065.1 uncultured Clostridia bacterium
ATCCCACGCCCGTCCGCTCCTATCAGCGCACCTTCGAGCTCCTGCAAAAAAAACTGCATATCCCGCACCGCCGTTTTCATGCCCTGCGGCACACGTTCGCCACCCGCGCCCTCGAGTGCGGCATGGACGTGAAGACGCTTTCGGAGATCCTCGGTCATAAGAATCCCACCGTTACGCTCGATCGCTATGTTCATAGCCTCATGGAGCACAAACAGCAGATGATGAACCGCCTCGGCAAATTCCTGCAATAAATTTTTGCAATAAAAAATACGGGCGGGGTTGCCCGTTTTGTACATGAAACCCGTTCTGCACGCGGAATATCCTATTCCGCGCACAAATTAGAGGAAATATCGCGGAAAAAGGGCATAAGATGACAATTTTTGGCCCCAAAGTATTGATTTTTGCGTGTGCGCATGATATAATGGAAAAAAGAGAAAGAAAAACCTGCACACGGAATAGGATATTCCGCGTGCACTTTTCGCGGATCCGGATCATGTGGATCAAGTCAGGAAAGGAGAGAAGATATGGCGATTTACAAATGCAAGATGTGCGGGGGAGATCTGGAAGTCGGGGAGGGGACGGCGGTCGTTGAGTGCGAGTATTGCGGCACTAAGCAGACTGTTCCCACCTCCAACGACGAGGAGATCAGAAATCTCTTCAACCGCGCAACTGCCCTGCGCCGCAGGTGCGAGTTCGACAAAGCCGAGCAGATCTACGAGCGCATCCTTACCAAGGATCAAAAGCAGTCTGAGGCGTATTGGGGCGTGCTTTTGTGCAGATACGGCATCGAATACGTCGAGGACCCCGAAACAAACCAACGTATCCCGACATGTCATCGCACGTCATTCGAGGCGATCACCTCGGATGAATACTACAAGTCCGCACTGGAGCATGCCGATCCCGTCCAAAAGAAAATCTACGAAGAAGAAGCAAAATATATCGACGGCGTGCAGAAGGAGATCCTCGCCCTCTCGCAAAAAGAAGAGCCGTATGACGTCTTCATTTGCTATAAGGAGACGGATGAAAACGGCAGGCGCACACAGGACAGCGCCATTGCAAACGATATCTACTACCAGCTCACGCAGGAAGGGTATAAGGTATTCTATGCGGCGATCACTTTGGAGGATAAGCTCGGGAGCGCCTACGAGCCTATTATCTTTGCGGCGCTCAATTCGGCGAAAGTGATGCTTGCGATCGGGACGAGGCCCGAGTATTTCAACGCGGTTTGGGTGAAGAACGAGTGGTCGCGATTCTTGAAGATGATGAAGGAGGACAAGACGAAACAGCTCATCCCCTGTTACCGCGGGATGGACGCCTATGAACTTCCCGAGGAGTTTGCCCACTTGCAGGCGCAGGACATGGGGAAGATCGGTTTCATCAATGATCTTGTCCGCGGGATCAAGAAGATCATTCCCAAGGAAGAACAGAAAACCGAAAGCCGAACCTCGGACATGGGTGGGTCTGCGAGCTTAAAATCTCTCTTACAGCGCGTAGATCTTTTTTTGGAAGATCACGATTGGCCTCATGCAAAAGAATATGCGGAAAAAGTGCTCGATATCGATCCTCAGAATGCGGAGGCATACATCGGGGAATTGCTCGCTTTGCTGAACTTTGCAAAATTTGATGAATTATTCCGATATACGGAGCCGGTCGAAAATCATCCGCTCTTCCGGAAAGCGTATCGGTTTGCAGATAGTGTACTCAAAGCCAAAATGGACGAAATGGTTGTAAAAAACGCAGCGTTCAGAGAAAACAGGCGGCAAGATGATATTTACGCGAATGCCTCCGAAAAGGAAAATTCGGGCAAAAACGAAGCGGATTTTCTTGCTGCGGCACAACTTTTCGAAAGCATCCCGTCTTGTAAGGACAGTGCAGCGTGCGCAAAGCGTTGCCGTGAGAAGGCAGAAAAGGTGCGAGAAGAGGCCATGTTTGCGCAATACCAGGACGCTTGCGCAAAATTGGGAAGCAACGATCGCCAAGAGGTAATGAGCGCATATGAGATGTTAAGATCTCTTTCGGGATATCGAGATTCGGATGAAAAATTTGTTGCATGTATTGAGCGGTTGACTGAGCTGGATCGTCTTGCCGAAGAACACAAAGAGGCACTGGAACTTGAGGCACGCAAGCGTAAAAAGAAAAAACGTATTACTGCCGCGGTCGCTTGTGGCGTAATTGTTGCAATCGTTACAGCAATCGCAGTCCCGTGTGCCGTCGCCGACTACAACAAAAAAGTTGCACGATCACTGCAATTTACACTCTCGCCTGACGGAACGCATTATATTGTAGATAGCGATTTTGAGATTTATCTTGAGGACCGATTAACCACATACATCATTCCCAATATATACAATGGGAAACCCGTCACGGAAATTAGCGAGTATGCTTTTTTCTGTTTTGATGGAGTGACAAGTATTGTGATTCCCAATAGCATACAAGTGATCGGCGACGGGGCATTCGGCGGTTGTGAATGCTTACAAAGCATAAAAATCCCAGAAGGAGTTGTGAAAATCGGCGCATTTACTTTTAAGGAATGCAAAAGCCTGCAAAGTATCGTCATCCCTGACAGTGTTACAGAAATTGACCAGGGTGCCTTTCAAGAATGTGTGAACTTGAAGAGTGTTACAATTGGGGCAAATGTTTCTGTGATTTGGAGCGCCTTTGAAGGTTGTAGCAACCTTTCGAATGTATATTTTGCTGATCCGAATGGTTGGTGGTCAATCGGTTCGGATGCAATTACTGGGTTATCCGATTCAGCGACCGCAGCAAAATATCTTACCGAAACGTATTCTTCTGCTATATGGCGTAAAAATTGATTATCAACCAAATAAAACAACAAAGGAGTAAAAAATGGCGATTTACAAATGCAAGATGTGCGGGGGAGATCTGGAAGTCGGGGAGGGGACGGCGGTCGTTGAGTGCGAGTA
>CANQUN010000099.1 GCA_947627065.1 uncultured Clostridia bacterium
AATTAGATTATATCACTAAATGAACGAGAAGGATACTGTTTTTTGCAAATTTTTTGAATTTTTATAAATTGTTGGATCTTTTGAGCGAGAACCCCTCCCCGCCCTATGGGCAGAGCTTACCTATGAGAGGAGAGGCGAGAAGGCGAGGGATCACACGCTCGCCTCCGCCCTCAAGTCTCGTCACGGGTTCTTCGATAAAAGGAGACGGGACCGGAAATTTCCGGCCCCGCCCTATAAGGGGAAAGAATGTAAAAAGGAGGAGGTCAATTTTCTTTCTTTCTGCGGCAGAAGAGAACGTATGACCAAACACCGAGTCCGACCGCGGCGCCGACATCGATCACAACGAGGATCCAAATCCATGTTGCGGCCGCGCCTTCCACGCCCATCAAGGAGATCTGCGTTGCAAAGCGCGCTTTCTCTTCCGTCTTGTCGCCGTTCAGATAGGCATTTTGCCGTGCGATCGTGTTGGTGTAGGTATAGAGAATGTTGTGCGATGCTTCCCGCATGCAGGCAAGCGCGGTCTTGGACGAGCGATCCGTAAAGATGGTAAGTCCCACCGACGTCTTGATGCAGTTGAGCAGCAAGTCGTTGCCCGCGCGGATGCCTTGGTCCATGTTGTAAACACCGTGGTTGTCAAGTCCGTAGGCGTCCGTTATGACCGAACCCCGGAAGCCCCATTCGTTGCGCAAAATTTGGGTGAGGAGAGCGTAGGACGCGCCGCACCAAGTGTTGCCGATCCTGCTGTACGAACTCATCATGGCGTTTGCATTGCCAACCTTTACCGCGAGCTCGAAGGGCTTTAAGCACTCCTCACGGACAGCTTGCTCGGTGACCCATGTGTAGAGTCCGAGGCTGCCGCCGCTCAAAATGCAACTGGTTTCGTTGACGGCAAAATGCTTTACGTAGCAGTGCACGCCGTTGTTGTTTGCGCCGCGGACGGTGTTTGCCGCCAGCATGCCCGAGAGATACCCGTCTTCCGAGTAGTACTCGAAGTTTCTTCCGCCGAAGGGCGAACGGTGCAAATTGCAGGCGGGGGCATACCAACCCGAAACTTGCGAGGAGGACGCCTCTGCGCCGATGCAAAGCCCGTAGGTGTATGCCATCTGTTCGCTCCACGTCTGCGCCATAAGCGACGCTGCGGGGAAGAACGTCCACTTGGCGTGGGACGATCCCGTCATAACCGTGTCGTTGAGCCCTTGCGGCCCGTCGAGATCGAGGAAACGGGGCTTGGAAATGGAATCGATCTGCTCCGTGCAGAAGCCGCCTTCCATTGTGAGCTTTACGAGATCATCCACGCTCATTTGGTTGAGCAGAGCATCCCAATCCTCGTGATTGTAGTCCGTTCCGAGCTTTGTGATGAGCTCGAGGTTGGGCATGGATACCGTCTCGCCGCTCTCATTCGTCACATCGTGATAGAGTTTGAGATTGCCGCCGGCGCCCTGCGTAAAGGTTTCTTCCGTGTCCTTTTGCGTGCCGAGTGCGGAGTTCGCCTGAAAGTTCATTTTGCGGCGCACCGTTTGGATCTCGGGGAACGTCCCTTCGAAATTTTTGCGGGTGAGCCACACAATCGCCTGATCGGTGTTGCTTCCGACGCTGGAAACGCCCTCGGTGGGCACGCTGTTCGTGGCGGGATCGTAGGTGAAGCGGTTTTTCACTTCGTTGCCCGTGACCTCGTCCTTGTCGAGCATATAATCTTTGTCCAACGTGAGCGTGAAAGTTTCAACCGGGGTATGCGCATCGGTAGAGACGTAGATCGTATACTTTCCTCTCTCCATCTCATAACCGGCAAAGCCGTTTTCGTTTGCATCCTTATAGTCGTAGGACTTCATGTCCGAACCCTTGAACGTGAGCGTTACAAGCTGCGTTGTACCGCCTTCGCCGCCCTCGGGTGCGAAGAGCGCCGTCTTTGCGAACGCCACCAAGTTTTTGGAGGACTTTTCGATCCCGACGCCGTAAGGAGCTTCGTAATACACTTCCACCACGTCCTTCCCCGCCGTTTCGCCCTTGTTGCTGACGGTGAGAGTGACGGCGATCTCGTCGCTCGGCGTAAAGCGTCCGTTGCCCGACGTTGTGGCGATGGCAATGCTGCCCCATTCGAAGTCGGTATAGGAGAGCCCGTACCCGAAAGGATACTGCACGACGGCACGGTAGCCTTCATCGTTGTCCGCGTCCGCCGTATAGCCCCATCTCTGTTGGGCAAAGCTGCTCGCCCAGAAACCCTCCGAATAGGCGGTTTCGTACCACTTGTAGCCGATATAAATGCTCTCGTTGTAATCCAGTAGTAGCTCTCGGTTGCGGGGCTCGCGTAGCCCATGTTTATTATACCACAAGCGGTCCGTTTTTTCAAGATTCACAGCTTAATTGTAAGATTTTCCGTCATATTCGACACCTTGTCCCAAGAAAACGTCCCAACTTGACCGTATGAAGCGGAAGGACATTTCTCGGTTGCAGACAGTTTTTTGCAAGGAAAATCGGGACTTCATAGGAAATCCCGATTTGTTCTGTCTTACCGTGTTAAATTGAAATCTCCCGCGCGGAAAATGCACGGAACGTCGTTGGAAAACCAACGTCGGGAATGAAAAACTAACCCGATTTCTTTCCGAAAAGCGTGAGAGGCTCCCCCTCCTTCCGCACGAGGATCGCCGCAGTGCAGGGATATTTTGCGCCCGTCAGGATGATCTCGCCGTAGCCGTCGGCGACGATCGTCCCGCTGCGGGGATTTTTGACGGATGCGATCTTCCCGCGCACGGAGGCTTCCACCTCGCTGTATTCGAAGGCAAGGTCGCAGTCCGTGAGCTCGCAATCGACGAGGCGCAGATTTTTGCAGTAGCAGAAGGGCTGGGTGCCCCGGATGCGGCACCGCTCGAGGGTGAGACCGTCCGAATACCAGCCGAGA
>CANQUN010000100.1 GCA_947627065.1 uncultured Clostridia bacterium
GCCTGTATGCCTTCAAGACGTCGAGCGCAAATCAGGGCAGTTACCGTCTTACCAATGTCGCATTCGACGGGATAGAAAACGCGCAAAGTAACATGACGGGACAGCGCGTCACGACGGCACCGACGAATGAAGGCGTGACGTGGCTTATTTCCTACCAAGAGAATGACAAAACGCAGGTGCAGGCGTTCAATACGTCGCAGAACTTCGTCATCAAAAACGATAGCCAGCTTACCGTCAACATCAACAAAAAGGACATCGGCAGTTTCCATGACAGCGTGACCAAGGTCGGCACGCAGGATTATGCCCATTGGACCGTGGACGAGGGTACCAAGCTCGAGAACGGCGCTACGGGAATCATATATCCGTTTGCGGGAAGCAACCTCTTCTACCGTCCCGCCGTTTCCCTCACCTACACGCCTTCTTATACGGCGAAAAGCACAGAGGGCAGAGACGTTCGCACAGCTTATCAGAAGTGGGACGTGGGTAACAACAAGGCCGTCAACCTCGATTTGCCGCTGAGGGAAACAGACATCTCCGTCAACTATTCGGGCAACAACGCCGTCGGCACGGCGACCATCCGGATCGAGGGGCAGGGCAACTACACGGGCTCGCTCACGCTCACGTTCACGATCCGTGCGGCGCGCATCGCGGCGATCAAGAAGGCGGAAGAAACTCTTCCCGTCTATGATAAGAACACCCATGCCGTCCAAATCGAGTATGAAAACGTGGAGAATTACGACGCCTATCTGAGCGGCATTCTCTACAAGAGCGCAACGGAACAGGCGACGTCGGGCGACTTCACCGCGCCCGTTCCCGGACTCAGCTCGCTCGCCGTGTACTATGCAAAGCGCACCAATCAGAGCGAGGCGGTTATGGATCCGAATTCGTACGGCGAAAATGCGCCGGTCGACGCGGGCGTTTACGACGTGCTCGTTGAGCTCGGCGACAAGAGCTTTACGTTTGACCTTACGTCGGGTGAGGGACTTTTGAGCACATACGACAATGCGCTCGAGTGCGGCAAAGTGTTCTTTGCGGGACAGTATGGTGATAAAGGGGCCGAAATGCCGTACTATGCCCACGGGACGCATACCGTGCTTCCCGCAGCCGTTTCGGTCATGGTGCAGGGCGAGTACGTCTACAACGGCACGGAGCAGCAGGCCAATCTTGTCTTTACGAATAAGAATAACAAGAATGCCAACGTCATTCCCGTTGCGGGAGATTACGAGCTCACCTGCACAACGCCCGAAGTAAGCAAGTATATCGATGCGGGGACGTATGGGCTCAAAATCGACTTTACGGGCAAAAACGAAAACTACGCCTTTGGGGTAGTGAAAAACGAAGGGATTGACGGCGGAAAGACGACGGGTTATACGCCAACCTTGAGCGATACCGTAACCTTCCAAATCCTGCGGGCGGCGCTCAATGTGCAGCTTGACAAGTCGGAGGCCACCTTCAACCGTCAAGCCAACGAACCCACCCTTCGGTTCTCCAACTTGCAGCCGGGCAACGGCGCCCTTCCGACGATAACCACCGATTATAATGTCACCTATACTCCTGTGGCGGACAGCACTGCCGATTTGCGCGAGGGCAAGCCGTACGGCGCAGGCAAGTACACGGTCACCGTCACGCTTACGAACATCGGCAAAAAGAACTATGTCTTTGAAGTGAAGAAGGGCGACACTTTCAAGGGCAGTGGGGAGAAAGTATCCGACGATCTCTATTATCAACACCCGACAGACGCCTACACGTCCATGCAGAACACGTGGACGATTAACCCGCTCAAAGTCTCCGCGACGCAGATGTCCACGGGCAACGTGTATGACCGCAAGGGCCATTTCTGCTTCACCACCGAAGAGGGCAAGAACGGCGCGTGGGGGATCACGTTCAGCACGACGGAGATCTCGGGCAGCCTCGACGGCCTCGGCTACAAGCTCACATACATGGTTGGCGCGGACACCTACATTGTCACCGCCACAGAGACGGATGTAGCCCATGTAGCGACCGACTTCTCCGTCACAAAGGGCGTCGCCGAATCTGTTGACGAAGCTACGGCCCGGGCGCTCTTTACGAATGCCGGGAAGTACGAATTCACGCTCGAATTGGACGAGAATTATGAGCTCATCTCGAGTACGGAGGGGAAGCTCACGCTCACCTACACCATCGAACGCTCCGTTTTGAGCGCAAACCTCTATGTGGGCGACAAGCATACGCCCGCAGATCGCAACATTCCCTACGACGGCGCGGAGCACAAGCTGTATCCTGTCCTTGCGTCCACCAACAACGGCGCGAATCTCCTTGACGGCAGCAGCGGTCAAAAGTACAGTACGGACGAACTCACGATTAAGTACACCTATGCCGGTTGGAACGCGTCGGCGAAAGACGCCCCCAACTACATCGACGCCGGCACGTACTCCGTGGAGCTCACGCTCAACAGCGAAAACTTCGCCTTCGACGTTTCGGGCACCAAATCGACCACGCTGACGTTCAACATCAGCGCGCTCGACCTTGCCGCGCTCCCCGCTGAGCAAGTCAAAACAATCGTCCAACTTGCCGATGGCTTTAAGTTCGGCGACGATAGCAGCAAGTACACGATCACCAAGGACGGCGGCCAAATTATCTACACGGGGTACGAAATTACGCCCGTGAGCGGACTCCTCGGCTATCAGCATGACAGCGACAAGAGCGGAATCGAAAGCGGAATGAAGTACCCGCTTACGTCCGCGAGCTACTCGCTGGCGTACGCCGACAACACCAACGCGACGTACAACGGAAAGACGGCCACCGTGCGTATCACGGGTGCGCAGAACTATCTCGGCATGATCACGATCACGTTCGAGATTCATCCCAAGTCCCTCGGCACGGCGACGGAAGTAAAGGATTCGCCCGAGGAGCACA
>CANQUN010000101.1 GCA_947627065.1 uncultured Clostridia bacterium
GACTTTGCAAGGCGGCAGGCCGCAGGAATACTAACGTATTTCAAGGCCGACAACGCAGCAAATCGGGAAATCGCGCCGCGTCAGGCGCATTGTACCCTGATTGTATTGCCTACACTTTGAAAATGAGTTATAAAACAGATTAGGGTATGTCACGGGAACCATATTACTCGTACTCGGTCTTTCTATGACCGTTATTGGCAGTCTCGGAGAGATTATTTGAGAGGAGGACGCTAAAATGTTCGAATGGAATGCAGAACAATACAGCAAATTTAAGGAAGAACGGACTCTGCCCGCAATCGCTCTTGCCAATTCAATCAATTCAGAGAATGTGCGGGCAGCCCTTGATGTTGGATGCGGGATCGGCAACAGTACTGCGGTATTAAAAAGAAGATTTCCCAACGCCAAAATCATCGGAGCGGATTATTCGGACGATATGCTTGCCGCCGCAAGAAAAAACAATCCGGAACTTGAATTTAGGAAGCTCGACGCAAGCACGGATCTTGTCAATATCTGCGATCAATTCGACGTCGTCTTTTCAAACGCCTGTATCCAATGGATACCCAATCACAGGCTTCTGATCAAAAGACTGATGGGGCTTTTGAATGAGAACGGTACGCTCGCAATCCAGATACCGCAGCAAGCTAAGCACCCGATGCACAGGATTATAAAGAACATGGCAGAATCCGAAAAATGGAAGCGGAAGATTTCTGCCTCAAGAGGCTTTCATATCCTGACGGAAGAAGAATATTTTGATCTATTATCCGGTCTTTCCGGTAACTTTCGAATGTGGGAGACTACTTATTTTCATGCAATGCCTTCTCATCAAAGTATCGTAGAATGGTACAAGGGTACGGGGCTGCGCCCGTTTCTGGAACAGTTGAACGACGGTGACAAGGATGAATTTGAAAAGGATGTCCTGACGGAAACGCAAAGATATTATCCTATTCAGCAAAACGGCGAGATTCTATTCCCATTTCCCCGCTTGTTTATGACTGCTGTAAAATAATTTTTAATGATAACTTGTACATAGTGGAGGGAATTATGGCTTTCGATTTTAAGAAAGAATACAAAGAATTTTATATGCCGAAAAACAAGCCTGAAATCGTAAACGTACCCAAGGCAAATTATATTGCGGTTCGGGGAGCGGGCGACCCAAACGAGGCCGGCGGCGCTTATCAGCAGGCAATCGGTATTTTATATGCGGTTGCCTACACCCTGAAAATGAGTTACAAAACCGATTACAAAATCAAAGGCTTTTTTGCATACGTCGTGCCGCCGCTTGAGGGCTTCTGGTGGCAAGAGAATATGGAAGGAATCAATTATACAGATAAGGCTTCCTTTCATTGGATTTCCGTCATTCGGCTGCCCGATTTTGTCACGAAAGAGGACGTTGCGTGGGCGGTGGAAACAGCAAGCAAAAAGAAAAAGCTGGACTGTTCGTCGGCCGAATTTTTGACCGTGGAAGAGGGGCTATGCGTGCAAATGATGCACTTAGGGCCGTTTGACGACGAACCCGCCACGGTTGCTTTGATGAACCAATATTTGGCCGAAAACGGATATGCGAACGACCTGACGGACACACGGCTGCACCACGAAATTTATCTGTCGGATGCAAGAAAAGTTCCCCCCGAAAAATGGAAAACCGTTATTCGGCATCCGATTAAGAAGCGTTGAGCGGCTGCCCGTTTATCGGAACGAAAACGGTACGAGAGGAAAGCGTATTATGGGCGGCGGCATGGTCGTCGGCGCGGGGCTTCGGGGCAAACCGGCGGCGGTCGCAGGTTGCAGCCGAACGTAACGGAGCAGGGCAACCAGAATAAAAACCATAACAGCAAGAGGTGTTTGGCATGGCAGAAAAAAACGTATTAGACTACGGCGTAAAAGGCGACGGTTTCGCTTGTGAGGGCGAAGCGCTGCAGGCGGTACTAAACGGCGGCGGGCGCATTTATATTCCGGCGGGCAAGTACCGTATAGAGGGGCCGCTGGCGCTGCCCTCGCACACACGGCTGCGCGCCCACCCCGAAGCGTTTTTCTTTTTAACCGAAGGATTTGGCGTGGGCCGCGACTCCTATTTGCTGACCAACCGCCCGGGCGCGGAGGATATAACGGTAACCGGCGGCATTTGGAACGGCAACTGCGCCGCCAACCCCTGCTCGCCGGACGGGGCGGGCGACCCCTACCTTGGCATACTGATACACTTTGCCGATGTAAGCGGCCTGCGCCTGAGCAACATGACGGTGCAGGATTCCGGGCATTTTCACATTTGTCTGAATTACGTTAAAAATTTTAAAATTGAGCATATCACCATCGCCGACGTGACGACCAGCAGCCTGGGGGACGGCATTCATATTTCGGGCGGGTGCGAGGATGGCGAAATCGCCCACATACGCGCCGTGGGGCCGGCTTGCCCGGGCGACGACATGATAGCGCTCATTACCGATTTGCCCCACGAGCGCATGTCTCCCCGCGACCCCACCTGGTGGGAGCGCAGCGGCCCCATTCGCCGCATACAAATACGCGATATTGCCGCAGACAACGCCTTTTCGTTTGTGCGGCTAGGCAATGCAATCAGGGTACAATGCGCCTGATGCGGCGCGATTTTCCGATTTGCTGCGTTGTCGGCCTTGAAATACGTTAGTATTCCTGCGGCCTGCCGCCTTGCAAAGTCAAAAAATCGCACACGCGGCAGGTCGAAGATTTTTGGGGAGAGCGCCCGTCGATGACTGCAAGGCGTGCGCTTACAGCCGTACTTTGTGTACGGCAAAAGCGGAGGGCGCAGCAGGCGCGGCGGGCACTCCCCCAAAAACACGTTGTACCCTGATTGTATTGCCTACTCTCTGACAAAGAGCCGCTG
>CANQUN010000102.1 GCA_947627065.1 uncultured Clostridia bacterium
TCAACGCAATTACACACGCCGGCGCACAGGCGGCAAATTTTCCGTTTTGCACCATAGAGCCTAACGTGGGCGTGGTCGCCGTTCCCGACGAACGGCTTGACAAACTTGCCGCACTGTACGACAGCAAGAAGATTACGCCCGCCACCATAGAATTTGTGGACATTGCGGGGCTGGTCAAGGGCGCTTCTCACGGGGAGGGGCTGGGCAACAAATTCCTCTCCCACATAAGAGAGGTGGATGCCATCGTTCACGTGGTCAGGTGCTTTTCCGATGAAAACGTTACGCACGTGGAAAACGGCGTGGACCCGCTGCGGGACATAAGCATAATTAACCTCGAACTCATCCTTGCGGACCTCGAGACCATTTCCAAACGTCTCGACAAGTCGCGCAGCATGATGAAGACGGGCGACAAGAAGTACGCCGCAGAGGTGGACATTCTCGAAAAACTGTACGCGGGGCTTTCGGATGAAAAATCGGTGCGCAACATTCCCCTCTCCGATGAGGAAAAGGAGTTTGTCAAGGGGCTGTTTTTGCTGACCGCAAAGCCCGTGATTTACGCCGCGAACATAGGCGAAGAGGACATGGGCAAGCCCGACGAGGATATTCCTCTTGTTAAAAAAGTCCTCGATTTCGCACATTCCGAGGGCAGCGAGGTTCTCGTGATATGCGCCAAGACCGAGGAGGAACTGTCCATGATGGACAAGGCCGAAGCCGCCGAATTTTTAAGCGAACTCGGCCTTGGAGAAAGCGGGCTGGACCGTCTGGTCAAGGCGTCTTACAGGTTGCTGGGGCTTATCAGCTACCTCACCGCGGGCGAGAAGGAGACGCGTGCCTGGACGATTGAAAACGGCACAAAGGCACCGCAGGCTGCGGGCAAGATCCACTCCGATTTTGAAAAGGGATTCATCCGCGCCGAAGTGGTCGATTACGAAACCCTGCTCGAATGCGGCAGTTACAACGCCGCCAAGGAGAAAGGCAAGGTCCGTTCGGAAGGCAAGGATTACGTTTTTAAGGACGGGGACGTGGTGCTTTTCAGATTCAACGTCTGAAATTTTGATTTTTTTACCTTTTGATTTTGACTTTTGGCTTTTTGGTTGCGGGCTGCGGCTTTTGCGAGGCTGTGTGATTGAGGCTTGTGCCTTGCTGGGGCGTTTGTGATTGAGGCCTGCGCCTTTTTGAGGCTCGCGTTTTGCGGCGCGGCGGGCGTTTTGAGTGATAAAAAAGAACGGCGGAAGCCGTTCTTTTTTTGCGTTTTTGCGCGTTTTAGGGCACTTTTGATATGGCGGCCGCGTTTTGCATGTGCTTGCGTGCGGGTTGTTGCGGGTGCTTTGGCGGGAGATTTGGCGGGAGATTTTGCGGTTGTCTCCGTTGTCGTTTGGGTGATTTTGCGTGCCGCGTTGACGGTTTTTTGTTGTTTTGCGTATTTTTTGCGCTCTGCTTTGACGATTTTTTGGTTTGGTGTTTTGCGCTTCGGTTTGGGCTTTTTTGCGGACAGGGCGTTAGATTGTAAGCCGATGAAAAACCGAATGACTGAGCCGAAAAAGTAAAATAAAAATCCCCCAATCCATATCGAAAATGGCGTTTAACGTGAGATTCAGGGGACTTTTTGTGTTTTTGACTATGTTTTTAGATCAGGTGCGGCGAATTTTCTGTGTGAGTTTACGGTTGGCTGCCGCGAGTTTGTTTGGTTGCTTTGACGGGTGTCTGCGACGGGTTGTTTGGCACGTTTTGTGGGAGTCTGCGGTGGCTTTGCTTGACTGCGTTGGCGAGTGTTTGATGTGCCTTTGCTCGGCGTAGGTTCGCAGGTGCACAAAGAATTAAAACAACTTTTGGTTGACTTTTTGGATTGTATACAGTCTTTTTATGTGGTATCCGCTTACTTTTCGTAAATACTGACCGAAGTTTCGCCGTCGACGGGCGCGATGGAAACGACGACTTCTTCCTTCATCGAGGTGGGCACGTTTTTGCCAACGAAATCGGCACGGATGGGCAGTTCGCGGTGCCCCCTGTCCACCAGAACGGCAAGGCGGATGGTGCGCGCGCGGCCCGACGACAGCACGGCTTCTATGGCGGCGCGCGTCGTTCTGCCCGTAAACAGCACGTCGTCCACGAGAATGACGTCCCTACCCTCGGGGCAGACGGCAAGGCCTTCACCCTTCACCTCCACCTTTTCGGCCACGTCGTCGCGGAAGTGGGTGATGTCAAGTTCGCACACGGGCAGGGCCGTGCCCGTTATGCCCGCAATGTTGGTTTTTATTATTTCGGCCAGCGGAACGCCCCGCGTCTTTATCCCCACGAGCAAAACGCGGCCGAGGTCGCTGCGTTCGATTATCTCGTACGATATGCGCGAAAGCGCACGCCTCACGGCCGCTTCGTCGAGTATGGCGGTCTTGAACTTCATGTGCACCTCCTATCTATTTTAACACTTCTTGCGCGGGCTGTCAAATTTTTGCACGGGCCTGAGCAGTGCAGACTGTGCGGGACGGGTTTGTGGAACACAGGGTCGACACGTGGTTTGCGGTGACACGTGGGTTGCAGTGCGCAGGTTGAGTAAATGACCGTGTGATAGGTTGACTGCTTGCATGCTAAAAATAAGCAAAAGTGGCCTGAATCACACAAAAAAGGCGCGTTTCGGAGTGGGTTGCGTTGCGGGATATATAAGTCGATGGAGATGGTTACATCTTGCGTGGCGAGGGGTGATTGCGGGTGCGCGTTGTTTGCAAG
>CANQUN010000103.1 GCA_947627065.1 uncultured Clostridia bacterium
CACCGCGTCACATTGACGTGCGAATCGCGGACGAGTCACGGACGAAATTGAGGACGATTCGCGGATGGGTCACGGACGGATCGCGGACGGATCGCGGATGAACTGCGGACGGAATTGCAAACGAATTGTGTAAAACCACAAGTGCAAGAACCTCCTTCCCCCAAACCGGAAGAAGGAAGCCGTTCCCTCGAAGGTGCCCCACCCTCGAAAGCAAGCAGGGAAGCCGCTCTTCCGAAAAGGTGGAAATCCACCCCTCCTGTGCGGAACACGCCAAAAAGACAGACCCCAACCCAAATCCTTCTCCCCCCATGCAGGAATCGACGGTCCCCATTTCGACACCTCGTCATAGAAAAAAGCATTATGTAAACTACCGGAAGCGGCGGAATCCTCACCCCCGAAAAGGGGAAAATCCATCCCCTGTGCGGAAACTCACCAAAAAGACGGAAACCCCAAAGACGGAAACCCCATCCACCCCTTCTACCTCCATGAAAAAATACACACTCCATCCCGACACTGCGTCATGCAAACGCGAATTATGTAAACCTTTGGCGACGAAGAAAAATCCCCGCCACGCTATCGTCTTGCCCCACACCACGCTTTGCCACACCCCGCCACGCTCCCGTCGTGCTCCCGTCACACTCCACCACGCATCGGTTGTGCTTTTGTCTCGCTTCCCCCCTGTCGCACCTCCGCCGCGGTGCCCCCAGCAACTCCCGCCCCACTCCCGTCACGTCCTCGCTATGTCTCCGCTGCCCCCTTGCCGTCTCCTTGTCACGCCCTCACCGCGTCCACTGTGTCCCACTGCATCCTCGCCGTGTTGCCTCACCGCTCATTCCCATGTTCTAACCGGCTTCCGTTGGGTTTTCAGCGTCAAACGCGTTCGCGCCCTGATCACAAGATTCGCCGTGTTCACGTTACGTCCTCGCCATGCCCCGCGTCACGCCCTACCACACCATCACCGTGTTCTCGCCCCGCCCCCCGCAACACATCCCGTCGCTCCTCTGCCGTGGTACCTCCCTGCACTTCCCGCCCCCCCCCCGCCCCGCCACACCACACCCTCACCGTTTCCCCGTCCACACCCGCTACGCCATCACCGCACCTCCACCACACCCCCGTTTCGTCCTCGCGTCGCACCGACGTCTCGGCGCCTTCGAGGACAACTCCGTTCGACGTCTCCCAATTACAAAATTGAATTATGTAAACCAAAAAAGTAATGAAAACCAAAACCACCGAATAGGAGAGAAATCCATATGCAAATCAACCTGACCGACCATCTGCGGAGCGAGCTGCTCGCGCTCGCGCCGGGCTGCACGTCCTCGGAATACTGCACAAACGCAGTCCTGTGCGGAAAAATCATACAAATTATGTAAACCAACGAAAGGAGGAAAATCCATATGCAAATCGATCTGACCGACTACCTGCGGAGCGAGCTGTTCGCGCTCGTGCCGGTGCTTTACGTCCTCGGAATGCTGCTCAAACGCAGCCCCATGCGAGATTGGTTGATCCCGTTCGTGCTTTGCGGCACAGGGGTCGGCGTGTGCTTCGTCTATTTTTGGGGCGAAGGCGCGGGACTGCTGCAGGCGTTGTATTCGTCCGTGACGCAGGGGGTCCTTTGCGCAGCGTGCAGCGTCTGTGCGAATAACCTCGTTAAGCAGTTTTCCAAGCGTGACGATGACGAAGAATGAATTATGTAAACTAAAGAGAACGGGTGTGATCCCGTGTAGCTGCCCTTTAATCGCAATGACCGAGAGAACGTAGCGACCGCGAGGGGTGAACGTCGTCAACCTGTGAGAACCCGCAGGGAAGCGGTTTGGTTTCACCGTTCGGCTTCTCCAATTCGGCGACCGCGAGAAGAGAATTATGTAAACTTTTGAAACCAAATAAGGAGCAACGCGACCACTGCGTCCCGCTCCATCCTTGCCCAATCCCTGCCGCGCCCTCGTCGGGTTTCTGAAGCGCATCAGCGTTTCAAGATCTGCACGGACAACTCTGTCCGACGGTTTCCCAAACTTGACGACAACGGGAAGCGGGTTATGTAAACTTTCGAGAAGCCGCAAGGGCGTGGGGCAATGCAATCACTGTGTCCCAACTACGTCCTCGCCGTTGTGCCTCGCTGCAACCCCGTCGTGCCGTCGCCGTGGCACTTTGCCGTTCCATCGTCACGTCCCCCACGGCGCAACGGCGTTTCTGCGTTTGTCCCCTGATTGCAACGGCAGGATGACGGATTATGTCAACCAATGAAAACGCAAAAGAAAGGATGACGAACCCGTCGGGCAGTCTCCCAAACACAAAAGTCAAACGAATTATGTCAACTAATAAAAATTAAAAAGAAGGGAGGGAAATGCCATGGACGGAACGCTGTTCGACCTGTTCGGCGTGATCGCAGCATCGACAGGACTGCTCGGCGCTGCGGTCAGCGGCGCACTGGCGTTTCTGCTGCACCGTGCGGCCGGCGACGCGTCGCGAAAGCACGCGGAACGGATCCGGCTGGAGCTGGAGCGGCTGGAGGGCGAGGAATTGCAGTCTGCGGTGGTGCTTGCGCTCGCGGACCGCGTGACCGCGTATATGCCCGGTGCGCCGGACTGCGACGCGCTCACGCAGGCGCTTCGGGCGTATAGCGAGCACCTCGCCGACACGCGTCATACGCGCAACGAGCTGCTCAGC
>CANQUN010000104.1 GCA_947627065.1 uncultured Clostridia bacterium
TTTTACGGCAGGGCAGAGGGGACCCCTAACTAATAACTAATCACTAAACACTCATCACTGACATGCCCCCTCCCGAGGAATTATCCCACATGCCCCCTCCCGAGGAGGGGGATTAAGGGGGTGGGCAACGTCCCTCAAATGGCTCCTCCCGAGGAGGAGCTGTCGCGTAAGCGACTGAGGTGGGCAACGTACCCAAACCACAACATTATAATAATAAACCACCAACCCCAAGGCGGCGGGCATTCAGCCCGCCGCCTTGCACATTTTACGGCAGGGCAGAGGGGACCCCTAACTAATAACTAATCACTAAACACTCATCACTGACATGCCCCCTCCCGAGTATCATCTAACCTTTGCCCCCTCCCGAGGAGGGGGATTCAGGGGGTGGGCAACGCAACCCTCAGCGCCTCGCCCTCAAAAAACCCTCATCGCCTCGACCTCAAAAAACCCGCAACGCCCACAACGCCGCCTTAAACATTTACGTCCCCAACAAAAAATCCCGCCCGCCAACAAAAAAACCAACGCCCCCGCTCATAAAACCCCTTAAAAATCCAAGAAAATCCCCGAATTTTTCAAAATTATACATTTCCTGCATAAACAATATTCGTTGAATTCATCAAAAAAAACGCCCATACTACGCAAGAGAAAACCCAAAAAACAGGCAAATTCCCCCTTAAAAAAACTTGACAGCCCTTCTTTTAGCATGGTATAATTATTCAAACAATATTTTTGGAGGCAACTCAATGAAAAAGAAAACCCAATTTCTTTTGCCCATTCTGATGGTTGCTTTGGCAATCGGCGTTGCGGGCTTTGCGGCGTGCAACATGACGGTCAGCTATCAGGTAACCTTCAACACGGGCGACGGTCCCGCTGTGGAAGCGCAGTTTGTCGAAAAGGGCACCTCTATCGAACTCCCGACCCCCGACAACTACGACCACTACCGTTTCCGCGGCTGGTACGACAATGCCGACTTCTCGGGCGATCCGATAGACGGCGCGTACACTCCCGAAAACAGCGTAACCCTTTACGCCAAGTACACGAGGGCTTTGACCTATCAGGTTACCCTCAACATGCCGGATAGCGTCAAGATTGTAGACTGGGAAGAGGGCGGCATGGTAGACCTTGCGGCCGAAGCGGAATACAACGACGGCAAGTACGAATGCACGGGCTGGACGGACGGCTCCGCCGATTACGCGGCGGACGCAACTATCGTTCCCACCGAGGACATGACCCTCACTATGAAGTATAACGTTTATCCTTATACTTATCATCTGGTAGAGGACCCCGACGGCAACTACTACGAGATTACCGAACTCAACGATACCACGCTCACCCACCTCGACATTCCCACGTCCTTCAAGGACCTGCCCGTCAAGGCCATTGCGGACAACGCATTCCTCGCGTGGAACGGAACGGTAACTTCCGTCTACGTCCCCGACGAGATAGAGTACATAGGCCTTTCGGCTTTCGCGGGCCTCTATCATCTTGAATCTGCCGACCTGCCCTTCGCAGGCACCCGCAAGTTCACGTCCATCCCCAATGCGGAGGGAGAATACCCCAACGAGGGTGGAATGTTCGCCTCGCTGTTCTGCTGGATGAACCAGATGTCCTATGATTATCTCGAATATTACCGCGGAGACAACTTCTGGTACGCCATCAACACCGTCGGCTCCGAACTCGTCTCCAGCATAGACATCGTCGGCGTTTTCGTCCCCGAATCCTTCAAAACCGTTACCATACGCGGCGGCATGATTGCCGACTACGCGTTTGCCAACTTCACCACGCTTGAAACCGTAAACATCGGTGCTGGCGTAACCTCGCTCGGTCTCGGCGCGTTCGCCAACCATTCTACCATGAACGACGAGTACGACGACTTTACCGAAGCGCTCGCCACCGTCAATTTCGCCGAAGACGGCGTTCTCACCACCATCGGCAAGCAGTGCTTCCTCCGTCAGTACAACCTCTCCGACATCACCATCCCCGCCTCGGTCGAAACTATCGGAGAAGCGGCCTTCTCTTATTGCGACAGCCTGTCCACATTGCCCTTTGCCGACGGCAGCGCTCTCAAGAGCATCGGCCAGCAGTGTTTCTTCTATTCGGGTCTCGCTTCCATCGACCTGCCCGACCTTACCTCTCTCGGCATGGGCGCGTTCTGGAACTGCCCCAACCTTACCCAAATAGTAATCCCCGCTTCCGTTACCGACTTGGGCGCGGCATGTTTCTACGACTGTCCCAACCTGCAAAGCGCAATCTTTGCCCCGGGCAGCCCGCTCACGGTAATCCCGCATGGCACGTTTGAAAACGACTACGCCCTCGCAACTTACACCCTGCCCGACAACATTACCGTAATAGAGGACAGCGCTTTCCGCAACTGCGAACTCATCGACGAATTTGACTTTACAAAGATAACCGACATAGGGGACATGGCTTTCGCCAATACCGGTCTCGACACGGTAACCCTCTATCCCTGCCTCAACTCCTTCGGCATGGGCGTGTTCAGTTACTGCGCATATCTCTGGTCGGTAAACTTCAGCGGCACGGGCTATGACGGAAGAATCAACTTTGAAAGTTCGGCCTTTGCCGATTGCGACAATTTGGCGGAAATCGTGTTCCCCG